>NZ_JAWOTA010000001.1:0-432895 GCF_033338635.1 Vibrio sp. Vb1755 | reverse complement strand
GTTGCCATTAATGAGGTGATCGTCGTGCCACCTAACTCCGCTGCGGCGGATTGCAGATCTTTATCGAATTCCAGCGTCACCGTCACGCTTTGGCCGATGGCTTGGTGCTCAGGCGTAAACGTCGCGTTAGTCAGCGTTGGCAGAGACTGCGCCAGTGTAAAGCTCTGGCTTTCACTCACTTCAATGCCCGCAGAGTTCGTCCCCGTCACCATCACAGTATAAGTACCATTGGTTTGGTGACTCATGTCCATTGCGTCACTGATCCAAGTGCCACCGGCTTGTACTGTCGCGCTGCCGCTTTTTAGTACCGTCACGCTGCCTTGTGCTTTCACTTCAAGACGCAAGGACTGACCGTCAAAACGTGTCGACGTACCTTCGAATTGTAGCGTGGCGGCATGCGTTTCATCCACACTGCCCACTGGCGTAATAGCTAAGGTTGGCGTGATTGGCAATTCGTGAGCGGTGTTATCCTCACCTATGTTGCCAGTCAAATCTTTAAACTGACTAACAACCAAGTCGACACTTAACAGCGCGGTGCTCGGAACTTGTACATCACCAACCCAGACCTTTTTATCTGCCGTTGCTGACAGAGAACTAATGCGATTGCCGCCAAGCGTAGCGGTCGCCTCTTGGAGCTCTTTATCAAACTCAAGCGAGACACTCACGCTTTGCCCCACGCTCTGATGCTCGGGGTTAAATGTCACATTGGTCAGTTTTGGTAAGGTTCCTTCAACCGCGATACTTAAACTGCTTCCTTTTCCAGGAATGGTGTTGATACTTTGGTAGCTATCATCCTCTACCTGTATTGTTATGTTTTTATCTTGCTTTTCTGGACTGATGTAATTAACCGTCCACGTAACGTTGTCTGAAGTGGACCACGTATCTTGCTTTAACGTTCCTGTTGCACCGTTATCACTAGCGACAAGGTGGACATCTGAGATATCAAAGTTAGTAACTTTTTCTGTAAAGTTAAACGTAAGTGTAATCTCTTCACCTCCAAAAAGAGGGGCGCTTGAAGCAGTAGATATACTTAGCCCGGGAACGGTTGCAGCTTCCACATGTGCGTCAATAGAACTCTCGTTCTTATTATCCACTTTGTCTGTTGCTGCTACCGTGATCGTATGATCGCCTTTCGGTAACAAGTAGCTTATGACATAAGGCCCCGCTTCGGTTGTTGGCTCAGTAATCGCTTGAGGAGCCACAGTGCTGCCACCACTCACCGCTTTTGACGTGACGAGATTTAAATTTTTATCTGTAATGTATGCACTAATTTCTAGTTGATACTTATCGTTTGTCGGCACCTTAGAGGTTTGATTAGCACTTAAGCCCGAAATACTTGGAGCGTCATAATCAACAATAGATTCTATAACCTTTCCATCATAACTTTTGCCTAGTAATTCAAAGCTTGTATTCTCTCTTCCAACTGAGTCCGTCACTGTCACTTTAAGGGTATATGACCCTTGGTTATCGACGGCAAAGTTCATCATTCCATTACCACTAGATGAGATAACATCACCTGAGTAACGCAAGGAATCACCGAGGCTTGGAATAAGCTCCACAGAATACTGTGAAGCTTTCACTCTTTCTCCTTCCACCGTAGATACCGTGAATGGCTGGCTCGCCTTGGTTAAAAACAGTTTCCCACCCTGCAAACTCGTAATTCCATCGAAATCAATCGTGACTTTAGGAACACTAATATCAATGACTTTTCTGATATCAGAATACAGTCCGACGCTATCTGTCGCTTTGATATCAACCGTGATTGAACCACGCCCCTCTAACTGAGATTTTGATAGTTCAAAGTACGTAGATGAACCGTTCCCATCCTCTACTCTTTCTTCTTGATAGCTTGGGTTTAAAACCGAATAGTTTACTTTTGCCAGGCTGCTACCAGTGTCCGTTATGTCGAAACGAAAACGAACGTTATCTGGATTTGTTGGCGATTCAGTTACGATAATCTCATCGCCAACACTTGGAGATGTATTGTCAACTTTAATATCAACGGTCGCTTCACCGACTCTCGACCACACATCCGTTGCGATAATCGTTGTCCTGATCGTTTTTCCATCCGCATCGCTAGGAAGTTCACTCGTAAATGTTGAACACTTGTAGGTTGGGTCATCTGCACACACCTCTAATTGTGCAAACTTCTCCGGGTTATCTTTATAGTTGTAGGATTCCGTTCCAAATCTGGCCATCACATTGTCTAGTCTAGAGTTTTCATACAGCTTAATTCTGAATTTGGCGACAAGCTGCTGACCATTAATGGTTGTGTTTCCAACCGGATCAGTAATTTCGACGACTATCGAACCTTTAGGTAATTCAAGCAGTAGATCGTGCTCTGGCGTCAAGTTTCCTGCTAAATCAGATAAGTTCTTGATTTTGTATTCTTGAGTTGTACTCAGGCCATCAATAATATCGGCATAGGATTCAGAATACGTACACTTGATATTTCCAACACCTTTGGCACAAGTCGTTGGTGTATAAGCTTTGTTGCCAAGATTACGAACCAACTTTGGATATTCATCTGAACTTTCGGTATTCACGCCTGATAAAGCATCATTAAAAGAGAGCTCAAATGTGAGCATCTTCTTCTTCAAAGCTTCATCAAACCAAACATCACTTCCTTTAAAACTGTATGAGTTACCATCCACGACTGTCGGTGCATCAATATCCACCATCGAGAAATTGAACTTGTTGATCGTTTCACGCCCATTTGTACCCAAGGTTTTAGTGATCAAAGTGACAGGTGCTTTGGTCATGTTTTGCCCAACATTGACACTACAACTGTAAGGTTCTTGCGATACGTTGATAACACCAGAAGTTGGTTGCTCATTAGTTGGTGGCGCATCTAGAGAGTTGTATTCTTCACGAACCCAACACTCTAACGTTTTGGCTTTGACCGCACTCAATGTAGTAAAGGTGACATCAAGAACACCATCAGATAAGTAATTTTGGAAGTCCAGCGGGCTTTCAACTGTTAGAACCACGCCTTCACGCTGTACGCTAAAGGTTTGGTTTACTTTTCCAACCTTTCGGTCTTTTTCATCAAGGTAACGAACTTTGTTATAAACTTTGATATCAAGTTCATAATTACCATCTTTGGCAATTTGTGTAGAAAGCAACGTTGCAGTCCAAGTGCCATCTGCGGTTTCTGAGAACGTAAAGTTAGTCCCGTTTTGCTCTCCAGAGAATCTATACGTTGAGTCAATTCGATCAACGCCACTATCATCAACAATATCAAGCGTAAGTACGATATTCCCATCTTGATAGATGGTGTTGTTTGTAATTGGCGTTCCATCCGTGTAACTCATCGCCAGCGTCACCTGCGGGATTGAGTTGTACACTTTGACGGTAAAATCTTGCTCATCACTGGTTAAGGTTGTGTTGCCACGAACATCAGACCCTTTTAAACGAATCTTGTGTGTACCCGTACCTAAATCACCAAGGCTCACTTTGAGATCCTCATTGATTTTTGTACCAGGAGAGCCAGGTAATGGTTCCAGATCGCTAAACGTCCAATACTCTAGGCTTTCTCTATTTACGCCATTAATTGAAACATCACCGTTAGCATTTAGGTCTAGCGCCGTTAGGTCAAAGACATAGTTACCTAAGTAGTAGTCATTCGCATTGAAACCACTTAATCCTAATGTTGGTCCATCACGATCAAGAATAACCTTGTGCGCGTTAGAACTAGACTCAAAACCATAAATATCGGTTGCTTTTACATACAATGACGTTGTTTTTTCATCTTCAGAAATGTCTATTTTATCTGTGTCACTCTTGATAAGAGACATGACAAACTCTTTAGATGAATCCGTTGGCACAATTGTCTTAATTGGCGAATCTTTACCACTTTGATACAGCGAGACTTGCTCAAGGTCTGAATCGTCGATTACGGATTTAAATCGCACGTTGAACTCACGCCCTATAACATAGTTCTCTTTGGACAATGTGTCTTCAACCCAAGGCGTATTTAGGATGATTTCAGGGCCTTTGTTATCGACTTGGAAGGTAAATTTCCCTGTTGTACTAACATTGGCAGGGTAAGCGTTGTCCGTCGCAGTGACGTAAAATTCATTCCATTCATCGTAATCAAATGCTTTTGAAACCAGTTGGACTTTGACGTCAGGCTGTTCACCAACTAGGTATGGTACGTCACACGCCTCTGTTAGAGGGTCACAGCTTTCTAATGTCAGAGCCTGACCAGATCCGCGGCGCAAATCTATTTTTACGTTATTGCCAGAGCTTAACGTCCCCCAATCAATGACAGGTGTCCATTGGTTATTACCACCTAAACGGCTTTGAACCTGCTCACTTTTTACAATAGGGGCTTCAGAGTCGATACGAATATTGAATCTCGGAGCGGTGCTAGTTAACTCTGAAACGGAGTTACCTAAGTTGTCCTCTGCTGCTGCAACAACTAACCAATCTCCATCACCAGGATAAATCGTAGAGCCTTGATTTGAACAAATCTCGCCCGTACATAGTTTGACTTTAAACGCGTCTTTCGAGTTACTTGCAAAGTTTTCTGGTGTATATGTTACTTTTTCACCGGTTTGCTGATAGAAAACAAGGCCCCTCGAGGCAAGCTTATCACCAACAATATCCTCAACCTTGAAGGTTAATTCATGAGTATTGTTCGCATTTAAATAAATACCGTTTTCTACAGGTTTACCATCGACATCATTCGGTGGAAGGTAACTGGCCTTAGGGAAGTCGTTATCAATAAACACCGATTCTATAAACGGAGATTTACCATTGTAACCATACGCATTGCCATGTGGGTCCATAGCACTGGTCTCCACGGCAAACTCTATAATATCTTTTAGTTCACTAGACTGGGAGTTAAGGGTGAAGAAGTACTCTTTTCGATAAGCATTGCTGCTGTCTGAGTTTTCTACGATGTTGATGTCCAGTGGTATTTCAATATTTGGCTCATTAGCTTGATACCACATCGTGCTAAACTTCGGACCGTAAGCGTCGGTTCCTACAATACCAGAAGGATCGTCTAGGACAATTTTAGAAACAACCTCGCCAGCGATATAAAGCCTATTACCAACCATCGTCTCTCTACCGCTTTCAATGGTTAATTTTGGCTGCGGCGGCAAGGTATCGATACTGCTACCCTCTGTATCAAAAATGTTCTTACCATTTAAGTCAGGATTAGCCATCGAAATATCATCAGCATAGAGCTGCGCGATATTGGTCTCAATACCGTATTTGCTCGCCATGATTTCATAATAGGATTGCGCCAGATCTTTTCGGTAAGTTTCAGCGCCAAACGTGTAAGAATCGAGCGTAACTTGACTTCCTCCGGCCCCTATACCATTTGCTTTTCCATCGTAGCTAAAATCATCGTAAATAGCAGATGCAAAATCTAATGAGTTATTTCTTGGCATTCTCTCGGCAATACTATCAATTGCTTCAACAAGGAATCGGTGTAGATAGTCATTTGATGGCTTGTCTGGAATCGCTTTAGTCGTAAGCATTTCATTGGTTGCATAAGACACAACCGTTGGATCAAACCCAAAGAATGAGTTGTTATTCGTACCTGATAACGCGTAGCGCACCTCATCAAGAATTTGAATCGCACGTTCTGAAGTTTTCTCTCCCGCTGTCACTTGATCCCACTGGAAATCAAACAAACCAGTCTGATATGTCGATAGTTCAGTAATATAGTAAGTTTGAGAACCTTTGAGCTTAAAATACACACCAATATTGGCCTTGTTTAAGTCAACCGTTACTTTCTTGGTCCCTGGATCTCTTTTCCATTGGTAATAGTATGGCTCACTACCTTCGATACCAATTAAACGAACACGCATGAAATCATAATTCACTACGTCAGTTGTGGTTTCACAGCTCGCTACGTCAAGAGCCATAGACTGGTCACTTTCCAGTTGCTGGATAGTGGTACAACTTGCAAGTGAAGTGAATTCACCACTTGGGCTCAACCCTTCAAGTTGAGCTCGCGCACCAATAAATGGTGTCACCACTTTTATGGTTGGTAGGTCAAAGCTACTTCTAAAATATACTTCTCTTGGAGTGCTTTCGTTATCAGACTCATCGACGGTTTGAATGACTAACTTTTGACTACTGTTTTCTGATACCGATTTAAAGCTGTCACCCAAAATATCTCTTACAAAAGGAATGTAATAGATGACATCCTCTACTCGCCCATTGCTATCTAACAGCGTTTCGTGCGGAATTTTTGCGATGTAATCGTCATCGGATGCGGTTGTGTCAATAACTTGCTGAAGTGAGTAGTTGTTATCGTTGTTTTGGCTTACGAAGTACTTGACGACGAGCTTAAGCTTATTAGCGTTGGAGCCTAAAACCGTATCGGTGTTTACGTCTGAAACTTTCACACGAACATAAGGGATTTTATTCTCTTTCAATAAATTAGCGTTGAAGTTACTAAAATCTATCCCTTTTAATGAGTTCTGAATCCCTAAACTTGCGTACGCATAATCAATCTTCAGGAAATCGCGGCTTGCTTGAACATTGTCTGGGGTGTACGTATCTTGAGAGTAGATACCATCGTAAGTGGTTCGTTCACCATCTAAACCCACATTTACGTACGTCATTGACGTACCTTCAGGATAGGTTATCGTCTGTGCTGGCGCTTGATCGTCACGACTTACTGCATGCTGCGCAGAGCCCGTATTGCCTTTGCTATCCCTCGCTCGAACCTCAAAGACCGTCGTAGATAGGAATTCATCAGTTGGGTAAGCCTTACTAAACTCACAAGCATTTCCAGACTCTACAGTGACAGGAGAACATGTGACGCCCTCATGTAAGCCATCTTTAAATGAAATACTGACCGAACTAATCTCTTGCGAGCTTTCTTTTACAACCCCTTTCAGAACGTATTCTTTAAGTTGGTTATTAATTGCACTCGCCGATGTAATATCGATAACAGGCGCATCGTTATCCCATTCAAAGTTGATATGAAGACCCGAATGGCTGCCTGGAATTAACTCATTACCCAGTACATCCGCTGTATATAAGACTAACCGTGCTGCTGTTACGTTTGAGAGCCCTGTGGCAGGGTTCATATCTACACTATCGATCTCTTTGGTATTAATGTTAACTTTAACGTTGGTCTCTCGAAGGCCAACTTCAAAATCATCAAATTCAACCGAACAGAATGTGCTTCCAAAATCTTGTATGTCGTTACATTGAAATTCACCAGACCAAGAGCCATTAATCTGATACTGAATAAAGGCGGATACGTCTTCTACACCGATGTCATCAACAATTTTTAGATCAACTTTATCGGTGCCAGCAAGTACATCACGGTCAATGCGTGTCACGATAGGCGCTGTGGTATCGATCTCCGTCCCATCTCGCGGTGGAATGACGCCATCTGTACTGCCATATGTACCTAAGTCATTAAGCTTCTTACTAAAGTCGACATAGTCGGCAGCATCAGTACCAGAAATATTGATACTTGGGTCGTTTACCACGATCAAAACATGTTGAGATAAGTCACGTGTATAAACGTCGCTGTTTATCTTTTTCTGTCCAAAGCTGAGGGGAGTCACTGCTCCGGAAGTCTGGCTCACTTCAAGACCATCAAGAACACCATCTGCAATAACATCCCGATATTGGATGTCAGCGAAGTGCATCGAAGTGTAGACGTTATCGCTGTTGCCGTATTTTTTAATAAGATCGTAAGAGTAAGACGAGTATGCTGTTAATAAAGCGCCGTATTGATGCCCTACACTAGCAAAGCTGCTTTGCCCACCTTTGGTAATATCAATAGGTTTGGTCTCATTTACGTCAAAGCCATACATGCTATTGATACTATCCAAAGCAGTTGAAAAGGCACTTTCATCTGTGGCCCCCTGAGAAATTTTGTACTTTGCCAAGCCTGCTGCCAAGTTCGACAGCGGAGTAAGCATTAACTTTTGCTCACTCCCCTCTTTAAAGTTCACAACACCTTCAAATTTAAGTGTCTTCGCATTACTCACAGATACCGTTTCATTTGTAAACGGATCGGTATAACTCCCCTCTTTTGCAACAACAAAAAGAGGCATTGACGACGATTCAAACTCTAGCAGATAGTTTCCGAAGGCATCAGACGTCGTGTTAGCCAACTTCCGACCTAAGTTTCCATTTTTGAACTCGAAAACCTCAATCTTGGCGCCATTGACTGGGGCGTCAAACACCATACCGGAAATGCTTCCTTTGCTTCTAGCTGGAGGTGTGTTGTCTCCTCCATCACCACCACCACATGCACTCAATAAAAGAGATGTAAGCGTAAGACCTAATGTTAATTTCAGCGTATTTTTAGCGAACATAGTAATTTGGCAAAATATATTTTCCCGAGATTATATTATTGAAAAATATTTTCTCAACGTGACATTAACACCAACAAAATAGGCATAAACACCAAGCCAACCGTCACTTTGACTGAATTATTAAAATTATTATCACATCCTATAATTATTAACTTAGTTAAAACAGAGGAATTACTCATGCTTTAATGCTAGTTTTTATTTAAAATATTATACTCTACGCACAACTGTCAGTATTGATAAATCAACAAAACTAATGACTATTTTAATAATAAAAAGGAGTGTGCAAGCTCCTACCGTAGCCCTTATCACTACTGCGTTAATCATATTGATTAGCGTATCGCTTTCTCACTACTTCCTCACTCCTGTGGATAGGCTACCTACCATCAAGCCTTTAGAATTCGAAAGTGAGAATGTGCAGCCACCAATTAAAAAGAATACTCGTAGGCAAAAAATCACTATCGGTGTGGTTGAATACTCTTTTGTCGCTTCATTATTAAAATCAGGAGTGAGTCAAAAAGAGATCAACTTGCTATTAGCACTGATCAAAAGCAAGTTTAATATTATTGACTCTATTAAAAGAGGTGATAACTTTATCTTAAGAACTAAATTAAATAGTAAAAATGAAACTTACATTAGTTCTTTTTACTATTTAGGCAGTAAAACTGATTTATTTATTATCAATGATGGTCACGGCAACGTATTTGATGAGCATGGTGTGTCGATAAATAATCAGTTCATGTTTTCTTCACCCTTTGATAAAAACTACAGAGTGAGCTCTGACTATGACTTAAAGCGAACACATCCAGTGACCAATATAACGACTCCGCACTTAGGCACTGATTATGCCACACCTGTAGGTACACCGATTCGTAGTATTGCTGATGGCATCGTTTTAAAGTCCCGCTACAACCGTTTTGCCGGCAACTACATTAATATCCGCCACACAAATGGCTCTGTATCACGCTATCTACACTTATCTCAGCGCAACGTCCATGTTGGTGAGAAGATCAGCCGAGGACAAGTGATAGGGAAAACGGGTAACACAGGAAGAACAACAGGGCCGCATTTACATCTTGAACTGCACATCAATGGTGTTCCGGTTGATTACGAGCGATACATTCAAAGGCACCCAAACACTGACGTAAATATAGAAATGCTGATTGCAGCGAGAAAAGAAAAAGCAGAGTTAACAGCGGAATGGCAACGGTATGAGCAGTCAAATAGGTAACAACATCCACTTCGATTCGCTCTTTCTTCATTTATCTGAAGCGAGTCCTCGTAACCCTCTGAGCGCTTCGTAGTCTGTCGCCACTAACCAATTTCAGGATCAAAAAGAGCCGCTACATGCGGCTCTTAATAATTATAGTTTCCCGATATTCCATCGGTTTCCCCTTTACCAAGCACGTTGTCCTCTTGTTCTTGAACGCAAGTGGTACGCGCCGTTATCATATTCACATAAAAAATCAATAAAAGAATAAAATGATTACTCATTGTATTGGCTAGATATTTAATACAAAGAGGCCCAACAATGGCCTCTTTCTGACCTTTTAAATGGTGACGTTGTCATGATGCTGAATGGTTTCTATCATATTCAGCGCTTGCCTTTCTCAGCCCTTCTAAATCGTCTGAACATAAAAATCTCTTCAGGCTGTCGATTTTCTTATCAGGCCAATCATATATCCTAAGAGCAAGCAGTTCGTCTATCGTCTCTCGAGAAAAGCGATATTTGACATGCTTAGCTGGTGACCCCGCAACCATGCTGTAAGGCTCAACATCTTTCGTCACCACACTGTTTGCCGCAACGATTGCTCCTTCTCCGATAGTCACACCCGGCATTATCATGGATCGCATACCGAGCCAGGCGCCATCGCCAATATGAGTATCTCCTTTCCCGACGTACGCTTCTTCAATAAAGTCCATAAATGGGTACAAGGAGAACCAATCAGCTCTATGTGTACTGTTTCCCCCCATAACAATCACAACTTCCGCTGCAATACAGACAAAGTCACCTATATGTAACTTATCAATCTTCCATTTTGGTTCCCAATCTCGGCTGAACTCATCGCCTTGTAGATATCTTACAACAGACTCCTCAAAACCGGCGTCCCAACAATCACTGTAATAACTATGTTTACCTTTAATCGTTATATTTGGGTTCGTAACAGCTTCATGTAGCAAAGTCACCTTAGACCAATGCTTAGTTTTCATGAATACTCCTATAAATACTATCGAATAAAACACTGCAGATAGTATGTATCTAAATAAGCTCTAATAATTACGTAGTGCCTATTACCACTAAAATTTACTTCACCACTGAGCTAATAATATGGTAAGCAGCCTCTACTCTTTCTGCATTAGGGTAGTTTTTATTCGCCAGAATCACTATGCCTATTTTTTCAGAGGGTACATACGCGACATATGCCCCAAAGCCACCTGTTGAGCCCGTTTTGTTATACCAAACGTCACGACCGAGAGTACCAGATACACTTGCTTGAACCGGTTTAGCTTTGAGAATTACATCGCTGGAGTTACCCTTCAATAATTGCGAAAGTGAAACGGGGTAATCATAACCCTCCCATCCTACGGCTTGTGTAAACGTGTCGGTATCAAAATACTTAGTATGAGTTCTCTCTAGCGCATTTTCTATATCAGTATTAAGTTGCGCTTGACCCATATTTGCTTCGATATATTGAAGCATATCTAAGCTTGTTGATTTAATACCATAGGCTTGTGCATCAAGAATACCTGGATTAACTCTAACGGGTTTTCCCTCAGAACTATAACCAAAAGCATAGTTGTTAAGCTTATCCTTTGGTACATCGACAAAGGTATTGGTCATACCGAGCTCAGGCAGGATGACGGTTTCCATCATTTCCGTATAGTCTGACTTCATACTCAAGGCACCGATGTAGCCAAATAGACCAATACTAGGGTTTGAGTACTTCCTCTTAGTACCGGCTTCGTACTCCGGTTTCCACGTTTTGTAGTACTGCATCATTTCAGCGTCGTTCGTTACTTCGCTAGGGAATTGCAATGGTAGACCACCTGCAGTGTAGGTGGCGACATTAACTAGCTTGGTATTACCCAGAGCACTATTCTCTAATTCTGGAATATAATCTTTGACCTTGTCATCCATGTCTAGCTTACCTTTTTCTTGGGCGTACCCAGTCAAAGTAGCAGCAAAAGTTTTACTGATAGAGCCGAGTTCAAAAATTGTGTCGTTGGTGACTAAACTCCCCTTACTTACGTCAGCCAAACCGTAATTATAAAAATAACGTTTACCATCAATCGTTACTGCAACAGCCAACCCCGGAATGTCGTATTCGTTGATTAATCCTTTAGCGCATTCATCAACTACGCTCTTTAATTGACTGCTAACCGTTAACTCCGTTTTCGCAAACGTGACGAAAGAAGTGAGCGATAAAATGGCCAGCAAGGCATTGTTTAACTTCATTGAACCCTCAATTTTTTAATTTTAACTTATAATTAATTTCTAGTTTATTCCAAGGCTTTTAACTTTTTATATAAAAGTAATCCTGACTTGAAGAACTCCAATCGTTAACCCTCGATGAATAACACTGTGTCTTCAAATTTTTAGTGCGATATAAACAGGTCTAAACCTGATCACCGTTGATAGGTAGGCCGGTTAGATACGAATGTAAGTAACATCCGTTTCCAAAATGGGGAAATAGTGTACTCAATTACGCTTTCTCCATATCACGATAACGGTATACTAGGTAGATATACTTGGTATATACAGATCCACATCCTCACAACGCTTTAGAACCACTTTTCAACGTCTACAGAGAAAACGATGCCATTTTCACTACACTTCGAAACTGGAAAAGTCACCAGCCAACAACTTTACTCCGAGATATACCAAGGGATATTAGAAGGCAGATTACGATCAAATGAGAGATTACCATCAACTCGCATGCTGTCGAAAAAGTTAGGCATAGCAAGAAACACTGTCATTTCGGTGTATGAGCGACTTCAGTTCGAGGGGTGGATAGTAAAAAAGGCAGGGTCTGGCACGTACGTAAGTAATGCTCTAGAACAAACGGTGAATCAAGATAAGAGACCAATAAAACACTACCAACTAGGGGTGTTTGGCACTAACGCAGCGAAGAAGCCAGAGATCATCGCACCAAAGAATCTAGACTATGACTTCACTTTAGGCGTTCCTGATCATCAGAGAATAGCAAAGCATATTTGGCGACACTCAAGACTGAGTAGGCTCAATGCATTAACTCCAGAGTTTGCACATGGCGGTGATTTGCAAGGGTTAGCTTGTTTACGAGAGTCTATCTGCGAGTATGTGAGACACTCGAGAGGCGTAATCTGTGACCCTGAAGACATCATCATTACTCAAGGGTGCCAGCAGGCAATAATGACGACTCTCCTTACATTACTCTCTCCCGGGGATCTCGTGTCGACGGAAGATCCAGGATATCCTGTTTTTCGAAATCAAGCTCGATTACTTGGCGCGCAAATAGGCTCCGTGCCGATGGACGACCAAGGTGTTGTCGTTGAATCAATCCCTTCTAATGCCAAAATTATTTATACAACGCCTAGTCATCAGTTCCCTTTAGGCTTTAGCTACTCAGCTGACAGGAAGTTAGAACTGCTGAGATGGGCAGAAGTTAATAACGCAATCATTATCGAAGATGATTATGATTCGGAATATCACTATCTCAATACCAGTAAGAAAGCTCTCAAGTCACAAGACAAAAATGACTGCGTCGTTATGATAGGCAGTTTCTCTAAAATACTATTTCCCGGCATACGCATTGGCTATATGATTCCGCCAAAGTCTTTAATAGAGCCAATTTCAAATATGTTATGGCACTTGGGAAGAAGTACATCTGTAGTGTCTCAAATCCTACTTGACGAATTCATGCGTGACGGTCATTTCTCTCACCATTTACTCAATATGAATAAAATCTACAGCGAAAGGTATAATAAGCTAACTCAATTAATTGACAACATAGATTGCTTACAACGTATTCCAAGCCAAGGTGGATTGCATATAGCAGCTGAAGTATCGGGATGCGCGACACAAATGATGAATAAATTTGCTTCATCAAATGTAGCGGTTTACCCATCATCGCATTTTTCTATCAACAATCATTCTAATGCCCTCTTATTTGGATTTGGCATTATTCCTACCCAAAAAATAGAAAAAGCATTTGATATTATTCAATCAATATTGGATTAAAACAGATATAAAATTATCGTTTTGCTCGGTATCAATTTATCGTCGCAGTTATCAGCATCAGGGCGACAGCCAGCGTGGAACGCTTTTCAACCCAATAAGGGTTCAATACGAACTGTGTCGCTCTGACACGCTTGGTTTGGCTTCAGCCCCAACACTATATTTCTTCGCCTGTAAACGTACTAGGTTCAAAGTAAAGCGACGTATCACGCTGACATTTGCAGCACTACCAACAACCCTATTGCGTAAATCATCTTCTTTTAAGTTAAGTTCACATCGAGCATTCAATGAACCTTATTTTTCTAATATCGAACCGTAAGTTCTGTTTAACACTCTATCAAAACACTATCTTTCGCTAGATGTTAAAGAAGAAAAGACTTCAAGGTAATTAAGGATTTGTTATAGACTATTGACCTACATAATAAAGAGCACAATCACGACATTAATCTCCAGTGATTTACCATACCGCTTCATGAGCAATTGGGATATAAATTATCGAAAAATACCAAACCATAAGTTAATACGCTGCTAACGGCTCAAAAAAATAACGAAGTTGTAGCGCAATTATATCAACATCATTTTCATGTAAAAAATAACGAGCGCCTTGGACACCGATCTCCCAATTATCTGAGAAGTTGTAGCCAACTTCTGCACCAATATATCCATCAAAACCATCCACTTCCGTCGTTATCTTGCTGCCTTGATACGTACTTTCAATATCGGTTTCCCAGAACAAGCCCCCCAAACTCAGTTTTGCGGACCATGAATTGTATTGCCAGAACTTATAACCGATGTCGAAGCCCATGCCCTTAACAAGGAGTGGGGCTATCGATGCGACATTGGCGTGATAGTCTTCTGGTGAAGTAGTAGCACTACGCAATGTAGCACTACCTTCACCCATATCAATATAACGAATAGTTCCAGACCATTGCTCAGAAAAAGTATATCCAAACCCGACAGAGCGATAGAGCCCGGTGTTGTCAGTAGAGATTACGTTATCACCTTTAACAGCATCACGCTCATCTGCATGGCTTGACCCCATTTGAACATCAACATACCAACCCGCTTGACTACTAAAACTAAACACAGCAATTAGTGCTAAAGCACTGTTTCTTCCATAACGTTGCATGGCTCCTAACAAAATCAAAAGCATCAACACTATGCCACCCAATGATCCTGCTGAAGTATTTTCAACCTTTACATCTCTTACCAACTTAACGGTCACTATAACTTTCCCCGCGTCTTGCAGGCCTTGGCTATCCTGAATGATATATGTCAACACATCATTGCCTTCAAACCCTGAGGTAGGGGTATAGGTCACGCTCTGATCTGCATTCATGACCGACTGCCCATACTGCGCTTGGACTGAAACCAACTTCAATGTGTCGTTATCCGGATCGGTATCGTTAGCAAGGACATAAACCGTGACAGGGGTACGATCATCGGTGGTAATATTATCGTCCACCGCATTCGGATTCTGACTGTTTACCACATTTACCGTCACCTTCGCCGATCCCGTTCCACCATTACCATCCGTTACGCTATAAGTGATCAAAGCCTCCCCGTAGTACTGTGGTTGAGTGACATAACTTAGTTTGTTATCAACCACACTAACACTACCAATATCTACAGAAGCGCGACTTACCTTCAGCCCATCACCATCAGCATCGGTATCATTGCTCAATACATCGATCGTCACCGTACCATTGAGACTAACAAACGCATTGTCGTCAATCGCTTGAGGGAGTGTATTATTGCTTACACGAGCGGCAACGACGCCAGGGTCAACGACACTGCCATTAGCCAATCCGTCATCATCGTTCGGGCCACCGTCTTCAATGGTAAGTTGTACACACCAGTCACCTTCAGTCAGACCCTGTGACCATGAACTGTGCCCTGGTGGCGGACAATAACCAGCCTCGCCAGCACTAGAAGAAACTGTGTTTTGAGCATCCTCAATAAAGTCTACCCACCCCTGTTCAGCATTATACTTTCGGTACACTGCATTTGCTGGAACAGGTAAACGTTGAGGCATAACTAATTGATAGCTTTGACCGGGAAGCGGCAAATTAGTTACTACAAAATCAAAGATTCCCCCTATGCTCTTCATATTGATATCTTTAGGAAGCTCCTCATCCAGCAATAAAGCTCCTCCTGTTGCGTTAGTCAGAATGGTTATTCCTTTGCGTAAACAGACACCTGGCTGCCCCTCAATGAGGAAGCGATCTTTTTCTGACACAACCTGTTGAATTACGTTACAGTCAGAAATTGCATCAAGATAATCAGGGATACCATCACCATCACTATCATTATGACCTTCTTGATCATCCGGGATTAAGTCGCCATCACTGTCTTCACTCCCGAGCTCCGCCAATGTTTGTACCACTTCTAAATAGACATTCCGTGTCACTGATAATGGTGGAGTGCCATTGTCAGTAACTGTCAATTGCAAATTGTAAATCGCTGAACTCAGTAATTGCGGAGAGAAAGTCAATGTTTCGCTGTACATCTGCCCCGCAATCGCTTGGTTAAGTACATCGCTATCACTACTCCATCTGAAACTGTGTATATCGGACATATTGGCATCACTAACACTGCTCGTGATTGTGACCGGTTCAACACCATTTTCAATTTGTCTCCGCTGCTCCCCCGCCTGAGATACACTTACCGTGACCTTCGGAGCCACATTCTCTTCAAAGATTGTCAAGGTGTAACGACGCTTACTACCTAGATTAAGGGTGCTGTCCAGATCAATCACTAAGGTTTCAACGCCCTCATTTTGTCCATCATTAAGTAGTTCGAACGAAAGTTTGCCTTCGGTACCACTAGGTATCACCACTTCACCAGAGGTGAGCGTGTGGTCATCACTGTCCGTGCTTCCTGAAACCGTATAAGGTATGATTACTGGGTAGCTCGGCGAAGGACCGTTAAGGTGTATCGATACGCTATGATTGGTGCCTTCCGTGGTTTGCGCATCTTTGGAGATACTTATCAGTGGATACACTGTTACCGTTTGACTAGCTTCAGCGACGTTTCCATCAGAGTCTTGAGTGCGCCAATAGACCGTATTAGTTCCAGGTCGGAAAAAGGTCGTGCTGTCGACCAATGAAACAGGTAATAGCTTGCCTGTACTATCTCGTGCCACAGCAGAGCCTAATGCAACTTTAGTAAAGAGCGAAGTTGCGTTCACTTCGATATCTGAAGGTGCGGCTATTGTTGGTGCGTCCAATTTCGCACTTTTAATTGTCACGATTGCTTTCGCGGTGGCCTTTCCACCGTTACCATCTTTCACACTGTATTGCACTGCCACTGTACCAATTGAGGTCGTTACCAATTGGATTTGACTGCCCACAATCGTTGCCGTTCCAGATGTAGGTTTAACCCATTCCAGTTGTAATGTATCTAGATCAACATCGCTGTCGTTGCTGAGTACATCCAATAAGTAGCTACCATCGTTACTCTCGGTAAAGACATAGGTATCATTAACCGCCACTGGCTCATCATTAACGTTGATTACCGTGATGCTAAACGCTGCTAAAGATGTGCTTAGCTCACCGTCTGAGACACTAATAACAATATTATTGGTGCTGCCAACATGCTCATTTTCCGGCGTACCACTTAGCAACCCAGTTGCTCTATCAAAGGTTGCCCATGATGGTTTATTGCGGATTGAAAAGCTCAAGCTACTACTATCAACATCCGATGCCTGCAGTGCAAAGCGATACGTACTGCCTTCGTTGACGGTAAGAGCAGGAGTGCCACTGATCATCGGCGCGTCATTGACATTGTTAACCACAATACTGAATCTATTGAGCATTGTTGTCGTGAGACCATCAGAAACCGAGATAACAATGCCCTGATATTTGCCAACATCACCATTATCTGGAGTACCACTGAGCGTGCCTGTTGATGCATCAAAGCTAGCCCAAGATGGCTTGTTCACGATACTGAAGGTGAAGGCTTGGCTGTCAACATCTGACACTTGTGGCGTGAACAAATAGGTGCTGTCTTCATTCACTTGTGTTGCTGGTGAGCCAGAGATAACGGGTGCATCGTTAACGTTATTCACAGTAATCGAAAACGCTGACAATGAGGAAGAAATAGTGCCATCGGATACGCTAATCACGATATCTGGATAAGTCCCCACATAACGGTTACTTGGCGTGCCAGAAAGCGCTCCTGTTGTATTGTCAAATGTAGCCCAAGGTGGCTTGTTAGCTATCAAGTAGGTCAGAGTATCCGCTGGGTCATTATCCAATGCGGCGGGCACAAACTGATACACACTATCTTCATCCACTTGCGCCGATGGAGTACCCGTAATCACTGGCGAGTCATTAACGTTATTCACTGTGATGGTCACTAACGCCACTACAGAGGTAAGCTCTCCGTCACTTACGCTGTAAGTGAAACTGTCCTGACCAAAGAAGTTACTGTTACCCGTATAAACCGCGTGATTGCCTGTGACGGTAACATTACCGTTGACTGGCGATTTTACAATTTGATAGCTCAAAGATGAGCCTTCTGCATCGTTACCATTTAAAGTAATGGTCAGCGGTATTTCTTCCTCTCCCGTAGCACTGATATCGGTGGCGGTTGGTGTATCGTTGACTGCATTAACCGTCAAATCGACACGAACCTCTGTCGAGTCGAGATCACCGTCGTTGACCTTGAACAAGAAGAAGTCGGAGCCATTGAAGTCCGCTTCTGGTGTATAGCGCCAACTATTATTGGTCAACTGCTCTAGCACGCCATGACTGACTTGCTCAGTGATAAGATACTGCAGAGTGTCATCATCGTTATCAATATCTGAACCAACCAGCGTGATCACCAAACTATTGTCTTCATCAAGCGTTTGTGACTGTGCTTGCGCCATTGGTGCGTCGTTGACTGGTGTTACTGTCATGGTCACTGTTGCGGCGTTAGATACAGCACCTGCTAAGTCTGCCACCGTATAGGTGAAGCTATCTTCACCGAAGTAGTTCTCATTGGGGTTGTAAACAATCGCTCCTGACGCCGTCACGTTCACACTGCCATGTGCTGGCGTATCGACGACTGTGACACTAGTGAGTTCAAAACTGTCTCCAACATCGGCATCACTATCATTGCCTAATACATTGACCTCGAAGGAGCCTCCCTCTAGTAGTTGTGCACTGTTATCAACAGCAACGGGGGCATCATTCACTGGCGTAATATTGAGCGTGACGGTTGCAGGCACTGAGACTGCTTGACCACTATCGGTTAGCATGTAGGTAAAGCTATGTTGACCATTAACGTTCGCTGTTGGCACAATCTTTAAGGTCCCATCGACATTGACACTGACCGTGGCAAAACTGTATACCCCCTCTCCTTGACCAAGATCTTGCAGGGTAATACTACTCGGGGTGAATGACCCATCTTCAATATCACTGTCGTTACTTAAAATATCGAGTGTCGATGTGATATCTTCATCAAAAGTAAAACTGTCTTCCTCCGCTACTGGTGAGTCATTGACGGAACCGATATTGACGCTGACCGTGGCCGCAAGAGAAACGCCGCCTTCACTGTCTGCGATCGTGTAAGTAAAGCTATCGCTACCATTTTCATTCGGATTCGGCGTATATACAAAAGTGCCTACAGTTTGATCAATGGCTACTTGTCCTTTTTGAGGCAAACTAACTAACGATAAATCACCCGTTGGGATGCCATCTTCAACATCCTCCGCTTGACTACGCGCGCTGACTACTGCGCTTGCGGTATCTTCGTCGGTGTTGATGGTCAGCGCTTTAGCGACTGGCGCATCATTTATAGCCATGATAGTGACGGTCACTGTCGCCTCTTGCGACTCCTGCAGCAGGGCATCTTTCACGGTATAGGTAAAGCTATCTGTGCCTGTCTCATTATTATTTGGCGTATAGGTAACAACGCCGTTGCTGATCGACACCTGACCTTTAATTGGTTGCGTTTTAATCGTTGTAGAAGAAGCGACCATGTCATCATTAACATCGGAATCGTTGGCTAACAGATTAAATTGTTTCGCCGTATCTTCCTCAGTCGAGAAGCTATCATCAACTACCGTTGGCGCGACATCGTAGCGTTTGGTCACAGTATCCGTCACTGCATCAGATGCGTTGCCTGCGGCATCGGTTACCACCACGCTTACTGTCAACGTCCCCTCTTGCAAAATAGTGACGTCAATGCCCGTTACTTGCATGGTCTCCGAAGAAATTGTTTGACTAGCGCCGTCAATGGTCGTGGTACCGTCGGTCACGCTATAAGTGAACATCGCGTTCACTTCAGCTGCTGCGAAGGTAAAGCTCATCGCCTGTTCGTTGGTTTTGTTAATGCTCTCCTGATCAATGCTGATGCTATGTCCAGTCGGGATCCCCGTATCCACTGAGATCAACAACTGAGTCGCTGCTGTATTGAGGTTGCCAGCTGCGTCGCTAAATTTCTCGGCTGCAACATCAATAGTTGCATCCTCAGTGCTTTCTTCTGCAGGTGTAAAGGTAGCCGTGTAACTGGCGCTACTGCCCGCAAAGTTAGAAAGAGTTCCTCCAGCCACGGTCACATCGGCTTCGGAAAAATCAGTTGCGGCTTCACTCAAGGTAAACGTGAGTGTTGCCGTTTCACCCGCTTTCAACGCAGCGCTGGAGCTAGTGATACTAACGGTTGGAAGCACAGTATCGACGCTGATGGAAAGTGGTGTAGCTGCACTATTGGTGTTACCAGAGGCATCGGTAAATGTGCCTGTGGCAACTTCAATAGTACCGCTCGTCGCACTCTCTTCCGTTGGTGTAAAGGTCGCAGTGTAGCTGCTACCACTGCCAGCAAAACCAGACAAAGTACCGCCACTAACCGTGATATCCGCCTCGGTAAAATCGCTCGACGCTTCACTTAAGGTAAAGGTAATGGTCGCCGTTTCGTCCGCTTTCAGCGCCAATTTATCACTGGAGATAGTCACACTCGGCACTAAACTATCAACGGTTATAGACAGTTGAGACGCAGCAGTGTTGCTATTCCCGGCAGCATCGGTAAAGAAATCTGCCGCCACGTTAATCGTCGCTGTACTTGTACTGTCTCTATCCGGCGTAAAGGTGGCCGTGTAATTGTCACCGCTGCCCGCAAAGTTAGACAAACTGCCGCCAGTGACGGTGACATCTGACTCAGTAAAGTCACTTGAGGACTCACTTAAGGTGAACGTGATACTCGCCGTTTCGCCAGAGATCAAATCAAGGTCTGAGCTGCTCAAAGAAACAGTTGGCCTCACGTTATCTAACGTAATTGTTGTGCTATCTATACTGGAGGTGTTGCCCGCCGCATCGCTCTGGCTCGCCGCGACCGTCAGGGTGCCGTTGTTAAACGCACTTACATCAAACTCACTGCCAATAGTCGTCCAAGCCCCGGTATTGTCGGCCGTCACCGTACGACTGACTGAGTTGTTATTGTCCGTGATGGTCACGGTCACACTATTGCCAGCCTCCGCGCCGGAGCCAGCAATCAGCACATCATTGTCTTCTGCCGCATTGACGATACCGTCGATTGCAATCGGCGTGGAAATGGTAACAGCGGATGGCGCTGCGTTATCTAGGGTTACGCTCTGGGTGGCTACGGTGGAGATATTACCTGCTATATCAGCTTGGGTTGCAGACACAGTCAGGGTGCCATTGCTCAAGCCACTGATATCCAGCTCGCTGCCGCTCAACGTCCAGTTGCCTGAGTTGTCGGTCGTCACCGTACGACTGACAGAGCTGTTGTTATCCGTGATAGTCACGGTCACGCTGTTGCCTGCTTCCGCGCCGGAGCCAGCAATCAACACATCGTTATCTTCCACTGCATTAACAATACCATCGGTTTCAATCGGTGTAGTGATGGTCACAGCTGATGGTGCGGCGTTATCTAAGGTAATGCTCTGGGTGGTCACTCTGGAGGTATTACCCGCCGTATCCGATTGCGTCACAGCAACTATGAGTGTGCCGTTGTTCAGGCCACTGACATCAAGCTCACTGCCGCTCAACGTCCAGCTGCCTGAGTTGTCGGCCGTCACCGTACGGCTGACAGAGCTGTTATTGTCCGTGATAGTCACGGTCACGCTATTGCCTGCTTCCGCACTGAAGCCAGCGATCAGTACGTCGTTGTCTTCTGCCGCATTGACGACCCCATCAGTTTCAATCGGCGTATTGATGATTACAGCAGATGGGTCTGCATTGTCCAGAGTAATACTCTGGGTGGCTGCGGTAGAAGTATTACCTGCTATATCTGCTTGGGTTGCAGACACAGTCAGGGTGCCGTTGTTAAACGCACTTACATCAAGCTCACTGCCGCTCAACGTCCAGTTGCCTGAGTTATCGGCCGTCACCGTACGACTGACAGAACTGTTATTGTCCGTGATAGTCACGGTCACGCTGTTGCCTACTTCCGCGCCGGAGCCAGCAATCAGTACGTCGTTGTCTTCTGCCGCATTGACAATACCATCGGTTTCAATCGGCGTGGTGATGGTCACTGCTGATGGGGCTGCATTGTCTAGGGTAACACTCTGGCTAGCTGCGGTGGAGATATTACCTGCTATATCTGCTTGGGTTGCAGACACCGTCAGGGTGCCATTGTTCAGGCCACTGACATCCAGCTCGCTGCCGCTCAGCGTCCAGTTGCCTGAGTTGTCGGCCGTCACCGTACGACTGACAGAGCTGTTATTGTCTGTGATAGTCACGGTCACGCTGTTGCCTGCTTCCGCGCCGGAGCCAGCGATCAACACATCGTTGTCTTCTGCAGCGTTGACGATACTGTCAGCCTCAATCGGCGTGGTAATGCTCACTACGGATGGTGCTATTGTATCAATGGTGACACTTAACGCGTTGGATGCCGAGCTAACATTATCATCGCTATCAGACGCTTTAGCACTTATTGCATGTGTAATACCAGACGCCAACTCATTGGTTGTTATCTGCCAGTTTCCTCCAGTAGCAGTGCCTGTGCCAATAACCGTTGCACCTCCACCGACTTGATCACTGTATAAAGTAACGATCGATCCACTCTCAGAAGTCCCACTAAACGTTGGTGTAGTGTCACTGGTAATATTATCAGTATTTAATGGCCCGGTATCCGAACTAGCATCTAAATCGGGTGTAGATGGCGCATTTGGCGTGGTATCGACTGTCGTAAAGTTAAATGTGGCATCATCGCTGATCCCAGCGAAGCTATTATTTGCGCTGTCAGCCACGGCACTGGATTCAATATGAATGGCGTAGGTCCGGTTCCCTGCCAGATCACTGGTTGGGTTTAAGTAAACTTTATTGTTGGTAACACTGATGCGACCAGCGCCTGGTGATGTTGTTTTGCCATCGCTTTCGGTGGCAACATTAAATACTTCAAAGTCGCGACTGTCGGTAACATTACGAATGGTAATATTGCCGCTCTTCAGCTCAATATTTTCATCGAAGGCAATCTCGATGTTGTTGCTAACAGAAACATTGGTTGCATCATCAGTGGGGGTTGAGCTCGCACTGACAAAAGTAGGCGCGGTAGAATCTGAAACCGCAGCGTCATCAATCTTGATACTTCTGATAAGATAACGAGAGTCAGCACCCGGACTTCGGGTAAACGCCATAGTCACTGTATCAACGTCCTGCCATGCCGAATCATTAAAATCTGTACCACGGGTCAGGGTAAACAAGTCCTGTAACCCTGAGTTTGCTTCACCACCTTTTGGCAAGGTGACAGTTTCGGTCACTGTTTGAGTATCATTAGAGAAGCCAGTTAACACAAGTTGATACGTTTTATCTGAGTCTCGCGCCGACCCCTGCATAAAGGTAATTTCGTCGAAACTGAAGTTAGTACTTGATTTCTCAAAAAAGCGGAAGCCACGATTGTTGAACTCATTAATCATGGTATTTGAGTAAAGAACACCAGCTACAAATCCGAGGTCATTTAGGCCAGTAAACGGAGTGCTATCAGTGCTATTGCCGGCATCTAATACCATAGACACAGCACCTGCATTGGTAAGAGTGACCGAGGGCATACCCCCAGTGACGCCGGTCTCCACCTCACTAAAACTGGAACCTGAACCATTAGAGTAGTTAATCGTTTGCTGTGCAGCCCAGGCTTCACCGGAAAAAAACGCTGAGGACACCCATGCTGTTGTAATTGCGATCGCTACCTGACGACGTAATCTCATTTTCCTCTCCTGAAGATGACGGCCTTATCAACATAGCCGGGTTATCATAATCAACTTAAATGTTTAATTTTTTTATAGGAAAGGATTAGCGATAGTTTCAGCCAATTCTTTCTTGGTTGATTAGCTGCGTGGTGGGTATACTCCCGCAGTGGCAATTAACCAATTAATCGGCAATACCGGGCTCAAAATATTAAGTGGCATTGAACCGCCTGTTTCAGTCACAGCTACAGTACCTCCGCCCGAGCCACCACCAGACACACTTAAGCCTTCGATCTCGGTCAAATCTGGTTGCTGAAACGTCGGTTTATAGAACCCGGGGGTAGAGTTTTGCGCTATATACGAATTACTATCGGGTACCTGTGTATTTGCAGCATTGGTAGCAACCTTCATCCTGCCTGTTACAGGTGCAGAAGTGCCAAGAGGGGTAAAAATTGCCGTATGTAAGTGTGCTGGCATTTGAGTTATATCAATAGTTACCAGTTCAGTACCCAATCTTTCTCCCTGATGATAATCCATCCCCCCAGGTCGTGTGCCTACACCAACTGGACTGCGGCCACGCAAATCAGGTAAACCAAAGGTAGTTCGGGCGTCACCTCCGTATAGAGTGCTAACTAGAGAGAAGAGCGCTGGATTATCTTCAATTGCCTGCATTTGCCCCGAGCACATTGCCCAATTTCTAATTGCAAAATTGCCACCAAATGCGGTTAGTGTCCCAAGATACGGTTCTGTAGCCATACTGTTCTTCCTTTCAACGTATACACTTAAGTTAAAACCAGCCCATAACGAAATTGGTGTGGTTGGTTAAAACTTTCCAATCTCGCATTACTAAATACCGTTACGGGCTTCATCACTGCCGCAAAGAGCCGTATTGAGATATTTATTTACTCACAAGCAGAAGCGTGCTGGAGCAATGACATCCCAGCATCTAGCCCAGCCATTTGCGCATAGCGATAACCCGAAAACACGCCTTGCGGTGTAGCAATAACATCTATTGATATGGCGCTATCTAACGTTTTCACTTGTAACCCATGTTGTGGGCTGATCTCGAGAATTCTCCCCGCCTCAACACCGACTAAAGAAGTCTCCATTGCGCTTGCTTGCAAAACATTGGCGACACCACTTGGCAAGCTCAACATCGCACCACCGAAGTCATGATTGCCTGCTCGCACTAAGTTGACGATTTCGCGACTCGTTTGCACGTTCCAACGAATGTGCAGATCATGTTGGTTTACTGCTCGTGCTACTTCGTTGGGGTTTGATACTTGTTCACGCCAAACCAGCCCTTGCTTTTGTTGCGCGATGAGGAAGTCATACATCAGCTTAGCCGTCATTTGTGACGCTTTTTTCTGAGCACTGGTTAAGGTCTCAAACGGGTGAAATGGTACCTCTAACTCCATTCCTATAGCGCCGGAATCAGCCGATGCCTCAAGACGATGCAGGGTGAGGCTAAAGGTGTCTAAACCGTCTCTTAATTGCCAATAGAGAGGCATCGGGCCTCGATACTCGGGCAGCTTTCCCGGATGAATGTTGTACAAGTTTCCGTTGAAAAACTGACACAGCGAGGAATGAACTATGTGCCTGAACAAATAGATGACGCCATCCGTGACTCGCCAAGCATCGAGTTGCGCTATCAAAGCACTGCTATCATTGGCGGTATACTGAGCAATATGAATCGATTGAGCGCTCAGATAGCTCTGTAGCTGCTGTAAGTCTGGATTTAGTTCTCCTTCCGGTACTACCACGCCCGCCAATTTATGTTGTTGTGCCAACAACTGAATGATGGGCAAGGCGTAACAACTTCCTGTAAAAACGACGTATTTTTGCTGCATATCGAAATCATCCATGGGTGGCGACAAAACCTGGCAATCCGGTTAACTGATAATAGAAACTGACCTTATCCCCTCCCTTCGCTTCAAAGTAATGGTGTTCAACAGCTTTGGGCTTGGCATCCACATAAAAAGTCATGTCGGGATTAGGATGGGTAATACCAGAGTCGTATTGTCCGACCATCGCATCTCCGTAAGTATCGATATGGCTGTAAATGGCGAGGATACGTTTTGCCATATCTGGCACATCTTTCGGCAGCTCAATGGTGTTGCCTTGCAGCATTTTTATTCCACCATCTAGCTCAAAAATCTCGCTTCTGAGCAACATGGCTTTATTGACGTTAAGAATTTCTCCCAGATCAATTCGATCATCGATCGCTTCCGGCTGGCAATGGTTGGAATGTGCATACTCTGCTTTTTCCCATTGTTGATTAAATTCCGTCTCCCCGATGACCATCATGGCGCGCACAGATACCTGATTGGGGATCATTTCGCCTTGAATATGTAAATATTGAACCAAATGTTTCGCGATGCTGAGGAACCCTTCCCGACTAAAGCCATGCTGCATCGCTTCAAGTATCAGGAGATCAAACGTTTGAGTTGGCGAAAATTGGGTAGCATCTTCTTCCACTAAGGCTTCAATGTAGTCTGCGATATCGAGATCCGCGATCAATTGATTGAGTGCTTTAATGGCTCCGGGGTGAATATCTACTAGTGTCACCTGAAGCTGCTCTGCGCTAATTCGATCACTTTGTTTGTAGTGAGCAAGTAAAGGCAGCAGCAATGGTGCAAAGGGGCCGCAAGCTGGATAAAGCACTTTAACCTGTGACTTGTTGGCAAGCATATGTTGGATAGCTTTGTTTATACCACACGCAAAGCCTTTAATTCGGTACACATCTTTGATGGTGTGTTTACAGTTAAGTGGGGACATCACCAGCCCAGACGTGGAAATGTACTGTCGGGTCAGTTCCTCTTGAGTGAGTTTAGCCAGAGAAAGAGATTGGCAAGCGTTGCCATACATGCTCTGAAAGGCTTGCACCAGTGTTCGGTGCTCAACTTTCGTCTCCTTCAATACGAGCTCAACTGCCGCAGCGAAACTCTCTTTCAGTTGCCGTTGGCGTTCAGCCGTGCTGAGTTGGTTTGGGAGCATAGCCTCAAGTTGAGTCCGTAATGAGTACTTAAGCAGCTCATCCATTTCGGGTTCAGCAAAACCAAACTGTTGAGTTTGTTGCTGCACTTCTTCAACACCGACCGTCTCACGAGATTGAGGACGTTGCTGGTAGAATTCTATAGATGAGCCTTTTTGCATAATTCATGAACCTCACTTGCCGCTGTAGCAGTAGTTAATGATGTAACACACCTGTACTTGAGAAAAACATATGCCAGAGGTCCGCGTTACAATATCTCAGCTCCCGGCTCTAACTTCATAAACCGTACTGACAAAATTGGGCAGAAAAATTGAGATAAAAACAGTTCTAATCCTGTAAATTCAGAGAGTAGTAAATAGTTAGGGTAATAGGCCTTTCGATGTGATTCTTCTAAAGCAAGCGCTTGCCAATCCCCTCGATGGCAAGATCGTTTGACATATGGCAGCCACGCAGTCTCCTTAATAGAGGTAAGCGCGGCACTCAAGTGTGGTGTAATATGAAAGCCTTTTAACAGGCAGAAAAAGCCAATATCCATAGTATAAAGCCAACTATTTATAATATTGAAATTAAAATAATTTTTTCGGCAGTTATTTTGAAATTGCCGATATTTGATTTATAGACTAGAAAAAATCAGTTAGCCAGAATAGAGATCAAAAAAAACACTAAAAATAAGATTGTCAATTTATATCTCTAAAATTAAAGAATTTAATTTTTAAAGTTTAATGAAGTCCAATATAAGTTTAAGGTGTGCAATCTTTTAAAAGATATAAGTTTAAAGATATTTCAAAAAACTTATTAAGAAAAACATGAACTCACAAAAATAAATATCAAAATTATTAATAAAAAAACACCACCAATATAACAATGAATTAAGGTGGTTTGAAGATTAAAATGCCCATTTCATTTTCGTATATAACATTTTAACTACTAGTATTATATATGTGGTGAAATAAGATAAATTTATTCACTCAACATATCCAATCGATTCAGGTTTACTGGGAAAAGCTATACGTTACAACGGAGTGAAATATGGCAAATAGGGATGGAAGAATTCCACTCAACGTATTACGACTCAAAGAACTGAGAAAGAAATTAGGACTGAGCCAAGAAAAACTGGCGGAAGAATGCTTTCAACAGGGTTTTGTCGTATCTATTGCTTCTATAAAGCGAGCAGAGTCTGGGGCGAATGTGCTGTATCGTACCGCATCCAATCTCGCGGAATACTTTTCTGTCCCCGTAGAGGACCTTTTAATAGATCGGGCCTCAGAACCATTATTTACAAATGTATCTTCATCACCACCATATTTTTTTATTTTTGCAATCGAAGCAAAGTGTGATTTGACCGCAAAGGCTCTGCAAACCTTACTTCTCAGCCAAAACACTACACCCATAATACAAAACCGAACGTTTGTTCTTACTTGGTCTTTACAGGAATCGGACGAATATATTTTTGAGCGAATTCGACAACTAGCCCTTCAATTAAAGGTTGCTCTTTCGGCTTCGATTCGGTCTTTTATCAATGTGAAATACATGCATCGAATCACTGAGCTATCGGAACATCCAAATGCGATAACCCCAATCAATGAAATCCTAGTTAAAATCCCTTGGGGAGAAATAGCTGCTTGTCCTTGCTTTATCTCGTCCAATTGTGCCAGACCAATAAAACCTTTTCTAACAGGAGAGCCAGACTTCAACAACTGGCATTTTGTATCCTTACACCAAAACCATACTGATTGTTTCGTAGGGCGTAAACTTGAACTAGAAACATTGAATAGCGGAATCAAGCGATGGCAAAAACAAGAAGCAGGCCAAACGTATTGTATTACTGGTACCGCAGGGATAGGAAAGACCAGCCTACTCAACCAGGTCATTTCGTCTTTGAGTCGTTCTTCGTGTTTAACCACAGAGATTCAAATCCTGAATCATGGCAGTGCTGATCTCTTGTCCCCTCAAAATATATTCACTCGGGCAATTTGTTCATTTACTCGTGAAGATACCGATGATTCTATTCGTCAGCAGACTGTCGAGTCATCAATTCCCTCTTCTTTCCATCTCTGCCTTTATTGGTTAATGGGGGTAACACTCAACGAATCAGAAAAACAGCTGCTGAACTTAATGGAGTTCCAAACGCTGAAACAAACGATAGAGCAATCTATTCCTTTCTTAATTCAACAACGGCAGACCAGCAAACCGCATTTGATTATTGTTGAAGATGTCCATTGGGCCGACGAGGTAATGTTGGCATTTCTTGAGACACTGCTACCTTATATTACAAACACCAATATTTTACTCTTTCTGACGTTTAGGCAGCAAAAACGACTTAGTTCCAAACAATCTTGGTTTGCCAACGTGAATCTAATCGAACTTAGGGAGTTATCATCTGAAGAGTCTTACGAGTTAGCTTGCTCAATCACATGCCAACAGAATAAACATATCAATGACTGTATAAAGCTTGCGAAAGGCCATCCTCTATACTTGCGCCAAACACTACTTTGTTCTCAGTTTGATAAAGACGTTCCGGAGTCATTGGAACATTTAGTTTCGATACAATTAGCTCAACTTCCAGCCCAAGATCGCCAAGCACTCTGTACTGCATCTGTGTTGGGGCAGTACTTTCAACTGGAGCAACTGCGTGAAATCACTCGAATTCCCGGCTACGTACCAGATAAGTTAGTCGACGCTGGCTTAGTAAAACTCAATGGCGATCAATACCTTTTCCATCATGATTTGATTTGTAATGCTGTTTTCCGTCAAATAGACAAGTCACAGTGTTCAAAAATACACATGGCCTGCGCAAAATGGTATGAGAACCGAGATCGGTTCTTATATGCAGTCCATATCAATCATGCCAAGGGCGAAGGTGTATTTACTGTTCTTGACCAGACCGCCAAACATTACCTGAGCAATTATCAATTTGAAAAAGCACTGACTCTTATTGAATACGCTATTAAAGAGTCACCTAAAGCACAGATGGCGTATGCACTAAATATGAAAGGAAACTGCCTGTATTCGATGGGACGCATCAAAGAGAGTATTGAGGTTCTTGAGCAAGCGATTCATCACACAGAAAATGATTCTGAACGTGTTCAATACTATTTAGACCTCATTAACCCCTACCGTTTAACCGACAACTTTGTACAAGCGATGTCGATTTTAGACCAAGCCCAAGCCCTGTGCGAAAAGCTGACGTTAAATAAATCTTTGTGTGAAATTCACTCGATGAGAGGTAATATGCTGTTCCCCACTGGGCAGCTAGACGAATGTGAGAAAGAACATTTACTTGCATTAGATTACAGTCAACGAGCAAACTGTTTTCGCGCGAAAGCAAAATCGCTTGGCGGCCTCGGTGATTGTGCCTACGCACAAGGAAAAATGGCTCGCTCATACGAGCACTTAACCGAGTGTTTGCAACTGTGTGAAGAGCATCAGTTGCTTTCGATTGAAACTGCTAATCGCTACATGCTGGCAACAGTGATGATCTATCAACTGCAATCTGACGAAGCACTAAAACAGGCTCAGCATGCCTCGAATCTTGCCTATCTCACGGCAAACCGCCGAGCAGAAATTGTTTCTAGGCTTACGGCTGCATGGATCTTTCTCGACCGTAATGTCTTGGTGCAAGCTGAAAACGAAATCTCGACCGCTCTACAACTTTCAAAACAGCTTAATGCTCATCGATTTGTCGCTTTTCTTTTGGAGTCCAGTGCAAGATTGCACTGGTATCAGGGAAAAGAGGAGAAAGCCCTTTCGGACATCGACACGGCTCTAGATCTTGTTCATATCAATAAGCTACACAATTTTATTGGTCCTTGGCTCGTATCTACCAAGGCACTTATTTGTGGCGATGAATCAACGGCCCTCTCCGCTTTGCGCACTGGTGAGGCTTGGCTAGAATCTACCTGTGTTGGTCATAACTATTTACGCTTTTACCAACAAGGAATCCAAGTAGCGTGGCAGTATAAGCAGCCTACGCTACTTCGAAAATATCGCGATAAGCTGTCTAACTTCACCCAAGAAGATCCGCATCCATGGGGTGATTTTTATATTGAACAAGCGAATCTGATGCTTGCCTTACTCGACCAGTCCAGCTCCGTCTCTGAGTTGTTAAACTTCAATCAGGCGGCGCGTAAGCATCAACTGAATCAGGCTCAAATAAGTGTTGATGAGCTCGACCATTGGCTCTCCACATCTACTCAACCATGAAATATTCAATAAACGAAGAAAGTCGATTAATTGCACCGTCAAGTCATCGTGTTTACTCGATTTACCTCGTCAAACACAGATATTCGAAACCATCGAATATCTGTGTTTTGGCACAGTGTCATCGCTGATGAGATTTATGCTGGCGCAAGATCATTTTGCTCCACCTTAAAGTTCTCGATGCTAGGAACATGCTCAGGCAAAAGTAGAGTAACGCGTTGATTTGCTGCTTCAATCCATTTACCTGAACTATTTTTATATCGATAGAATGCCACGCCTGACTTCCAATCATCATTAAGTAGGAGGTTGAGCGTTACGTTATGAAGATCAGCTCCTAAAGGAGCAATGCCTAGATAAGGCTGGTAGCCCTGCAACGTCACCATGATATGACAATCACGCATCGTGCATTGATAGTTGAAACTACCATTGAGATCAGACACCACATTTAACGGTGGGTTAACGGCCTGAAAGATATGTCCTTTACCCACTATTGATTTGTCTTCGCTGGCCACGAGTAGATTAACATCGAAGCTCACTCCTCCAGGTAAGCCGTTACCAATTTGATAATGAGCAGTAAAAATTGCTTGTGATTCTTTTGAGTCCATTTTCATTGTGTTCTCCAACTGAATTTATTGTCGTTAGTGACCCATTCAATGTAGATAACACGTCATTCTGGTTCAGTATCAATTTAGGCTCAGATCTACTTGACTACATAAATTATCCACGGTCACGCAGATGCCGATCGTTCTTTTCATCAACCAGATATTGTTGCTCTCTCGCTGATGCTTTTGGCGATTTGTACAGAACAACTGATACCAAACTGATATGGTGAATATATGCATTTGGTTTAATATTTGAACAACTATTCAATACATAAGCCAAATGGAAAAAATAATGGAACATGAATGGATGCAGGGAACTAAAGAAAACCAAGTGGTAGAACAGCACCCTAACCCTCAAATACAACGCCTCGCTGTACTTAGCGCGTACTCAATCTCAGTCAATAATGCCAAACTGTTTATTCAGAAAATGGATAAGTGCGGTTTTCCTAAAGAACGATTACTGACACCTCTTGAAAACACGGTTTCACCGGTTCCCGGTTTGAACCAATATCAAGTCGAGTCACTCATCTTCAATACTCGCTATCAACACCAACCCTTTGTCATTGTCATGTGCGAAAGTACGCAAGAAGTTCAGCAAGCCTATCTAACAGCAACTCAATTCAATCTCCCGATTCGTGTTCGCTCAGGAGGGCATGATCACGCAGGTGAATGCAGTGGTGACAACGTCATTTTGATTGACGTGAGCAGAATTAAGACCTTCCAATTGTGTGACAATATTGCCACCATTGGTGCTGGCTATCGCTTCTATCAACTGACACCAAAACTTGCAGAGCATGATCGAATGATTGCACATGGAACCTGTGCCACAGTTGGGTTGACTGGCTATATTCAAGGCGGAGGATGGGGCCCTTGGACGCGAAAATACGGCATGTGTTGTGAGCACCTAGTGAGTGCAACCGTGGTATTGGGTGATGGTACGATCACAGAAGTCTCAGCAGAGTCCAACCCTCACCTATTTTGGGCACTAAGAGGCGGCGGAGGCATGAGCTATGGCATTGTTACCGAGCTACGCGTAAAAACATTCCCTTTACCCAAAGAGATCCACCGCTTCGAGCTTCAGTGGAACCTCTATCCAAAAATCAACGGTATGCTTCAGCCAATACCAACGCACCCTACCATAGATGTGCTAAAAAATTGGGAGCAGGCTATAAAAAGCCTCGATACGCCTAAACTTCTTGGCACCAACTTGCAAATTGATGCTCTGCCTGAATCATCTAACCACTGTGATATTGAAACCATCAGCCATCACTGCACCATGTATGGCTACTGGGAAGGAACAGAACAAGATCTTCACCAATTTATAGCCGTTCAATTTGGCGCTTGCTTCCCTGATTTAGTTCAAGTCTATGAAGCACATGGCACTGACTTTGACGGGAAGAAATACGATCACTCCCTGATGAGCACATGGGGGCGCGATTCTTTGTGTCAAAACGGTTCTCCTTTCCCTCCCGATTATGACGCCCCAGCACCTCACAAAATCACTTCGCGATTGGTGTCAGAGCGAGGTCTTAAACCAGAAGGCTATACTGCACTTTTGCAAAGCTTAACTTCACCTTTGATAAAGCCAGAAAACCGCTATCAAGGGCTATTTAGTTACGTAACCTTAGGGGCGATCACTGGCGGTTTTTATCATCACTCAGACGACCTTGAAGACATATCTTTCCCCTACCGCCAGTGTCAATATACAGTCCAATACCAAACCTGGTGGAATGAAGAGATAAAGCAAAAACTAGAACTACAAAATAACCCAGTACTTGTTGATGTAAACAGAGCCATGGACTGGATTGATAAAGCCAGAGAAGCTGATATACCGGGAACCTATGGTGCCTTCATCAGCTTTAAAGATCCGGCAATTCCGACAAGCGTTTATTTTGATCGAAGCTACCGCGACTTAATCGGTATAAAAGAAAAATACGCTAAGGATAAGTTTAATCACCTTAGAACTAATAAGACCATCATTTAACATCAATATGCATCTTAAAAAGCATATATTAACAGAACGTCATTTGGCCGTTCTATCACGTATAGAAATTAAAAAAGAGGAAAAATTATGACAACTAAGGGTTCATTTTACGTTAAAAATAACTCCAACGATAAAATCACCGGATATGTGAGATTTAAAGACTCTCCGGAAATGGAGGTTCATTTCGACTTGAATATTGGCGAACAATCTGAATCTGCTAGTTTTGAATCCGGTGCCGCTACCCATGACTCCTGGTATTACAGTTTCAAAAAGGCAGGTAAAACCTATACTGGGGACAAGTCCTGTGCATACTATGCAAAAGATGAAAATAAAGGCCCCGTCGTTGTAGAAATCTTTAATGATAATTTAAAAATATCTCCACCACTTAGCGGTTCTTGTGAGAAAACTTTATAGCTGCTCACCTGATTCATCACTTCGCCCGAGACAGTTGCACAACTTCTCGGGCAGTTTCATTTCTCGGTATTTGGATTGAAGACTCTCCCCATTTTCAATCACAATCTGAAATTGTTAACTTTATGTTCTCACTTTATATCACCACTGCAAGATAATCGAATAAATACAAATCACTTTTAAAATAAACTTTAAATCTAGAGTAACCAAGATTGAAAAAATAAATATATTATTAATTTCTAAGATCAAAGAGTTTTACTTAATACATCACTTTTTATTTTAACTCTATCAACTGATACTAAACTGCTACTGACGTTTTTTGATTGAATGCTTAACTTAATAGCATGCGCTTATCTCAATGGCTAAAACCATTACTAAAGCGCAATTCATCTATATCCACGTAATCTCTAAGCATTTGATTCAGAGGGTTTCTTGGATATTCATCATTCAAGATAAACAACGGAAAGCATGGCTATGTGTACAGATGTTAATATCAATTATGGTTGCAACAACCAAACCTTATCCGCTAGAACCATGGAGTTTGCAGTTAACCTTCAGACCGAGATTTGGTTTAGAGCCCAACAAACTTACCAAATTACGACCTTTACTTCCGACGGAAAAGCCGACCGTGTTTTCAATGGTCAGCCGCCAAAACTTCACAGTAAAGAATGTGAGTTTCGAGCAAATTGGCAGGGAGAGTTGAGCTTCATACACTGCAATGCCATTACCCGGTATAATAACCCTCTTTTAACAGCTGATGGCATTAATGAATCTGGCCTTTCTGTTGGGTCACTGTACTTGCCCATTCTCAATCAAAATGTATCGACCTCTCACATCCCTGATGATGCCTTTGCATTAGGCAGCGGCCTGTTTGGTACTTTTATCTTGTCTACGTTTAATACTGTGGACGAGATGGTGACCTACTTCACCACCCACCCCGTTTACGTGTTTAACTCGACTATTTCAACTGGTGAAACAGAGAGTGACAACATGGCTTTGGACCAGCATTTCGTGATTCACGATGCAAATAATGACAGTGCCGTCATTGAGTTTCTTAACGGTAATATGCATATCTATCGAGCATTCAAAGAAAGCGATATGTTGAGCAAAGAGGAAAATCAGCAAGCACGCTATCAATGTACCGAATACGACTTTGATGATTATAAAGTGGTTGTGGACCACTCCTACGTTGGAGTAATGACTAACTGCCCAAATTACCATTGGCATGTCAATCACCTCTCTTATTTTTCCAATTTGCGCAACTACAACCCAGAACCGAACAATGAAGCAACCATGCAACGTCATGTCCAAGTGCCTGGCCCACTTCAATCAATCAATGGCGCTGGCTTGATGGGTCTACCCGCCGACCCAACACCGCCGTCTCGATTTGTACAAACCTATGCAATTAAGCAGTTAAGCGAACAACCAACTAACTTCGACGAAGCCTTCTCACTCGGACAAAAGCTACTTAATCGCGTTGATATACCTTTGGGCATCATGGCGAATGAGTTTGAGACATCCGATAACCCTGAAGTCTTTTTTAGTGATATTACCCAATGGAGCGTTATTAGACATAACAGTCATCAATCACCCGCGTTCTATCTGCGTACTTACGGAGACATGACTTGGCGAGTCGCTAATGTCAAAGACTATATTGGGTTAAATAGAGACTGTCAGATTTCAAGCGTTTTACAGCTCATGCCAGTTACAACATCATTACCGTTTGAACAAGTCGAATCTCGACAAACTATTAAAATCGCTTAGAGTTAATTTTGAAGCGCAAACAAATGAGAAGCAAAAAGCCAGAGTAAGAAATCAATCTCACTCTGGCTCATAGCTGCATATAGTATAGTTTTATCTGCTATAGATATAACGTATGGTTGCTTTTTACACTTGTTACATACAGTCGATTTACTCTTTACCGAACACGTTGTTCTCTTGTTCTTGAACGCGGATGAATGTAGTACGCTTGGTTAGCTCTTTAAGCTTTGCTGCACCTACGTATGTACATGTTGAGCGAACGCCGCCAAGGATGTCTTGAATAGTGCCGTGAACGCTACCACGGTATGGCAATAATACGGTTTTACCTTCGGCCGCACGGTAGCCAGCGACACCACCTGAGTGCTTGTCCATCGCGCTCTTCGACGACATGCCATAGAATTTCATGAACTTCTCGCCGTCTTTCTCGATCACTTCGCCGCCTGACTCTTCGTGACCCGCTAGCATCCCACCTAGCATTACGAAATCCGCGCCACCACCGAATGCTTTCGCTACGTCACCCGCACAAGAACAGCCACCGTCACCGACGATCATGCCACCAAGGCCGTGGGCTGCATCACCACACTCGATGATTGCAGAAAGCTGCGGGTAACCAACACCCGTTTTTACACGAGTTGTACATACAGAGCCTGGTCCGATACCCACTTTAACGATGTCTGCACCAGCTAGGATTAGCTCTTCACACATATCACCAGTAACCACGTTGCCTGCAGAAATGACCTTGTCTGGGAACTCTGCTCGCACGCGTTCAACATACTCGACCAAATGCTCTGAGTAACCATTTGCAATATCGATACAAATGAAAATAAATTCATCTGAAAGCGCCATGATGTCTTTGGTTTTTTGGAAGTCTGCGTCAGATGTCCCAGTAGACACCATAACGTTATTCATGGTTACTTTATCTGCTGATTTAGCAAACTCAGCCCAATCTTCTACCGTGTAATGTTTGTGAACAGCGGTCATTACACCATGCTCAGCCAGCGCTTTAGCCATTGCAAAGCTACCAACCGAATCCATGTTTGCTGCGATTACTGGCACACCAGACCATTGACGACCACTATGCTTGAATGTAAAATCGCGGGTTAAATTTACTTGAGAACGGCTCTTAAGGGTAGAACGTTTCGGGCGAAACAGTACATCTTTAAAACCTAACTTAAGTTCTTGTTCGATACGCATTGTGTAATTCCTTGATTCATATGTATATGTGTCATTTCAGAGTGCGTAGTGATTTCGTTGGCAGACGAGTTCACTGTTCTTCGGACACAAAAAAACCGGAGCGTTGGCAGACGCTCCGGTTTTCAGCATTATAGGCTGTGATTTATTTCCTACAAGTCTGATATTTGAATTTTTTTTGTGATACCATCTTGAAAATCGCATATCAAAAACGCTCCCCAAGTCACCAAAACCTCTTATTATTTATAACTATCAACAACTTGAGAAAGCACTTAAGTTAACCCATTGCGCAAACCTTTGCGTCATATCTTAAAAATTAAAACGCATCACCTCTCAAATCTGCCTAAAACTCAATCACCTAATACTAAGATGCCCTGCTAATTCGTAAAAAAGTACTCAAAAAAATCGACCAATTTTCTCAAAAATGCATGAAATCTAATTAAACTCGATAGAGCTCTTGGGTGATAGCGGTACGAAGAGTGCTAACGACATCACTTGCCAAAAGACCAATTTGACCATGCTGACTCACGTTTATATCGGCAGCATGACTGTGAAGTACCACACCTAAACGTGCGGCAACAGAAATTGGTAAACCTTTGGCTAGTAATGCACCAATGACTCCAGATAACACATCTCCCATTCCCCCCGTCGCCATTCCGGCGTTACCCGCTAGACAGACGTACATTCTCGTTCCATCGTAAACAAGCGTCCCCGCGCCTTTTAAAACCACTACACCGCCATAACGCTCTTGCAGTTGTCTTGCAGCAGAGTATCGGTCACTTTCTATTTGTTGAATGGTTACATTTAGTAGTCGAGCTGCCTCTCCAGGATGCGGCGTGATCACTCGATGGTTGTCGCACACCAGAGTGCTATCGCATCGCTGGCTCAGCATCGCTAGAATATTGAGGCCATCAGCATCAACAACTTTAGGTTTCTGCTCTTGAGCCAGATATTGATAGGCTTGATAAGCCCACTCATCATCTCCAAAGCCAGGACCAAACACGAATACATCAGCCCAGCGAATGCGTTTAGTTAAGTCGTTCTCAGTATCCCTGAGTAAGTCAGCGGTGATGCTCTGGCTCATTACTTCTGGGCAACCAACCTGCAGTGGAATAAGGCTACTCGTGTGAGTAATTGCGGCAGTTAAACCCGCTCCGGCTCTAATCGCAGCGGAGGAACATAAACGAATCGCTCCAGACATCCCTTGGTTGCCACCAACACAAAGCAACTTCCCGTTGTCACCTTTATGGACCGTTGGATTTGGCTTGGGCATTAATCTTGAAACAACCTGATGATCAATACCTAATGCACTTTCTACTTCGATAGTATCAAACTTAGTATTGACGCCTAAACCACAAAAGTAGAGCTCGCCAACTCGATCTCTCGCTTGTCCAGTGCATAAGCCTTGCTTAACCCCAATGAAGGTTACAGTATGCTCGGCACGAATAGCATCACCTAAAACTGCACCTGTATTAGCACACAGACCAGAAGGAACGTCGACTGCAATCACAGGGGTATGAATTTGATTAATTTGGTCAATATAGCGACGATACTCCGAACGAACCTCACCGCTTAAACCAGTGCCTAACATGGCATCGATGATCACATCTGCTTCTAGCAATGCGGTATTCCATTCATCCCAATCATTGTTAACACCGTCGATTGACTGCCAGTCTTGGTATGCGCGCAAAGCATCACCTTTTAGCACAGATACATCACCAATTTGGAAAACATGTACATTGAGTTGAGCTTGTTTCGCAAGAGATGCAAATACGTAACCATCGCCACCGTTATTCCCTTTACCGCAAATCACTAAGATATTTTTTGATTTAGGATACAGATGTAAAAAGCGCTCATACACGGCCATACCAGCGCGTTGCATTAAGCTATACATAGAAACACCAGCCATTTGCGCAGCCAGTGTTTCACCGTTTTTTACTTGCTCTGCGGTGTAGAGTTTTAGGGCGAGATTAAAGTCCATGTTCACGTTCTACGCATTGGGAAACACAGTTATAAGTATACAAAAAAGCCAAGGCGGACCTTGGCTTTTGAGAAAGTTTTTTATCGCTATTGATTCTGAGACATCAGAGCTTCAGCCGTCGCGTCTTGTATAGACAAAAACAACGAGTTGATTTTTCCAGTCGGTGTGCGCATTGGGTTCAACGTAACATTCTGGTACATAAACTCCGCTTGCTGCGTGACTGGTCGAACATTGCGACAGCAGAATAAGTAAGGTCGTTGTCGCCATGTGATGAAGCTGCGGCAGCCTAGGTCATACACTGGTTTTGTTTTTAATTTAAACCACTCCTTTGGGATTTCAGGGAAGATATCAAATATAGAACGACCAATCGCATCATGAGACTGCAAACCACTGTGATGAGTCATAAACCCATTCCAGACCTGTACATTGTAATCTCGATCAATGACCACTAAGCCCATGTCGACGTTTTGTACCATATCCACCATCCAATGGAATTGTTCAAACTCTGCTGGCATATTCAACATTAGAACTCCTCCATTAGATAAGACAGTTTGTTATCAAGCAGCGGCAAGGATTCATCCACAAACATAAACAACAAGTCACAACGAATCGACGTCCCTTCAATGTTGTAGCTCACTTCGAATGTCATCGTGCGGCTGAATGCTCCAGTTGTAGATTCAATGATCGAGTCAATTGAGATATGCTGACCAAGGAGTACTGGTGGACTTTGGAAGAATCGGACTTCAGACTGCTCGCCTAAACCATTTAAGAACGACCCCACCAAAATATTAGAAATATCCATTAGCAGCTCAAGCTCTTCTAGCTCTTCGCTGTCTGCTGGTACTTTCATCAACTTTTTGAGATCAGATACGCTTGAATCACTCAAAATCACTAGCGCTTCGCCAGCAATACCTTCGCCACAAAACCCCTGACAAACACCCGATACGTTGTCATGCGACGCCAAGTCGCGTAGGGCCATGTGAAGTTCGCTCACTTCAAAGATATTGACGTTCGGCAGAGGTAGTTGCACAAACACATCAAAGTGACGCGCCAACGCATCGGCTGCTCGACCAATTGAAACGTTAGCCACTTCCATGTAAATATCGCGACGACGTAAAATCGGTAACTCAATAGAGACAGGCGTGATAATTTGAGGACGAGGTTCTGGCTCGACCAACTCTTTAAGCGCCTTCTTGAGTTCATCTTTGGCGATCGGTTTTTGAATAAACGCTTTTGCACCCAGTGCGAACACGCGCTCTTTCGCTTTAGGTTGGATATCCCCCGACACCACAACCACCGGAGTTTTATCCCCCAACCGTTGCATGTGCTCTAGTGTTTCAAAGCCATCCATTTCTGGCATGGTCAAATCAAGAAACATCAATTTAAACTCGTTTTTTTTGAGTTCTTCTAGCGCGTTTTTTCCGTGGATAGCAAACGTAATATCGGCATTCAATGTGGCTGGTAGTGATCTCGCCATCTGTTTGCGTGCTAACGCTGAATCATCACAGATGAGTACGGGAAAAGACATTCAATCACCTTTTTATATTCCACAATCTGCGCCGGAGTCTAACAGATTGTTACAGCATGTAATACGAGAAAACTGACGAGTTTCTTATTTCTTTATTATTCAATAAGCATACGCAATATGAATGAATGAGTGAACAAAATGACTAAAAAGCAAGCATCACATTCGCTGTTTAGTGACATAAAACAAACATGGGTAAAACTCCTCCACCCAAAGTAAGCAAAAAGTTGCAGCTAACATCCAAAGCCCATTTTTGCTCGAATTTCATTCTTTCCATTTCCATAATGGGTAAACAGTAACGCGCTAAAACTAAAAAGGCACCCTGCTAGAGGATGCCTTTAATAATAATTTCATCGATAAGATATCAATTCTATGGCACACCATGGCCTTTAGAAGCCACCCATACGCGATACCATTGCTCTCGAGTAAGTTCGATGTTCAATGCATTAACTGCAGTTTGCACACGCTCGATTTTACCAGAACCAATGATTGGAATAGGGTTAGATGGCAAACGACGTACCCAGGCATAAATTACTTGATCAATACTCGCTGCGCCCACTTCTTCACGAATTGCTTCTAATTCGTTACGGACACGAACAGCTTGCTCAATGTCACCACTAAAAATTGAACCACCACCGAGGCAAGACCAAGCCATTGGTCGCGTGCGCAACATTTGCATTTGATCAAGCGTTCCATCGTGAGCAACCTCAAAGTTAAGTGGGTTGATTTCCACTTGGTTAGTAACCAACGGCTTACCTAAGCGAGATTGCAGCAGTTCAAACTGGCGTGGAGTGAAGTTAGACACGCCAAAGTGCTTCACTTTACCGACTTTATGAAGCTCAGAAAATGCTTCTGCAACCTCGTCTGCATCCATTAACACGTCAGGACGATGAATTAAAAGTACGTCGATTTCATCCACATTCAAACGTTCTAGCGAGTTATTCACCGATTGGTAGATATGTGCTGAGCTCGTGTCGTAGTGATTGATCTTACGCTCTGGCGTTTTATCGCCACACAAATTGATGTCGCATTTCGTCACGATCTGAATTTGCTCACGAACACTCTTGTCTAAAGCTAACGCTTCACCAAACAACGCCTCACACTCGTAATTACCGTAGATGTCGGCGTGATCGACTGTCGTAATGCCTAACTCAATGTGTTGCTTAAGAAATGACAAACGCTCTTGAGCCGTCATTCCCCACTCAACTGCACGCCAATATCCTTGAACCAGCTCTGAGAACTCTGGGCCTTTTGGTGCAGTTACTACTTTTGCAACCATGGGTTTTCTCCTTCAATTGATCTGCATTCATCGTAGTCTTGTTTTCGTACCGGCTCAACGGGTAAACTTTCGCAATTCGAACTGGAGTACGAAATATGTCTTTTGCCCAACGCCTAGCCACCCTGATCGGAGAAGAAAGCATCAGCGGGTTCGCTCGACGCGTCGATGTGTCTGAAGCTTTAATACGCAAATACCTTAAAGGCAGTGAACCTAGCCTAACTAAAGCAAATCAAATTGCAATGCGCGCCAATTGCTCTCTCGAATGGTTAGCAACGGGATGTGGTTATTTATATCGCCGTGCTGAAGTCGTGGATATGGATGCGTACAAACTTGCCTTTCAACACGTTATGAATCAGCCGTTGTCGGACGATGCAGAAGAGCTACACCGCAAGCTAATCGCAGGCTATCAATACCTGCGCGCTCACAAAAAATCGGATGGATTTTTGGACGAGTCTGCAATGGCGACCTTCCTATCTCTCCATAAAGAATCTAAAAACGAGTCACTTTGACCTCGATAATTTCGCCATCACTGCGCAATTGCACATTTAAGGACGGTGATGGCGTCAGAAACTCGTCCGGTTTTACCCAAAGCAAACTTCGAATCGCTTCTTGCGGATAGCGGTTTATCAACAAGATAACTTCTTTATCGACAAGTTCGGAAGATTTCTTTTCCAGAGCTTCAACGACATCATAGTGTTCTTGTCCGATAGTAACTCTGCGTAAAACTAACCCATCCTTTCTTAAGTTGAGAAGTAAGTCATTCAGACGCTGCCACTCGTATTCAGTGAGAAACGAGAACTGAGCACTTTCTCTTCTCAAAATCACTTCACCATACAAGTGCTGCTGGTAGTACGAAAAATCATCCAAACAAAATGCGCTGATAAACGTTGAGTTGTCTCGCAACTGCACTTCGCAACCATACCAGCTTCCACTTTTTTCTATACGTTCTTTTAGATTGGAATATGGCATTGCTGACAACGTGTCTTGCCACCAGCTCGGCGTTGAAAGTGCCGGAAACGTTACCGAACAACAACATAAAGAAAGTAAGAGTCGAAGATAAAAGCGCATGCACTGCTCTAGTTGGTTGACATCGAACCAAGACATTACTAACTGCAAGAAAATGTTCAAGAGAAAAATAGTGGCAGGTGGTGATGAAAGTTATAACGCAGAAATTAAGAAGGCGCACATGTGCGTGCGCCTCTACCTCGTTACTCAATCGTGAGTGTGCGAATCGGCGATGTCTATTGATGCATCCCGAACATAAAACGAGGACTTACCGTAGGGTTTGAATCCATCCAAATTGTGTGTAAAACCTCACATCCCTCCTTCTGAAGCAGTCATGTTGCTTTACATTTAAAGCATGGTTCATTTTTCTCAAAAAACAAGTTTTTTATCCTAAATTATGAGAGCAATAGCACAATCTGAGTGAATGAATAATATCGCGACACTTCGAACACTCAATAGTGAAAAGCTAAATTGCATCTTTATTGATTAGGTCTAGACTCTGCGAAGCGTATACTTTCTTTCGTCCCTTCCCCCCAGCAACAGGAGAGCTTTTTAATGACCAAACGCGAGAGAATTGTGAAATCTGTGTTGGCGCACGTCCCGAAAGATGCGATTAACCAGTTTGTCTCTCGAGGGTCAACACCATTTTCTGTTCTCATTATGGCCGCCATTGTGGGTACGTTGGCTGGTTTTGTCGGTACGTATTTCGAGCTTGCCGTTCATTTCGTTTCTGAAACACGAACAGAATGGTTAAGAAGCGAAATTGGTAATGTTCTACCGTTGTGGCTGGCAGCGGTTCTCATTAGCGCACTTTTAGCTTTTATTGGCTATTTTCTTGTGCACCGCTTTGCGCCAGAAGCGGCAGGCTCTGGTATTCCTGAAATCGAAGGGGCAATGGATAGTATTCGTCCAGTGCGCTGGTGGCGCGTGCTACCAGTAAAATTCTTCGGCGGCATGGGCGCACTTGGCTCAGGTATGGTGCTGGGTCGTGAAGGCCCAACCGTTCAAATGGGTGGTGCTGTAGGTCGAATGGTGACCGATATATTCCGGGTAAAGGATGACGATACCCGCCACTCCCTGCTCGCGTCTGGTGCTGCTGGTGGTTTGGCTGCGGCCTTTAATGCCCCGCTCGCAGGCATTATGTTCGTTGTGGAGGAAATGCGACCTCAGTTTCGCTACTCTTTGATCTCAATTCGCGCAGTGATCATTTCTGCCATTATGGCGAACATAGTGTTTCGCGCCATCAACGGGCAAGACGCCGTTATCACTATGCCGCAATACCAGTCGCCAGAGCTTCAAACCCTATGGCTGTTTTTATTGCTTGGCGCATTGTTTGGCGTGTTTGGCGTGATCTTCAATAAACTGATTACCGTGGCGCAAGACAGTTTTGTCGCAATTCACAAAAACGATCGTAAGCGCTACTTGATTGTGGGTTCGTTACTGGGAGGCGTGTTTGGCTTGCTTCTTTTGTACGTCCCCCAACTAACTGGTGGTGGTATCGGCCTTATTCCTGACATTACTAACGGTAACTACTCGGTATCTATTTTAGTTTTGCTTTTCTTTGGTCGTGTAATTACAACCCTGCTCTGTTTTGGTTCTGGTGCGCCGGGAGGCATCTTTGCACCTATGCTTGCTCTGGGAACCTTATTTGGTTATGCGTTCGGAGCAAGTGCTGATGTCTTGCTCCCTGCGCTTGATATCGAGCCTGGTGTATTTGCGATTGCGGGCATGGGTGCCCTGTTTGCTGCAACGGTACGTGCACCGATTACTGGTATTCTGTTAGTGATTGAAATGACGAATAACTACTACTTAATCCTGCCATTGATCATTACTTGTTTGGGCGCTGTGATTATTGCTCAATTGTTGGGTGGACAACCTATTTACAGCCAGCTGCTGCATCGCACAATCAAAAACGAAAAGTTACGCCAACAGGATCTACCGGAGAATCAATCAACATAACATTCTCTTTGTTATCACTTCGCTCCAGACTATCGAAGGGTTTGGAGCGATAAACGCTGCATTTTTGCATCTTTTCCCAAATATTCGATACCAAACTCACAAAATTATCATTCTCTGATATTTGCTCACCACCTTTCATGAGAAACCCCTCTCCATACTTGTTAGTATTCGCTACTTAAATAGAGCATTTCATCCAAATCGTCATGTTTTGTTTCATTCAGGCAAAAATCAAATGGAGTAGATTTGAACTGGAGAAGACTTGTGCAGTTTTATAGTGTCCCGCCGTCTCAAGCCGCGTTGGCACTAGGTATGATAGGTTTAGGGCAAGCTTGGGCACTCTATGTTCCTGAGATTGGTGAACCGATACGCCCATTTTTGGCGTCACTCGGCGCACTTTTACTCGCCCCTGTACTCATAAAATATGCCGCTAATCCACGATTATTCATGGTCGACATTCGTCACCCGCTGAGTGGTAGTTTAATGGCACCAATGAGTATGGCGTTACTGATCCTTGCAGATTATCTTGCCGCTGTAGCGCCTATCATCGCTTATCCACTTTGGTTTATGGCGCTTTTGCTGCATTTTACTATGATGGTGCTGTTTTTTAGCTTTCAGCTAATGAACTTCAAAATGTCCAATATCGTACCGAGTTGGTTTCTTTATCCGGTGGGGCTGATCAGTAGTTCACTAGCCGGTTCTCAACTAGGTCACAACTTATTCTCCGAAACGCTAGCGATGATGTGCATCGGCATTTATTTCTTCATGCTGCCACTCGTGTTGTATCGTTTGGTGTTTTTCGGCTCTCTACCAAGGCGAGCAAGACCGACCCTCGCGATTATGGCCGCGCCGGTAAACTTATCATTAGCAGCATACTTGGTGAACTTTCCCTTACCTGATCCGATACTAACAGGCGCATTGGCAGGGATCGCCATCACTATGACTTTATTGATCTACTTATGTTACTTCCGCTTACTTCGCTTGAAGTTTCAACCTTCTATCGCGGCAGTAACCTTTCCTTCCGTGATCAGCGCTATCGCAATGCATCGCTTAACCTCTTTTTTTGCCGAATCGCACCCTCACTGGCACTGGCTACACGACTTTGGTTTTCTAGAGCTCAGTATCGCGACTGTATTGGTTGTTTGGGTATCGGCAGGTTACGTCAAAATGTATTGGCCAGAAATCATGAAGTCATTTTCTAAACAAGCATAAAAAAAGGATGGCGTTTGCCATCCTCTTAGAAACTTGCTTAGTTACCTAGCGTAAACCGTGCAGAAATTCGGCACGCGTTGCTGGGTTGCTCTTGAAGATGCCACCCAATGCAGTTGTTGTCGTTTCGCTGGTTGCATCCATCACACCGCGAGATTTCACGCAGTAGTGTGTTGCGTCAATCGTCACTGCCACATCATCGGACTCAAGCAGCGTTTGAAGTGCAACAAGAATTTGCTGAGTCATACGCTCTTGTACTTGTGGACGCTGAGCAAAGAAGCGAACGATACGGTTGATCTTTGATAAGCCAATGATCTTGCCACGTGGAATGTAAGCCACAGCGGCCTTGCCATCAATGGTCACAAGGTGGTGTTCACAAGTACTGGTTACGGTGATGTCCTTCACGCGAACCATCTCGCTCACGTTCATCTTGTTCTCAATCACTGTGATTTTAGGAAAGTTGGAGTAATCCAGACCAGAGAAGATTTCGTCAACGTACATCTTAGCAATGCGGTGAGGGGTTTCTTCTAGGCTATCGTCAGTGAGGTCAAGTTGAAGTAGACCTAAAATCTCACGCATGTGGTGTTCGATCTTCTCTTTCTTCTCTTCACGACTTACGTTGTTTGGACGCATTGGCGTTTCCAAACCGCGTTGCTCTAGCGCTTCTTTTACTAACTTCGCTGACTCGCTAAGACCTGACATTCCACTTCCTCTTTTGTTTTACTTCAGCCTTCGTACAAACCCAATCAAAATTGCATTCATACTTTTCGCTTTGAGTTGCTCAGTTCGTGTCTTTACACCAAGTCACATCAGATGAAGGTACTGAGCTGATTTTCTTGAGCTCCGCAGGTTTTTTACCCCTTTTGGATGGCTGACAAGGATACTCGGATTTTTGAATAATTACACCCATATTTTATAGGTGGACATTCTTACTCAGTCCCCTTTTATGGTAAAGTTGCCACAAAACAAAAGAACACAGGATTTTCTCAATGGGCTGCTGCGACGCACCTGGCTTGATGCCAATTGAAGAAGCGATGGACAAAATGTTATCGCGAATCAAACCTATCCAAACAACGCTTTCTCTTCCACTTGCTGAAGCACTCGGTTTTGTACTGGCAGAAGATATCTTGTCTCCTATCCACGTACCGCCATTCGACAACTCAGCAATGGATGGCTACGCTATTCGCATTCAAGATCTTGAGTCATCTTCTGTATTGCCTCTGGCAGGTAAATCATTTGCAGGACAACCTTTTGAAGGTGAATGGCCTCAAGGTACCTGTGTTCGCATCATGACTGGCGCAAAAATCCCACAGGGTTGTGATGCCGTTATCATGCAAGAAAACACTGAAGTGACAGATGATGACATTCAGTTCAACCAAACCGACGTGAAGCCACAAAACAACATCCGCCCAACAGGTGACGACATCAAGCAAGGCGACATCGTACTGGCAAAAGGTGCACGTTTGACACCTCGCGATATTCCGATGATTGCGTCTCTTGGTATAAGCCATGTGACAGTAGTACGTAAGCCAAAAGTTGCGTTCTTCTCTACTGGTGATGAACTTAAACCACTGGGCGAGCCGCTAGACGAAGGTCAGATCTACGACAGCAACCGCTACGGTATTAAACCACTTATCGAGAACTTCGGTTGTGAAGCCGTTGATCTTGGCATCATTCCAGATTGCCCAGAGACTCTAAAAGCAACCTTTGAACAAGCGCAAACATTGGCAGATGTGGTTGTGACCTCCGGCGGTGTCAGTGTGGGCGAAGCGGATTACACCAAAGACATTCTTGAAGAGCTTGGTGAAATCGGTTTCTGGAAGCTAGCAATCAAGCCGGGTAAACCTTTCGCGTTTGGTAAGCTAAGCACTGCTTGGTTCTGTGGGCTGCCGGGTAACCCTGTTTCTGCGGTTCTTACTATGTACGTGCTTGTTCAACCAATGCTGGCAAAACTTGCAGGCCATACAGAATGGAAAGCACCCGAATCTATTCCAGCGACAACCAAAACCGCCTTTAAGAAAGCGCCAGGTCGTACCGATTACCAACGTGGTATCTATACATTGGAAGATGGCAAGTTTGTCGTTGAAACAACCGGTAACCAAAGCTCTGGTGCATTCCGCTCAATGAGCCTAGCGAACTGTTTTGTTGTATTAGAACGTGAACGCGGCCGAGTTGAAGTGGGCGAAACGGTTCAGATTCAACTATTCAACTCAACCCTTTACTAGGAAGACGTTGTGGACATTCTTTCCGATCAGGAAATGTTGCGTTACAACCGCCAAATCATTCTTCGTCAGTTTGACTTTGAAGGACAAGAAGCACTCAAACAAGCATCGGTATTGATGCTTGGTGCTGGCGGTTTAGGCTGCGCATCAAGCCAATATTTGGCGACTGCTGGTGTCGGTAAAATCACGCTGATTGATGATGATACCGTCGAGTTGTCTAACCTTCAGCGCCAAGTGCTGCACCACGATGCGGATATTGGTCGTAAGAAGGTAGACTCGGCGGCCGATGCACTGCGTGAGCTTAACCCGCACATTATCGTAGATACCATCGCAAAACGTCTTGATGATACCGCGTTAGAGAGCCTGATTAAGCAGCACACTATTGTTGTCGATGCATCAGATAACGTCGATACGCGCAATCAACTTAACCGCCTATGTTTTGCGACCAAAACACCGCTAATTTCAGGCGCGGCCATTCGTATGGAAGGCCAAGTGAGTGTGTTTACTTACGACGACCCAACGCAACCATGTTACCAGTGCTTAAGTGCCCTCTTCGGCAGCGGTGCGTTAAGTTGTGTCGAAGCCGGAGTCATGGCGCCTGTTGTAGGTATTGTTGGCGCAGTACAAGCGATGGAAGCGATCAAAGTTATTGCTGATTACGGCCAACCAATGAAAGGTAAAATTCTGATTTTGGACGCGCTCAGCATGTCTTGGCGAGAAATGAATCTGATGAAAATGCCCAACTGTCCGGTTTGTAGTTAGTTCTAAACCTCTAATCATTCCCAAAAAGCCCAACTCGATGTTGGGCTTTTTCTCATTTTGACAATCAGATTTACAACCCTTCTTCTTACAAATATTAAATCAATAAAATTCAACAACTTAAAACTTGGCACATTCCTTTCATTGCATATATCACGAACCAATGAGAGGGCGAATTATGAAAAGGACATCACTACTACTTGGGTCTCTAATAGCGAGCGCTTACGCACAAGCGGCGCCATTTGATACGTGCCCAAGCCAAGCATACCTGTTCCAATCAACCCCGGTTCAAATCTATGGCGTCAATTTGGTTACAGGCTCTACGACTCTTTTAGAGGACGACACAGGTTTGGCTTCGGGCATCAACGGTGTAGGCTTTAACTTCACTGACCGTTATATCTACGGCTACGACACCACAAACAAAAAGATTGTTCGTCTTGGTAAAGACTTCCAAGCAGAGACGCTTGATGTTTCGGGCCTTCCTACCGACCACACGTTTTACGTAGGTGACGTTTACAACCACGTCTACTACTTGTACCGCAAAGGCAAAGGACTTTTCTCCATTGACCTTTCTCCGCTCGATTCTGATCCAAATGCGACATTGAGCATCGTGAAAATTAGCTCAACAGCGACAGTGAACCTAACCGACTTTGCATTCCACCCAGGCGACGGCTCCCTTTACGGCATCGACAATAACTCTGGAGTGCTATACCAGTTCAACCCATCGAATGGTAATACGACTGCGATAGGTGACACTGGCGAGCTAGGCACATTTGGTGCTGGCTACTTCGATGTAAACGGCAACTACTACGTGTCACGCAACCAAGACGGCAAAATCTATCGTGTTGACCTTTCGGAAGGTAACGCAGCCAATATCGCAGCAGGTATCGTTCCTGCGGTTGAGTTTGTATCCAACGGTCCAAGCTCAAGCCAAAATGATGGAGCACGTTGTGCAAATGCTCCAGTGATTGACGAAGACGAGCCAATTGATTTTGGTGATGCTCCAGACAGCTACCACACCACGCTTGCGTCAAACGGTCCTCGCCATGAGGTGGACGGTGTAACTTGGCTTGGTTCAGTCGCTCCAGATGGTGATGCCGACGGTCAAGCAAACGACAACTCTGTTGGCACAGCTGATGAAGATGGTGTTGGTTTTGTATCCGCACTTGACCCAGGCTTAAGTTCAATTGTGAATGTGACGGCTTCCACTTCTGGCTACCTATCAGCATGGTTTGACTGGAACCGCGATGGTGACTTTGATGATGAAGGCGAACAAGTCTTTACTGACGAATTACTGTCTGCGGGTAATAATCCCCTACCGTTTGTAGTTTCAACCGCTGCAACGGAAGGGTCTAGCTGGAGCCGATTCCGCTTTAGCCAACAAACCGGATTAAACTACGATGGTGGTTCGACGTCTGGTGAGGTGGAAGATTACCCAATTACCATCACTGGTAATGGTTACTCAGTGGAGTATTTCCCGAGTGCAGAAGATTACGCCACCGTGGCTTACGAAGATAACTGGCCATACACCGCAGACTACGACATGAACGATGTGGTCGTGAAATTCCGCATCACTGAAACCAGTCTTGCTGGTCATGTTGAGAATATCCAGATTACAGGTGACCTAGCGGCCTACGGCGCAAGTTACAAAAATGGCTTCGCAATCCGACTACCGGGTGTATTGAGAAGCTCGATTGAAAACGGATTAACAACGCTATCCTTCAATGGTGTAGAACAAGCATCTAATGGTTTGGAAAGTATTTCTGATGAAGCAATTTTCATCATCAGTGAAGACTTAAGCACACACGCGGCTAGCAGCTGTAGCTACTTCCGTACCGAGTCTGGCTGTGATGATAACGTTTCACTCACCTTTACCTTGAATGTGTACTTCACCGAAGGCTCTGACCGTTCAGCCATTCAAGCCATGCCATACGACCCGTTCATCTTCGCAACGCCGGGGACTTACCATGGCGACGGGATTACCTTCCAACCAGGTCGTAAATGGGAAGTTCACTTAGCAGACCAAGCACCAACAGAACAGTTTGATGACCAAAACCTCTTCGGTGTCGGCGTCGATGCCAGTGACCCTGCACAAGGTGTGTACTTCAAAACAGCAAACAACTTACCTTGGGCACTGTTGATAGTAGAGGATTGGGATTGGCCGCTAGAGCGTGTAGACATGGTCGATGCATACCCTCAATTCCAAACTTGGGCTGAGTCTGGTGGCGAACTAAGCACAGATTGGCACACCTCTCCAACACCTAACAAATGCTACATTCCATAGGGAGATAACATTATGAAAGCACTTATCACAATCATCATGGGATTAGCACTAATGGCTTGTGGCGGAGGCGGCGGTGGTGGTAACAGTACACCACCTCCACCAACCCAAACCACGGTGCCAGAGGAAGATACTACCCAGCAGGAAGAAACTACTGAAGAAGAGACAACGGTAACAGTGGAAGATGCAACCATGCATGATCTAGTAGTACCAGATGGCTTTAGCTACAACCCAGTGACGGAAGGTACGCTCAATGTAGACATCAGTGGTTTCTCTTCACAACGAGCACACCTAAGCGTGTACAAAGAGTTTGTCGAGAACAGTTCAGGTAACTACGATGCAAAATACCCAAGCAAAGTCGCATCGGTTCCACTCAACAATGGTACAGCAAATGTCGACTTTAATGTTTCTGATAGCCAAGGTAGCCTACTTGTTGAAATTTGGTTCTATGACGGTAGTGACCCAATTCAGAAAGTGATTACTTCTGGAGACAACACTTGGACCATGTAACTAGATAGATTGAAGGCATAGCGAAAGCGCCCCTTCATCATAAATCTTCAATCTCAAGCTTAAAAATCGCATCGTTCTTTTGAACATGCGATTTTTTTGTTGTAAAACAGTAAGATTATCCACCTAACAAACTAAAGACAATGCAAGCACTGATTAGTACTGATGAACTCAATAGCCTTCTCGGCCAACCTAACGTCAAGCTCCTCGACGCTAGTATTGCGTTTCAAATCCCTTCTGAAGGCAAAAAGATTCAAGATAAGTGGATTCCAAATACTTTACGCTTTGATTACGACAATGACTTTTGCTTACCCGGCTCCTCCCTACCGCATATGATGCCAACAGAAGAAGGCTTCAACCAAAGTGCGCAACAACTCGGTTTGAACAACGAAGACTTGATTGTGGTTTATGACAACTCAGGCACTTTAGCGGCACCAAGAGCTTGGTGGATGTTCAAAGCCATGGGGCATGACAATGTTCGAGTCTTAAATGGCGGTCTTCCAGCTTGGATTGAAGCAGGACTCCCTGCCGAAAGTGCCCTATCGCAACCAAGCGAAGAAGGCAACTTTACGGGTAAGCTCAACCAAAATGCCTTTTTGAGTGCACAAGATGTTCTTGCTCATTCAACCAATAAAAGTGCCAATATCATCGATGCCAGAGCCAAAGCTCGCTTCCTTGGTGAAGTGCCTGAGCCACGAGAAGGTCTACGTAGTGGGCACATTCCAAATTCGGTTTGCTTACCGTTTCAAGAACTCTTGACCAACGGTCACATTAAACCAAATTCAGAGTTGCAACAGATATTTAGCGCACTAACGATAGATAGTGACAATTCGATTATTTTTAGTTGCGGTTCCGGTGTAACCGCATGCATTTTATTACTCGCGGCGTATCAAATTGGTCTGGACAACCTGTCGGTGTACGACGGTTCTTGGACCGAATGGGGTGCAGACCACTCTCTACCTATCGAGTGTTAAGACAAGTGTCTGTTTAACAAAGTATCTTACGTTTATCTAAAGATGATGTGTTCCAATAAACTAAACGCAGCTTCTAAACCAAACTTGTCATTTCGAAATAGAAACTGGCTATGAGTGATTTGTCCCTCCTCATAGCCTGACTACATCAAAAGCCGACTATTTCCGTTAGCGTTCAGATGTCGCGTTACCGTGCATTTGCTCATCTAAGTTGAGCACGGTTAATGCGTTGCTAACGCTCGTGGCGATCACGTCTATCGCTCCAGTTCTTAATGCTCCGAGTAGAGCGAGTGGCTTGCTGTTCTCAGCTGCGATCGCAATAACTTCCGAGATCGGCCGAAACTCTTCAATACCAAGTCCAATTACTCGGTCACTCATTACCGTGTTCGCTACATTACCGTGAATATCAAAGAAGTCATAACCTGCAAAATCCCCTACCACACCTTGTTGAAGTCTCGACTGAACCACTTCATCAGGCGTAAACCAACCTAAGTCGACCATGTAACTGTTTTCGCTCATGTCACCAATACCAACCAAAGCGACATCGGCTTTACGCGCTAGGTCGAGCGTTTGTTTCACGGTTGCATTTTGCATGAAGGCCAACTTCTGTTCTCTATTTTCTGCGTATGCCGGCGCATAAAGGGTTTCAGAGGTTCCCCCATACTTCTTCGCCAACTGACGACAAATATGGTCGGCGTTATACATACCGCCACGCGGGTGAATACCACCAATGCCACACACAAATTTACAGTCACGCGGCGTAATAACACCTATATGGTGAGCGACGGACGATACGTTGCGCCCTTGTCCGACCGTCACCACCATGCCGTTTTTGAGCGTGCTAGTGAGATAATTGGACACCAATCCCGATACCTGTAGTCGTTGCGCTTCTTCATTCGGTTGATCAAGAGCAACAAGCGCGCGCTTAACGCCGAATCGCTCGATCAAACGTTGTTCGATCTTGGCGCTGAACACCGGATGGTATTTAACGGTAATTTCAACAATGCCTTCATCACGCGCCTGCTTGAGCATTCGCCCGACCTTTGCGCGTGATATGGCAAATTTTCTCGATATCTCTTCCTGAGTCGCACCGTCTTGATAATACGCGACGGAAATCTCTGTCAACAAATCCGTGTTTTCAATGGAAATATCTTGATTAGAACTGCTCATGGTTTCTCTCGCCCTTTAAGAGGATCGATATTGTATGCAATAAGTGAACATATGCTCATTGACTTAGCATATGTTCTTTATCAATTTAAACGCTACATTTGCTCATCGCAATAACATTTTCTCACTACAATTTTTTACCCTCTTGGACAACGCTCAAGCTTTGAACAATAAGGGCAAACGTTTATTTGGGTTAACCACTAAACACACAGTAAAAAAACGTTGATGAAGTTCACTATAAGTCCATTTCAGCGATTGACTTTCAGCATAGATAGGATAAATATGGACACATCATTTACTCAGCTATCGATCAAATGTTCATAGCATTTGTTCGGTAACGAAATTTTCCGTAGTTGGCTGAGCAGATGTCTCATTAAATGCGATGAGACGGTTAGCTAACTCGCTTGCAAATGCACAAGCTGTGATAACAAAAATCACGCTTAAGCCCATTTAAATAGGATGATCGATTATGAGCAACAAGTTAGAGCAACTTCGTAAACTAACGACTGTAGTAGCAGACACTGGCGAAATTGATGCAATTAAAAAGTATCAGCCAGAAGACGCAACAACTAACCCTTCTCTTATCCTTAAAGCCGCTCAAATCGCAGAGTACGCACCTCTAATCGATGCTTCAATCGAATACGCTAAAGCACAGAGCAACGACAAAGCTCAACAAGTTCAAGATACTTGTGACATGCTTGCAGTAAACATCGGTAAAGAAATCCTAAAAACTATCCCAGGTCGTATCTCTACAGAAGTAGACGCTCGTCTATCTTACGATATGGAAGGCAGCGTAGCGAAAGCTCGTCAACTAGTGAAAATGTACAACGATGCTGGCATCACTAACGACCGTATCCTTATCAAACTGGCTTCAACTTGGGAAGGCATTCGCGCAGCTGAGATCCTAGAAAAAGAAGGCATCAACTGTAACCTAACGCTTCTATTCTCGTTCGCTCAAGCACGTGCTTGTGCAGAAGCGGGTGTATTCCTAATCTCGCCATTCGTTGGTCGTATCATGGACTGGTACAAAGCGAAAGAAGGCCGTGACTTCGAAGCTCAAGAAGATCCAGGCGTACTATCTGTAACTAAGATCTACAACTACTACAAAGAATACGGCTACAAAACTGTAGTTATGGGCGCAAGCTTCCGTAATATCGGTGAGATCTTAGAACTAGCTGGTTGTGACCGTCTAACTATCGCTCCTGCTCTACTTGCAGAACTAGAAGCAGCTGAAGGTGAAGTAGTTGAGAAACTAGTTGATTCTAAAGGCGCAGCTGAGCGTCCAGCACCAATGACTCACGCTGAATTCCTATGGGAACATAACCAAGACCCAATGGCTGTTGAGAAGCTGGCTGAAGGTATCCGCAACTTCGCCGTTGACCAAGGCAAACTAGAAGCGATGATCGAAGCTAAGCTTTAATTGCTTACCAAAAGCGAGTAGCCCGTCTACTCGCTTTTACCATCAGCACTATTTTCAAAAAATTCTATTTGAACTTGTTTCGGCGAGTTCCCTCTATTTAAATCAAATATCGAGAAGTAATCACTATGGATCGTAAACATCTAGCAAATGCAATCCGTGCGCTAAGCATGGATGGTGTTCAACAAGCTAACTCTGGTCACCCAGGTGCACCTATGGGTATGGCTGACATCGCTGAAGTTCTTTGGCGCTCTCATCTAAACCACAACCCATCAAACCCTGAGTGGGCAGACCGCGACCGTTTCGTACTGTCTAACGGCCACGGCTCAATGCTGATTTACTCTCTACTGCACCTTGCAGGTTACGAGTTGTCTATCGACGATCTGAAAAACTTCCGTCAGCTTCACTCTAAAACTCCTGGTCACCCAGAGTATGGTTACGCGCCAGGTATCGAGACCACAACGGGTCCGCTAGGTCAAGGCATCACTAACGCGGTTGGTATGGCTCTAGCTGAAAAAGCGCTAGCAGCGCAATTCAACAAAGAAGGCCACGACATCGTTGACCACTTCACTTACGTGTTCATGGGCGACGGCTGTCTGATGGAAGGTATTTCGCACGAGGCATGCTCTCTTGCAGGTACTCTAGGTCTAGGCAAGCTGATCGCGTTCTGGGATGACAACGGCATCTCTATCGACGGTCACGTTGAAGGTTGGTTCTCTGACGACACACCTAAGCGTTTCGAAGCTTACGGTTGGCACGTAATCCCTGCAGTCGATGGTCACGATGCTGACGCAATCAACGCAGCAATTGAAGCGGCGAAAGCGGATCCACGTCCTACACTTATCTGTACTAAGACTATCATCGGTTTTGGTTCACCAAACAAATCTGGTTCACACGATTGTCACGGTGCGCCACTAGGTGCAGAAGAAATCGCAGCAACACGCAAAGAACTAGGTTGGGAGCACGGTCCTTTTGAAATTCCGCAAGAAGTCTACGCAGAATGGTCAGCGAAAGAAACAGGCGCAGCTAAGGAAGCAGCGTGGAACGAGAAATTTGCAGCTTATGAAGCAGCGTACCCTGAGCTGGCAGCTGAATTTAAACGCCGCGTAAACGGTGAGCTTCCTGCACAGTGGGAAGAGAAAGCAAGCCAAATCATTGCTGATCTTCAAGCTAACCCAGCAAACATTGCATCACGTAAAGCGTCTCAAAATGCTCTAGAAGCATTTGGTGCTCTACTACCAGAGTTCATGGGTGGCTCTGCTGACCTAGCACCTTCTAACCTAACAATGTGGTCTGGTTCTAAGTCTCTAGAAGCAAGCGACTTCTCTGGTAACTACATCCACTACGGCGTACGTGAATTCGGTATGACAGCGATCATGAACGGTATCGCGCTACACGGCGGTTTCGTTCCTTACGGCGCAACATTCCTAATGTTCATGGAGTACGCACGTAACGCAATGCGTATGGCTGCGCTGATGAAAATTCAGAACATCCAAGTGTACACGCATGACTCTATCGGTCTTGGCGAAGATGGTCCAACTCACCAACCAGTTGAGCAAATGGCATCGCTACGCCTAACACCAAACATGAGCACATGGCGTCCATGTGACCAAGTTGAGTCCGCTGTAGCTTGGAAACTAGCGATTGAACGTAAAGATGCACCGACAGCACTTATCTTCTCTCGTCAAAACCTTGCGCAACAAGAGCGCACAGCAGAACAAGTAGCAGACATCGCGAAAGGTGCTTACATTCTGAAAGATTGCGAAGGCAAGCCTGAGCTAATCCTTATCGCAACAGGTTCTGAAGTTGAACTAGCAGTAGAAGCAGCAGCACAGCTAACTGCTGAAGGTAAGAAAGTACGCGTTGTTTCAATGCCATCAACAGACGCATTTGACAAACAAGACGCCGCTTACCGTGAAGCTGTACTGCCATCAGACGTAACAGCACGTATCGCAATTGAAGCAGGTATTGCTGACTTCTGGTACAAGTACGTAGGCTTTGACGGTCGCATCATCGGTATGACTTCATTCGGTGAATCTGCACCAGCTGGCGAACTATTCAAAATGTTTGGTTTCACAACTGAAAACGTAGTGAACACAGCAAAAGAGCTACTCGCGTAATTGCAGTAAAAAGATCGTCAGTTTTCTCTATTGCGAATGTGAAAACTGAAAAGCCCCACCAGCAATGGCGGGGCTTTCTTTATCTGGCTCCTATTCGCATAAACGCAGCCAGGGCATAAACATCACAACTTTCGTTACGACTATTTGTCTTCAAATCGAAGTGCGAGCTGATAGAAATCTTGTACTTGGTCTTTCAACTGTCGGCTATTTTGCTCAACTGAATGTGTTGCTGCCAAGTTTTGTTCTGCGGTCGAAGCGATAGAATGAATGTGCTGGTTTACATCACTAGATAGCTTTAACTGGTTATTCGCCGCTTCTGCTACATCAACCATCAGCCCACTCATGGTTTGCATCATCTGTTCAACTTCAGACAAACGCAACGCGCTTTGTTCTGCTACTTGAGAACAGGCATCGGTTTGCTCTTTGTTTGCCAGAATATCTTTCTGCCAACTTTGAATCGTTGCCAACATAGTGGAGATAGAAGCTTGGATTTGTTCAGTTGCATTGGATGTACGCCCAGAAAGCGCGCGGACCTCATCAGCTACAACAGCAAAACCACGACCTTGCTCCCCTGCTCTTGCCGCTTCAATCGCCGCGTTGAGTGCCAGTAAATTGGTTTGCTCTGCGATCCCACCAATCTCTTCCATCAAATGGTTCACCTTCTGTGCCTGATCACTCAGTTGATACGTCGTTTCCGTCGCTTTTTCAGCTTGAAGGCTTAACTTCGCTAGATTGGTGTGCGTTTGATCGATGGTCTCCTTCGCCATCAAGCATGACTTCAATGTATCATCAATCAACATATGGGCATCATTGGTACTCGAAGAAACCGAATTTGCCGACGACTCCACCTCTTGGGTAGCATCTCGCACACGATGAATATCGGTATTTTGCTGATTTAATGCAGCCGAGACTTCTGCCGTTGTTTGACTAAGCTCTTCGGCGCAATGCTGCAAAGGCAATGCGGAGTCAGTCATTCTTCCTAACACGGTTCGAATTCTTGCGGATAGCATTTTGATATGGAAATCGGCAATCGAAAATGCCGTGTTACCGGAATAGATCAAGCGACTTACGCTGTCATATTGCTTTTGTAACTTTTTAAGTTGCTGAGGTGTATCAATTAACTCTTGGCGGAATAACAGAGCCAGAACACTTGCAGGTAACGCACTTGCAAGCCAAGCCAACGGCCCTTCAACAGACAACGCATATGCGGTTGCAGGTGCGGTTAGTGCACCAAGTAGAATCGCATAGCGAATGGTTTCATTGATTTTCAACGACCAAGTTCGGCCAGACTTCTCTGCAGCACGCATGCTTTTGTAGGCTTTTGTCGCAATATCAACCCACTCTCGCTTTGGCTTCACGCGCACTGATTGATACCCAACAACATGGTTGTCTTCGTAGATAGGGGTGACATAAGCATCAACCCAATAGTAACCGCCAGACTTAGTGGAATTCTTAACCATTCCACGCCAGGCTTTACCTTGTTTAAGGCGTGCCCACATATCACCGAAAGCGGCTTTAGGCATATCATTATGACGAACTATATTGTGGTTCTGACCGACAAGTTCTTCGTGAGTGTATTCAGCAACGCGGCAAAAGGCTTCATTACAATATGTAATAACACCTTGTAAGTTCGTTGTTGAGACGAGTTCCTCAGACTCCCTCACGAGAGTTTCTTGAGCTTTATGAGAAATATTGGCTGACATAGACGAAACTTCTTTAGTTTTTATTGATTTTCGGCAAGATATATACAGGATTTTTATTTTTATTACAAAAAGTTAGATAAAAAGTCTTATCAAACCGACATTTTTATTGTGGGAATTCACATTATCGATAAAAACATAAAGAAGAGATTGTTGATTTGAGCTAATAAACAAACCCGACACGATCGGCCGGGTTATATATTAAGACTTAATTAAGCGGTTTGTGATTCTGGCTTTTTATTCGTTTTTAACGCAAACATCGCGATAACGAGTAACACAAATGGAAGAACATACAAATTAAGATTCTGCCAACCTACGGTAGACTCAAGCCAACCAGATAGTAATGCGGTAATGGTGACACAACTGAACACGAAGAATTCATTAAACGCTTGAGCCTTACTTCTGTTTTTCGCTTCATAACTTTGACTAAACAGCCCGGTGGCTGCGATAAACATAAAGTTCCACCCTATTCCTAACAAGATTAAAGCAAGGCTAAAATGCCAGATAGACACTCCATGTATGTTAATTCCAATACAAGCAACAAATAGCAATCCACCCCCTAAAATCATATTCTTAGCGCCAAACCGCTCTATCAGACGGCCCGTGACAAACGCAGGTGCAAACATACCCAACACGTGCCATTCGATCACTCCCGCCGCTTTATCAAAATCAAAGCCACAACCAATCATCGCTAAAGGAGTTGCTGTCATTAAAATGTTCATCACCGCGTACGCAACCATTGCCGCGATAACTGCCAGCATGAAATTAGGTCGACGAATAATCAGTCTCAGCTTATCCGCCTTAGCGTGTAGCGCCTGCGTGTGTGCAGGTGGAAAACGAATGGTTTGTAGCACAACCAACGCGGTTATATAAAGCACGACAAGCACAGCAAATGCACTAATGTATAAGCCATCACCTGACCACTGCTGTGAGTACACCGCCAAATTAGGTCCAAGGATCGCCGCTAACACCCCACCCGCCATAGATATCGAAATCGCCCTATGCCTTGCCGACTCTTCACACACTTCAATGGCAGCAAACCTGTATAGAGTACCGAAACCTATACCAACACCAAGCAAAAACGTAGACATGCAGAACAGATAGAAGTTTTGTTGACTTAATGCATACGTCGCTAGACTAGCACCCAAAATGCCAATGACATTACCAAGGCTAAAACCAAGGCGACGCCCTAACTTGCCCATAATTAGCGACGCGGGAATTGTCGCGGCCATCAGTCCCAAAAACTGCAGTGCAACTGGTAATGTGATAAAACTTGATGACGGCGCAAGTGTTTTGCCAATAAGGGCAATAACAGATATGAGTAAAATATTCCCTGTCATTAATAAGGCTTGGCAGAGAGATAGAAGCCATACATTACGATTCAATTCCAAATTCCTTTTGGTTACAACGTATACAGATAACATATAGGAAAGCAGAAACAATAGAAAGATATGAGAGTAATTCTCAACAAAAAGAGCCAGAGGCATAGTACCTCTGGCTATTCACTTTTCGCTTTTAAAAAGTTTTTCTGTTGAGCTTACTTGTTGCGGCGCGCTTTTACTGCATCAGAAAGCTGACGAAGTACCGTTTCCGTATCTTCCCAACCAATACATGCATCAGTAATCGACTGACCATAAGTGGCTGCTTTGCCATCCACTAAGTCTTGGCGACCTTCAACTAAATGAGACTCGATCATCACACCAAAAATGGCTTCTTCGCCAGCAGAGATTTGCTCGGATACATCATCAGACACCAGCATTTGACGCTTGAACTGCTTCGAGCTGTTAGCATGGCTAAAATCAATCATCACTTTTTTCGGCAGACCTGCAGTGTCCAGCTCATCTTTAATTTGAGCTACATGTGCTGCACTGTAGTTTGGTTCTTTACCGCCACGTAGAATAATATGGCAGTCTGGATTACCAGCGGTTTCTACGATCGCGGAATGACCGTATTTTGTTACTGAAAGGAAGTGATGGGAAGCGCTTGCAGAACGAATCGCGTCGCTCGCTATTTTAATATTCCCGTCTGTACCGTTTTTGAAACCTACAGGACAAGAAAGACCAGAAGCTAGCTCGCGGTGAACCTGAGATTCTGTCGTACGAGCACCGATAGCGCCCCAACTGATCAAATCCGCCACGTACTGAGGTGTGATCATATCTAAGAATTCACTTGCCGTTGGCAAGCCCATATCGGTTAGATCAAGAAGAAGTTTACGTCCGATACGTAGACCATCATTTAGCTTATAGGTGTCATTTAAGTAAGGGTCATTGATAAGGCCTTTCCAACCAACGGTTGTACGCGGCTTTTCAAAATAAACTCGCATAACAACCTCAAGCTGCTCGCCCAGTTCATCACGTAGTACTTTTAGCTTTTTACCGTACTCAACCGCGGCAGCCGGATCGTGAATAGAACACGGGCCAACGATCACGAGTAATCGATCGTCTTTTCCTTCAAGAATATTGTGAATGGCGTTACGGCAATCAAAAGTGGTCGAAGAAGCGGTTTCAGTCGCTGGGAACTTCTCTAATACTGCAACAGGTGGCAATAACTCTTTTACTCTATTTATTCTTACATCATCAGTTTGAAACATTACTTCTACTTCCTGGTTTTATTTCCGACCCCATTTTTACCAACTGAACTCATTGCAACATTGTTCACAAAGCGAGCAGCATCAAGGGCTGTGGTCATTTTCTGTCTAGCGTTTAAGTAACTTATCGGCTTAGGCGTAGACTTGCAATCAGTTTTTGCAAATAAATGCAAATAAAAACCACCTGTTAACCACCACGCACAATGTAAAGTAAAGTTTACGAAAAAAGTTCAAAATAATCATCAATTTTCTTATGCACCAAAAAATCTTTACTACAATGTAAGAAATATCAGAAGTTTGTGAGGTATTTTTGGGTAGTAAATGTTGATCAAGTTCAAATATATTGTTGCTTGATATGAAATGATTAGAATATTAAACTAATTTCTTATAAACGCTGGTTTTTTCTAATTTTTTGATAAAACGAAGTAGAAGTTAATATGCAATCAATACAAGGAAACATTATGAACAAAGTAGCAATTGCAGTAGCAGCAGTGGTAGCTGGTAGTAGCGCGCTTTTAAACTCTGCTCAAGCTGAAATGTACATCGGGGGCAAAGTGGGCATGACTACACTTGACGACGCTTGCTATCTAAATAGCCCTTGTGATGATGAAGCGTTCGGTGCAGGACTACATATCGGTTATGACTTTACCGATATCATTGGGCTAGAGTACGGCGTAGACTTCTTAGGCGACTACAAAGCTAACTCGATGTCAGGGGCTAACACGGTTAATACGATTGACGGCAATCTAACGGCTTTAACACTTGCACCTAAATTCAACTGGCACTTAAACGACTCTTGGAATCTGTTTGCTAAGATCGGTGGTGCTTACATGATGTCTGATGACGAAACAGACTTTGTCCCAACAGGTTCTTTGGGGGCTGAATACTCGATCGATAGAAACTGGAGTGTTCGCGCTGAATACCAACGCTACCAAGACATGTCTGACGACGTGTGGGACGACATGGATGCTAACTTCTTTGGTATCGGTGTTAACTACAAATTTGCAGCAGCTCCAGTTGTTGCAGCAGTTGTAACGGAAGAAGTGATCGAGCCAGATCCAGAACCAGTGATGATGAGCAAGGTGCACAAAGAAGAGTACGGTACAGGTACGTTTGAATTCGATAGTGCTAAGTTAACAGATTCCGTTTCTGAACGTCTGGACAACTTTGTTTCATTCTTGAACGAATATCCTCAAGCTCAAGTAGAGATTACTGGTTACACGGATCGCTCAGGCCCTGCGGCATACAACCAAAAACTGTCTGAGCGTCGTGCTCAATCTGTTGCTGATTACCTAACCGCAGCTGGCATTGGTTCAGATCGTTTGACAGTTAAAGGTATGGGTGAAGAAAACCCAGTTGCTGACAACAGCACTCGCGAAGGTCGTGAGAAAAACCGTCGCGTAGAAGTTGTGGTACCTTCATTTGAATACCAAGAGCTAGTTCAACCAGAATAAGCATCTATGATTCATGATCGATGATGTGGTAAAAATTAATGGGGTGCATTTGCACCCCATTTTGATCTCATATTAAGGGATATTGCCACTATGGTTTTGGGAAAAAGATCAACTCATTATCTTGCACCATAACGCAATCCATACCAGCTGCATGCGCCGCTCGCTTCCCCAACTCAGTATCCTCGAACACAAGACACTGTGACGCCTCCAAGTCGAGTTGTTCCGCGGCCATCAAAAAGGTATCTGGAAAGGGTTTATGGTTCTCTACATCACTTGCGGTTACTACAACATCCAACTTGTCTAATAAACCTGCATGACTTAATAAGCGCATGGCACTTTCTCGTTGGCTGCCAGTACCGACTGCAATTTTCTTATGGCCTAAATATTCCTCTAACACGATGTTCGTGCAAGGAATAACGTCACCATGAAGCTCCATAGCAGCGAATGTTTCCATTTTAAATGTCGCGACAGTTTTAGGATCTAATAAAAGCTCATGCACACGATTTAGTTCCTCAACAATTTTAAAGCTCGGCATCCCTCCCAAACTGTGAAACCATTCCTGGCAAAACGGAAAATCAAAACGCTCAGCAGTTGCTTGCCAAGCTGCCAAGTGGGCTGGCATGGTATCGATTAGAGTACCATCCATATCAAATATGAATCCCTCATAGGGTCTAAAATCAATCGTGCTCATGTCTTTTCTTCTATTTGTGCATCTGTAATGTTAATTTATCAGCTCTTTCAATCGTCCTTACCGGCATTTACTTATCATGCTCAAAATTTCGAACTCCGTCACAATTCAAGAGTGGGAAATTCAATTATCCCCAATTAGAGCTCAAGGAAATGGTGGCCAGAACGTTAACAAGGTAGCGTCCGCTATACACCTGCGCTTTGATATCCGGCATTCCAGCTTACCTGACTTTTACAAAGAGCGATTACTTGCACTTTCTGATAGTCGTATAAGTAAAGATGGCGTGATCATCATCAAAGCGCAACAATTTCGGACACAAGAACAAAATAAGGAAGACGCCCTAAATCGGCTTCAAGCATTAATAAAAGCTGCCGCTTTACAGGAGAAGAAGCGTATTAAAACGAAACCAACCCGCGCTTCTCAACGCCGACGACTTGATACAAAAAACAAGCACGGAGCGAAAAAACAGCAACGTAAAAAAGTGCTGTATTAGTGCATGTCGTTTTCTCGACATGTTAGTTGAACAACGTTTGCTAGCCCTTGGAAATCTCATTGGATTTCTCTTTTTAGTTACTTATTCAGGAAACAACAATATGACTATTAGGCAAAAACTCTACTTCCTCGGAGTTATCGCCATTTTAGGCATCGTGGCCCTTTTGGGTACGTCATCCCATTTTGAAAATAAGAGCAATGACCTTAATCACGCCATCAAACTCGTTGGTGATCTAGAAATACGCTTACTCAACTTACGCAGAAATGAAAAAGATTTCCTACTACGTAGTAATGACAAATATCTAAATAAGTTTGACGCCAATGTTGACAAGTTTATAGACACAGAAAAAGAGCTTGCGAATATACTCAAGAGTAATGAATTACCTTCCAGTCAACAATTTAAGCAAGACTTGCTCGCATACCAAAGGGGCTTTCAGAATCTGGTCAGCGCTTACCAACGATACGGGCTTGATTCAAAGAGTGGGCTTCTCGCTGGTTACGAACAAGCACTATTAGAAGCAAAACAACGTTCAGACCACCAGCAGTTATTGGCATTAGTCCGTTTTGACTCTGCGGTAAAAGCAGGACTATTCAATAGTGACTTGCTTGAGGGGCAATATGCTCCTGAGCTTATCAAAACAGGTAAGCAATTGGCGGCCCAAAAGCAAGTTGTTGGGGTTGCTTATGACAAAGGCCTACTCGGTGAAACTCGCGCATTATCTCATGCCGTAGAAGAGCAATTTGAAACCTTTTCCACAGCCCTTAGCTCTGCTGCCGCACAACGTGATGAACAAATGTCGACCATAAAGCAGGTCATTACAGCTCTGATCTTAGTCGTTATTTTCGCATTGATTTGGCAAATTTCACGTTCAATCAATACGCGAGTGAATAGCTTACTTGGCACCATTCGAAGTATCAGCGAAACGAACAATATGGGACTTCGATCTGATTTGAAAGGTCAAGACGAGCTATTTGATATCAGTCATCACCTCAATGACCTATTGGATAAGCTTGAGCATCTAATTAGTAGTACCCAAGAAAAATCGGCGCAACTCACTGCAAGTACCGATAATATGCATCGTGAGTTAGAAGGCGTTATGGAGCAATTCCACACTCAAACTGACCACACTGCATCAATGGCGACGGCAGTTCAGCAAATGGTTGCCACAATAGGTGAAATCTCTGAAAGCACATCAGTTGCGGTAGAAGGCGTACATCAGGCAGCGAATAATGCCGAACAAGGTCGAGGAGTTGTTGAGGCGACGGTAACCAACATCGGTCAACTAACCACGATTTTATCAAACAGCCAGCAGTCGATTGGCTCGCTGAATCAGCATGTAGATAAAATTGGTGGTGCCGTGAACATCATCCAAGAAATAGCAGAGCAAACCAACCTACTAGCTCTCAACGCAGCAATTGAAGCCGCGCGAGCAGGCGAACAAGGCCGCGGGTTTGCAGTTGTCGCCGATGAAGTACGCGCCCTAGCTAGCCGAACTCATCAATCCACAGAGGAAATCACGCGGGTCGTTGCAGACATTCAAACTCAAATGTCTACAGTTGTTGCTGATATTGATCAATGTAACGATCAAGGGCAACAAACACTTAATGCTTCTGAAAAACTGGATTCTAGCCTACAGCAGATCATCACTGACATGCATTCAATTCAAGGTAATTCGGAGCGCATAGCTTCAGCAATTGAAGAACAAGGTATCGTTATGAACCAAGTTAGCGGTTCAATCACCGAGCTAAACGCAATATCTGAGAATAACATGCAATCCGCTCAGGAATGCTTGCACGAAGTGAACTCTGTCTCTGCTCAAGCTCATGATATGGATGAAGCCGTTGCACAATTCAAAACTGCGCTAAAATAACCCTTTTCAAAATAGAAAGCCCGAGGCAATCATCGCTTCGGGCTTTTTTTCAATTGTCACTTCGTGCTTACTGCGCACTTCGGATGTGATTATTCATCATCAAGAGGAACCAGCTTGGTGTTGCCGCCATGAACTTTCTCACGCTGCCTTTGCACCAGGGCGTAGAAGCCTGGGATCAAGAATGTACCTGCTAGAAGCACACACAATAGACCACCAATCAGCGACACGCCGAGTGAGTTTTGACTCACGTGCCCCGCACCAGCGGCAAAGATAAGCGGGAAGATACCCAGGATAAATGACCAAGATGTCATATTCACAGCGCGGAAACGTAACGTGCCTCCTTTAACCGCTGCACTATCGATATCAGCATCTTTTTCTTCACGCTCTTGCTTGGCGAACTCCACAATCAAAATTGCGTTTTTCGCCGCCAAGGCTATGAGCAAGACAAGACCAATTTGGGCATACAAGTTAAGCGGCGTGCCAGTTAGATTCAACGCAAGGAAGGAACCTAACGTTGCTACTGGGACCACCAAAATAATAGCCAGTGGAATACTCCAACTCTCATACTGAGCCACCATAAACAAGTAAATGAATATCAAAGCCAGCGCAAACGCATAAATGGCTTGGTTGCCCGCAAGCACTTCCTGATAAGCCATACCTGTCCATTCATACGTGTACCCTTGCGGAAGAACTTCAGCAGCAACGCGTTCCATTGCGGCAATCGCATCACCACTAGAGTAACCCGGAGCTGGTTGGCCTTGAATGATAGCACTGCGGTACATGTTGTAACGCCATGCCACATCAGGCTCAAACACTTGCTCGTAGCTCACTAGCGTACTTAACGGAACCATATCACCGTTCGAAGAACGAACATGGAAACGCTCTAGATCTTCCATGCTGCTACGGTGCTGGCTATCAGCTTGCATGGTTACGCGGAAGTTCTTACCAAACATGGTGAAGTCATTCACATAAAGCGAACCTAAGTTGCCTTGCAAGGTTTGGAAAATAGACGACAGCGAAATACCTAATTGCTGCGCTTTCTCACGATCGATATCAACGTAGTAGTGCGGAACATTCGCGCGGAACGTGCTAAACGTGTAGGCAATTTCAGGCGCTTGGTTAGCCGCTTGGATCATTTCTCCCATGACCATCGACAAGTCGGTACGACTTCGCCCTAGCGTGTCTTCAAGCACAAACTCAAAACCAGACGCAGCGCCCATACCTGGAACCGCCGGTGGTCCCATCGCAAAAACAACCGCTTGAGGTAACTCTGTCGCCGCTCGCCCGTTAATACGTGCCGCGATAGCATTAGCAGCGTGCTCTCCTTGCAGCGAGTTACGAGTATCCCAGTCATGCAATTTGATAAATACAGAAGCACCGTTTGATGCTGCTGCGCCTGTCATAAACGAGTAACCGTTCGCAACCGTCACACCATCCACACCAGGCTCTTCACCGATCATTTTCATTAAATCATTGGTGACTTCTTCAGTACGTGATAAAGAGGCTGAATCTGGTAGCTGTACGTTAACCAGCAAAATGCCTTTATCTTCTTGAGGAACAAACGCTGTAGAGGTGGTTTTCGCAAAGAAAGTGACCGCTGCGATAGCAACTATAAAGAACGTCACGAGCAGTAAAGACTTCTTCACCAAGAAACCAGCGATCTGGCCATAACGCGTAGTGATGCGCTCTAAGCCTCTGTTGAAAGCCTGGAACCAGTTAGCGGTATTGCCCCCACCCTGCTTCAATACCAGAGAACAAAGTGCTGGAGACAGCGTCAATGCATTGATGGATGAAATCACAACCGAAATACAGATGGTCAAAGCGAACTGGCGATACATGATACCGGTGATACCTGGCAGCATGGCGACGGGTATGAATACCGCAAGTAGAACCAAGGTCGACGTGATGATTGGTCCCGTTACTTCTTTCATCGCTAGCAACGTCGCTTTACGCGGTGAAATGCTTGGGTCTTTCGCCATGGTAGTATCGACGTTTTCGATAACCAGAATCGCATCGTCCACCACGATACCAATCGCAAGGATCAAGCCAAACAAAGTAACCGTATTAATGGTGAAGCCCGTTGCCTGCATGATGGCAAACGTACCAATCAGAGAAACGGGGATCGCGACAACAGGAATCAACGTTGCACGCGCACTACCCAAGAACAAGTAAGTTACAGCAATCACCAATAGAATCGCTTCAATCAGTGTTTTTACTACCCCTTTGATCGATTCAGATACGAACACGGTTGTATCGTAGCTGGTCTCGTATTCCATTCCCTCTGGGAAGTTTTTGCTCAAGCCTTCAAGGAGCTCCATGACGGCCTGACCACTTTCTAACGCATTCGCATCCGATTGAAGAGACAACGCAACGATTGACGCGTCCTGGCCACGGAACTTACCGTTACCATCGTAGAACTTTTTGCCTAGTTCAACGCGAGCAACATCTTTCAGATAAACCGTAGAGCCATTGGGATTAGCTCGAAGGACTACGTTCTCAAACTCACTCACGCTTTCCAAGCGACCTTTGGTCACAAGGTTAAACTGAACTTCTTGCGGATTGTTGTATGGTGCTGCACCTACACGCCCTGCCGCAACTTGAACGTTCTGTTCAGCCAAAGCGGCGTATACGTCTGACGTGGTTAGCTTAAGGTTGGCCATTTTTTCAGGATCTAACCAAACACGCATTGCGTATTCGCCACCACCAATCACGTTAACTTCACTGATACCTTTCGCACGAGCCAACTGATCTTTTACATTCAAGTTAATGTAGTTAATCAAGAACTGATCATCGTATTTGCCATCAGGTGAATAGAAGTTAAGTACCATCAGCAAGTCAGGTGAACGCTTTTTCACCGTCACACCAACCATGCGAACTTCTTGAGGCAGTTTTGACTCAATCTGTGACACGCGGTTTTGCACGTTAACTTGCGCCATATCTGGATCGGTGCCAACATCGAACGTGACGTTTAGGCTGTAAGAGCCATCGTTCGCGCTCTTTGAAGACATGTATATCATATCCTCAACGCCGTTGACTGAGGTCTCTATGGGGTCCGCAATGGCCTGCTCGACAACTTCCGCACTCGCGCCAGTGTAGTAAGCCGAAACGCTTACTGATGGCGGGCTTATCTGTGGATACTCAGCCACTGGCAAAATCGCCAGTGAGATCGCGCCGGCTAGCGTTAATATGATCGAAATAACCAGCGCGAATTTAGGTCTCTGAATAAAGAAACGACTTAACATAGTGCCCCCTACTGCTTATCTTCAGCAGGTGCTTGAAGGCGCACTTCTACACCATTACGCACACGTTGTAGGCCTTGTGTAATAACCGTATCTTCCTGATCGAGCCCTTCTCGAATGATAATGCCTTGTTCAACCTGAGGGCCAAGCTCGACGTTACGACGCTCTGCCACACTTCCCTCAGCCATCACCATCACAAAGTCACCTTCTAAGTCAGTCTGTACGGCACGTCGTGGGATAACAATAACGTCTTTCGTGTTCTTATCTCTCAAGTTCACTTTGATGTGTTGACCCGGAAGTAACTTCTGCTCTGGGTTTGGCACTAGCGCGCGCATAGCAATCGTACCCGTTTTGGTGTCAATACGATTACCTAAGAAATCAAGCTTACCAAGATGCTCAAAAAACTGTCCATTTTCCAGTTCAAGCTGAACTTCAACGCGGTTTGATTCAGCCGAGCCATCACCTTTTACTTGATCCATACCCATAGCTAAACGCTCACGCTCACTCACACTAAATGAGGTATGAACTGGATCTAAACTCACCAGAGTTGTCAGCACGCCAGATGACGGAGAAACCAGATCACCCGTACTCACTTTGGTATCACTAATACGTCCGCTAAAAGGTGCTCGGATTTGAGTATAGGAAAGGTTAACTTCAGCAAGTTTAAGTTGAGCATTTGCCGCTTCTAGCTCTGCTCTCGCACCAAGAAGTGCAGCTGTTAAAGCATCAAACTCAGATTGAGAGATACTACCGCGAGGCAACAAGTTTTTACCTCGAGTATGATCTAATTCGGCTTTTTTTAGCGCCGCTTTAGCTTGTGCAAATGCGGCTTTAGCACTCGCGACTTGGGCTTCAAAAGAAGATGGCTCGATAGAGTAAAGGAGCTGCCCTTTTTCTACCATTTGCCCCTCTTCAAAGTGACGAGCTTTTAAGTAGCCAGAAATCTGCGCGGTAATATTGGTATCTTCTACTGCTTCAATGCGACCGATATAAGACTTGCTCGGTTGGTAGTCGATAACCGTGACATCCTGAGTCACTACGAGAGGCGCTTGACCTTTCGTTTGGGCATTATTAGCTTCCCCGCATCCAGCGAGGATTGCTGTAGCCGCCATTAGTGCGACAAGTGGTTTCTTTTGCATGTATTTACCGTCTTTATAGAACAGGATATTGTTGAATTCCTATCAACCTTACTCCTTGCTGCCACTGAAAACTTCACTGAAAAGCGCCCAAGGTGTTTCTAAATGTAAACATGAGAAACAAAAGGAAAATAAAGTAATTTAGTTAACAGTGGTATTCAATGAGCAATATACATACAACTCAATCATAAACATTTAATATACGCCTTAGGAGATCGCGAATTTTAGCGTGTGCGTGGAAACACTAACGGGAGTATTGTATTCGGGCGTAAAGTGAGATTCAGTGCTCAAGATAAGAACGTTTTGTGGCTAAAAAGGTAAAAAGTGACGCCTTCATACTCAAGACCCCGATTTTGACTATTTTTTTAATATAAATGGGTTATCATTCAATTAATTCAACGCCTTCGACAGAGAGGATGACTATGATTTCTAAATGGGCGAAACGCTTTTACCAGATGGCAGAACTAGTGGCGTCTTGGAGTAAGGACCCATCAACACAAGTCGGTGCCGTTATTACTAAACAGAATCGCATTGTATCTGTTGGATTTAATGGCTATCCGCATGGTGTTTCTGACAGTGTCGACACCGATGAGCGCGAGTTGAAATACCTTAAAACACTGCACGCGGAAGAGAACGCAATTTTGTTCTCAAAACGTGACTTAGACGGATGTGATATTTGGGTAACGCATTTTCCTTGCCCTAACTGCGCGGCAAAGATCATTCAAACAGGGATCTCACACGTACACTGCCCTGAGCAGTCTGAAGACTTTTTATCTCGCTGGGGAGATAAAATCCAAGTCAGTCAAGATATGTTCGATCAAGCGGGTGTGAAAGTCGACTGGTTACCACTAGAAGACATTGAAATTGAAGACAAAGACGTGCGCTAGTATTCCATCTTAATAGTTAAATAGCCCAGGAAGATCTGGGCTATTTTGTTATTAAATCTGCAAGAGGTCTCGACGTAGTCTTTTAACTGTGTTTTTTCGCTGTGAGCTCAGCAATTTTGACAATAACGAGTACTGATTTTTCCATCATTTCAACAGAAATAAACTCATGAATTCCGTGGAAGTTAAAACCACCGGTGAAGATATTCGGGCACGGCAAACCCATAAAAGATAAACGAGCACCATCTGTACCACCACGAATAGGTTTTATAATCGGTTCCACATCACACGCTTCCATCGCTTGCTTTGCCAGCTCAATGATATGAGGGTAAGGCTCAACCATTTCTCTCATATTGTAATAGCTGTCTTTTATTTTTAGCTCTACAGAACCATGGCGTAAACCCGTGTTCATTTCATCGACGAGTTTCTGCATAAAGGCTTTTCGATCCTCAAGTCTTTGACGGTCAAAGTCTCTAATAATGTAACCTAGCTCGCTTCGTGCAACGCCCATTTCTGCCGATTTTAGATGGAAGAACCCTTCGTAACCTTCGGTTGTTTCCGGAGTTTGATCTTGGGGCATTTGAACTTGAAATTTCGCAGCCAAGTTCATCGCATTGACCATTTTGCCTTTTGCAGTACCTGGATGAACGCTAACACCATGAAAAATTACATCAGCGTTTGCTGCATTAAAGTTTTCGTATTCCAATTCACCTTGCGGGCCACCATCTATAGTGTATGCCCATTTCGCGCCAAATTTTTTAACATCAAACAAATCTGCACCACGACCGATTTCTTCATCCGGAGTAAAGCCGATACAAATGTCGCCGTGTGGAATGTCTGGGTTTTCCAGTAGCAGAGCTACCGCGGAAAGAATCTCTGCGATACCGGCTTTGTTATCCGCGCCAAGTAATGTAGTGCCATCGGTAGTAATAAGATTGTGGCCATGTAGGTGATGTAAATCTGGGTATTGCACGGGAGATAACACTTCATCCCCCAACCCTAATGCAATATCGCCACCCTGGTAATCTTCGATGAATTGCGGCTTTACGTTTTTGCCAGATGCATCCGGCGCGGTATCCATATGGGCAATGAAGCCGATAGGAGGAACCTCATAATCAACATTGGCTGGCAGTTTAGCCATCAAGTAGCCATTTTTATCCAAAGTCACGTCACTTAAACCAAGCTCGATCATCTCTTTTTTAAGTAACTCAGCAAACACAAGCTGACCAGGTGAACTTGGGCAAAGCGTCACATGTGGATTGGATTGGGTATCAAACGTGACGTATCGAAGAAATCTTTCAACTAAATGTTTCATATTTATTCTCATTGTTTTGTACGATGAGGCCTTATCACGCATTGATAAGCTGACGTTGCCTCATCAAACCTCACGCTATGTTACGCTCTTAGCTCAATAAGAATTTGCTTTGAATCATTTTTTGATAAGAAAGGCTTTTGCGCTTTGCTTTCGCTCATTGAAGCATGAATTTAATCTAAAAGTTCCTCAGCCAATACTCGCCACTCTTTAACCTTTTCACGAAAATGACGCCATTGCTTATCGGTCATCGAACGAGAAACATCTAATGTCAGTTGATCAACCAATGCAAAGTTAGAGTCAATATTCAGAGAAAGCTGCTCACTATAATAACTCTCTGGCTCGAACAAGAGTCGCATAAATATATCTTGATAAGTCACAACATTAGATTTGTTGTCGAACAAGTATTCGAGCTCTTGATATACCGTGGCTCGATAATCTCTCCATAAAGGGCTGTTTAAAATAACTTGCTGAGAAAATCTTTGAGCTAATTGACGCTGATTTCCTGATAGATTCCCCAGCCATTCTTCCATCCACTCTTCAGTGTTATCCAGAATAATTTCACGCACTTCGTCTTCTGTCTTATCGGCATATTTTGCGTTTCGCTCTTGATAATGTTCTTGTACATTACTCAAAAACTCGCGTTCTTGCTCTTTCGTTAATTGCAAACTTAACGCAAAAAGATCTGGTGCTGCTTTGCTGACCACTCTATCGTAATGCGCTCGCATTCTATCTCGATTTTTTTGTAAGTAATTTAAGGTGATATCGCTCGCTTTTAATCTCTCAAGGTCTTTTAAATGTTCGATATATAATGGTAACTCCTCTTTCTTGTGCCAGTCTGCCAACAATAATAAGCGCTCTTCCACTAGGACTTCTTGTTCCCCTTGCAACGAGACATAGTCCTCTAAGTAATCGAGCACGAACCAATCGATATTGCTGTATAAAAACTTTTTCGCACAACCGGCAAGCAGAAATACGAAACAAAATAGAAGGCCATAACGAAGCGCATTATTAGATACATCCTTTAATTTAGTCACTTATTCGTATTCCCTTTTCTGTTGATTAAGTTCTATACTCAACCTGTATCACTTAGTATTGCGGCAAACTTACACCAGTGTGACAAATATTGATTGCCACCTTAATAATATATAGAGTTTGAAATTAACTTTTTGATCACAGCTATCCGCAAAAAAGTGAGTTAGAGCGCAATTATCGGCTAAAAAACGTACCGAACGACGCTCCCTATAACGGCATATAATTTGCATGGATGTTTTTTGGATGGTTTATGGAGGCGAAGTATGGCAGCCGCTGAGCAACTTGATACCAGTGTAGAATATGAGATTCGATATTTTGAACAGGGGAAAATGCACTGCATGAGAGTCATTGCTGAAAGCAAAAAAGTGGCTTATCAGTACTATTTGGAGTGTGGTAAGCACAACAGTGACTTGTACTCTATTCGCCCAGACAAGTAAAAAAACCGCCTAACAGGCGGTTTTTTTATTCGTCAGAATCAATATAACTGGTTGATTTTATTTATTATTACAGATTCAAATCCAACAATGTTATTTGATGTCGCCAAAGCGCTCAAGATAAAGGACGGTTGCTGCAGTACGAGAAGGAACTTGTAGCTTTTTAAGTAAACTCTTCATATGTACTTTAACCGTAGACTCAGAGATAAAAAGACGATCGGCAATTTGCTTGTTGCGGAAACCTCTTGCCACCTCTCTTAAGATCTGCGATTCACGATCGGTCAGTGTATCAAACACGTCCTCTTGCTCTGAACGTTCACTCAAATACTTAGAAACTTCTTGGCTGTATGCCTTGTCCCCTTGATGTGCTTGTTTTAGCAACTCAACCAACTCATCAGGCTCAGTGTCTTTCAATAAATAGCCATCGGCACCACTTCGAACTATTGCTTCTATATCTGCTGGGCTATCCGAAACGGTTAGAATGACAATTCTGGCTTCACAGCCATCTGCACGCAGTGCTTGCAAAGTATCAAGGCCAGACATGCCTTTCATATTAAGATCAAGAAGTACAAGATCCAGTTCCAGCTCATGCGCTTTCGCTACTGCATCCGCGCCATTACTTGCTTCTGCAATGACCTCAAACTCAGGCTCAAAGCTTAAAAGCTGGTGGATACCTCTTCGCATGAGTGGATGATCATCCACCAGCATTACTTTACACACTGTCACTGTTTACTTCCTTACTATGTTGGAATTCTAATTTTACGGTACAACCTTTGTTTATCGATGCTTCGATGTGAAGATCGGCATGCAGTCTAGCGGCCCGCTCTTGCATGATACTCATACCGTAATGATTTAATTTTTCGTCTTGATGTTCAAAGCCTATTCCATCGTCGCTAACGGTTACTGTGACTTTTCCATCATTATCGAGACATTGAATGTGAATATTATCTGCTTGCGCATGTTTGATAGCATTAATTGCCGCTTCTCTTATCAACTGTAGTAAATGAACCTGCTGATGTGCATCCAGTTCAGTTGATGAAAGTCTATTTTTTAGCGTAATGTCCGCAGCAGTTTGTTCACTGAGCGTTTCAACCATGTCTTGCAATGCTTGGCCAAAACTGCCCTCTTTAATCGTAAGACGAAACGTCGTCAGTAACTCGCGTAACTGCGTATAAGCGGCAGATAAGCCCGTATCTAGCTCGGCAATAACTTGATTAGCCTGCGCGATCGCCTTTTCGTCAGGCAAGTTCTTTACGCTTCTCTTCAACAAAGCGACCTGAATTTTCAAGTAAGAGAGTGCTTGAGCCAATGAATCATGCAACTCCCGAGCAATAGTGGCTCGCTCTTCCATCAGCAGAATTTGTTCTGCTTGGCGCTGCGCCCGATTGTAATACACGGCGCGTGATAAAATCTGCACGAAGTTGTCAATAAGAGCCTCGTTCGGACAAGGTAACCCTGCTTTCCAATATAAATAGCCCAAGTGCTCACCATCTAGCATCAGGGCTTTACCGTGGCAATCTTCATCACAATCTTGGCAGCATTCTTCTCCTTCCATCAATATCCAGCTCGGTTCTCCCAGCTGCTCGATTTCAAGTTTGACCGCTTTAATGCCCTCAAGACTGACGATATGCTGCAAAATCGCCTGGAAATTGTCTTGATTAATACGCGACGCCGTGAGTTCTTTTGACGAGTCATACAGCACCTCTAAAGACTGGTTGGCATGCTGCAATTTACGTGTTTTCTCATCAACCGCTTGTTCTAATCCTCGGTACAACTTACCAAGGTCTGTCGCCATCCGATTAAAGGTTCGAGTCAGTATTCCCATTTCATTATCGCTAGATACATTGAGCGATATATTAAATGAGCGATTTTTAATTTGCTCGCTAGCAAAAACTAAAGCACGCAGAGGCCGAACAACTTCGAGGCGCACAAAATGAACGACAAACATACTGACACAAAGAATGCCACCCAACCCTAACCCGCCGATCCAGGCTAAGTTAATCAGTTTTTGCTCCGAAAAGCTTTGTAGCTTAAATACAAACTCATCGATTTGTTCAACAAAACCGGCCACTAGGAGTTGATATTCTGCCGGGTTGTCTCCTCTAAGCACCGCCTTGAGTTCATGCCATCTGATAATAAGACGGTAGTAATCGTGAGTGATGTCTTCTGGCACAGACCAATGCTGAAGCGCTTTCATTGAAGGTGAATATATCGAATGTTCAAATGCGTCAATATGTGAAGAATAGTCAACAGATTTAACCTGAATATCATTCGCCAGACGGTAGCTTTGCATTCGCATCGAGCCAGCAACATTGACGGCTTCAGCATCGTTCAAACTGGACGCTAACGTAAAAATCGCAAAACCAGTCGTAGCGACTGAGAGCAGCAAAATAAGAAGCATCGCGGACGCAATCGTGCGCGTCACCGACTTTTTCACATTTTTAAACAATCTGAGTTCCTCGCCCATTAACAATCCTATTTGTACGTGCAATGAACCCATTACCTTTCAACTTTATCAATATGTGATCACCTGCGACGGAATTTATTGATCCAAAACAATATTGCATACCATTTACCCCCTAAGAGGTATTTATACAAATATGTCAAAAACTACAATTTCGTTAGTTTAAATGACAGTTTATTAATGAAAATTGTGGACTATGCTTAGTTTGGGTTCCAAGTTTCGAGGTGACTAAGTGGTAGACCTTTCCAGAAGAAGACTCTTTGCAAGAAAAGCGCACCCCGACAACGCCGTACGTTTGCCTTGGTTAACTAAACCGCAACAGTTTACGGACGATTGCACTCGCTGCGGTAAATGCATTGAGGCCTGTGAAACAAAGATTATAACCAAAAGTGATGGCGGATTCCCCTCGGTCGATTTTTCCATCGATGAATGCACATTTTGCTATCAATGTGCAAACGCCTGTCCTGAGCCCCTTTTCTTGCCAGAAACAGAACAACCTTGGCAAGCAAAAGCAAGTATCAACGATAACTGCTTAGCAAAACAAAATGTCGAATGCCGAAGCTGTGGGGATATGTGCGACCCGATGGCAATTCAGTTCAAATTAGAACTGGGGAAAGTAGCACAACCCAATTTAGACCTTGATGAGTGTAACGGCTGCGGCGCCTGTGTTTCAGTGTGCCCGACTTCATCCATCAATGTGAGCAATACAACAGCCTAAGCCGAATGTCGTCGGCCAAAGGCAATAAAAATAAATGAGAGAGCTATATGTCACTAAATGAAGTGCATATTTCAAGTTTGGTAGTACATGTGCTGCCGGAACATTTGGACGAAATCAAACAAAAGATAGAAGCACACGAAAATGCGGAAATCTATGGTGACAGTCCTGAAGGCAAGATTATCGTCGTACTTGAAACTGAGAACCAAGGTTTCATCACAGACACTATCGATGCCATTAATAATTTACCGAACGTCTTAAGCACGGTATTGGTTTATCACCAAATCGAAACTGGGCTTGAAGAAACGGATGAAGAAGACACTGGAACACAACATTCCCAAATCGAGGGTGAAGTATGAAAATGACAAGACGTGCGTTTGTGAAAGCAAACGCGGCTGCATCAGCTGCTGCTGTCGCAGGTGTGACACTACCAGCATCTGCAGCCAACCTGATTGCAAGCTCTGATCAAACCAAAATCACATGGGACAAAGCACCTTGTCGTTTCTGTGGTACAGGCTGTTCTGTTCTTGTTGGCACTCAAAACGGCAAAGTGGTAGCAACACAGGGTGACCCAGAAGCACCAGTAAACAAAGGTCTGAACTGCATCAAAGGTTACTTCCTTTCTAAGATCATGTACGGTCAAGACCGTCTAACTCAACCGATGCTACGAATGAAAGATGGCAAATTCCACAAAGATGGTGAATTTACACCTATCTCTTGGGATGACGCTTTCGACATCATGGCTGAGAAATGGAAAGCTTCCCTCGAGAAAAAAGGCCCAACAAGCGTAGGTATGTTTGGCTCAGGCCAATGGACAGTAATGGAAGGCTACGCTGCGTCAAAGTTAATGAAAGCAGGCTTCCGATCAAACAACATTGATCCAAACGCTCGTCACTGTATGGCTTCTGCCGTTGTAGGTTTCATGCGCGCATTCGGTATCGATGAGCCAATGGGTTGTTACGATGACTTCGAGAACGCAGACGCTTTCGTTCTTTGGGGCTCAAACATGGCAGAGATGCACCCGGTTCTATGGACTCGCATTACTGACCGCCGCCTAAGCCACCCTCACGTTAAAGTGAACGTGCTTTCTACTTACTACCATCGTTCATTTGAGTTGGCAGACCACGGCTACATTTTCAATCCTCAGTCTGACCTTGCAATTGCTAACTTCATCGCAAACTACATCATCGAAAACGATGCAGTAAACTGGGACTTCGTGAACAAACACACGAACTTCACTCAAGCAGACACTGACATCGGCTACGGTCTACGTGACGATGATCCGCTACAAAAAGCAGCGAAGAACCCGAACTCTGGCAAACTCACTTCTATCTCATTCGAAGAGTACAAGAAATCAGTAGCGCCATACACAGTAGAAAAAGCATCTGAAATCTCTGGTGTTGAGAAAGAGAAGCTTATCGAGCTTGCGAAGCAATACGCGGATCCAAACACGAAAGTGATGTCTCTATGGACGATGGGTATGAACCAGCATACTCGTGGTGTATGGATGAATAACTTGGTTTACAACATCCACCTACTAACCGGTAAGATCTCGACCCCGGGGAACAGCCCATTCTCACTAACGGGCCAACCATCAGCATGTGGTACCGCTCGTGAGGTTGGTACGTTTGCTCACCGCCTGCCAGCGGACATGGTGGTTGCTAACCCTAAACACCGTAAGATTGCAGAAGACATCTGGAAACTGCCAGAAGGTACGATTCCACCAAAACCTGGCTTCCACGCCGTATTGCAAGACCGTATGCTGAATGACGGCGTTCTGAACTGTTACTGGGTTCAATGTAACAACAACATGCAAGCCGGTCCAAACATCAACACAGAACGTCTTCCAGGTTACCGCAACCCAGAAAACTTCATCGTTGTGTCTGACCCATACCCGACAGCAACAGCACAAGCAGCAGACCTTATTCTTCCTACCGCAATGTGGATTGAAAAAGAAGGTGCTTACGGTAACGCAGAGCGTCGTACCCAAGCTTGGTACCAACAAGTGGGCACAGTCGGTCAAGCAAAATCGGACCTTTGGCAACTAATGGAGTTCTCGAAACGCTTCAAAATGGAAGAAGTGTGGCCTGAAGAGCTTCTAGCGAAAGCGCCTCAATACCGTGGTAAAACAATGTACGACGTACTTTACCGCAATGGTAACGTCGACAAATTCCCTATCGAAGAAGCTCGTGAACTGAATGACGATGCTCACCACTTCGGTTTCTATGTCCAAAAGGGTCTGTTTGAGGAATATGCAACATTTGGCCGTGGTCACGGGCATGATTTGGCTCCATACGACCGCTACCATCAAGTACGTGGTCTACGTTGGCCTGTTGTTGATGGTAAAGAAACACAGTGGCGCTTTAAAGAAGGTTCAGACCCATACGCAAAAGAAGGTTCTGGTTGGGACTTCTACGGCAATGCTGATGGCAAAGCGAAGATCATTTCCGCGCCATACGAAGCGCCACCAGAAGTACCGAACGATGAATTTGATATGTGGTTATGTACTGGTCGTGTTCTTGAGCATTGGCACACAGGCACCATGACTCGTCGTGTACCTGAATTATACAAAGCAGTACCAGACGCAGTGTGTTACATGCACCCAGAAGACGCAAAAGCACGCAATGTTCGTCGTGGTGAAGAAGTACTCATGGCAAACAAACGCGGTGAAGTACGCGTTCGTGTTGAAACTCGCGGTCGTAACCGTCCGCCAAAAGGTTTGGTATTCGTACCGTTCTTTGATGCACGTATTTTGATTAACAAGCTTATCCTAGATGCGACTGATCCACTGTCTAAACAGACAGACTTTAAGAAGTGCCCAGTCAAAATCACTAAGATTGCTTAACCTTCAGATACTGAATGCTACGGCCGTCATTATGGCGGCCTAATAAAGAATTTAAGCCATAAAGGCGGAGATGAAATGATGAAAAAATTACTTGTCGCAGTTTTATCTGTAGGTGCGTTAGTGACAGGCATTGCGCAAGCTGAGTTGGATAATCCTGGTGGTATTGGTGGTCTAGAATCTTTACGTGGAATGTCTCAATTGGAAGATACGCGTCCAGCAGACGAGTTCAAAGACTTCCCTAAAGATCAAATCGTTGAAGACAGCTATGTTTATCAACCACCGTTGATCCCACACAGCATTCGTCACTACGAAATTTCGTTAAATGCTAACAAGTGTCTTGCATGTCATAGCTGGAAAAATGCAAAAGAGTCAGGTGCGACTAAAATTAGCGTAACGCACTATGTAAACAGAGAAGATGCGGTACTGGCAGATATGTCTCCTCGTCGTTACTTCTGTTTGCAATGTCACGTTCCACAAACGGATGCAAAACCACTAGTGGAAAACGAGTTTAAGGCAGTCGATTCGCTTCAGTAATTGAAACGCGAGTACTAAGAGGTTACTTATGAAAATACTTAAAGCGTTTTGGAAGAGACTGTCGAGCCCGAGTAAAGCTGCCGCTGGTGTGGTTTTATTTCTAGGCTTCGCTGGTGGCCTTCTATTTTGGGGCGCATTCAACACAGGTATGGAAGCAACCAACACAGAAGAATTCTGTTCTGGCTGTCACGCGCCGATCGTTGCTGAAATTCAAGAAACAATTCACTACTCCAACCGATCTGGTGTTCGTGCGATTTGTTCAGACTGTCACGTTCCTCATGAATGGACGGATAAGATCGTTCGTAAAGTACAGGCATCTAAAGAGCTATTTGCACACTTCGTAACGAAGACGATCGATACGCCAGAGAAGTTCCAAGAGCGTCGTGGACACCTCGCAGAGCGAGAGTGGGCACGTATGAAGAAGAATGACTCTCTTGAATGTCGTAACTGTCATGAGTTTGATTTCATGGATTACTCTCAGCAAGGATCACGTGCGGCAGAACAACACTCCACCGCTCTCGCTTCAGGCGAGAAAACATGTGTAGACTGTCACAAAGGTATTGCGCACAAACTACCAGACATGAGCGGCGTTGAAGGCTGGCACTAAGGAGACTTACCATGAGTACATTAGAATCTGTAATTTGGCATATCCTTGGCTACAGTGCTATGCCAGTGATTATTCTTTCCGGCTTTGTGGCGGTAGCAGCAATCTCTCTCTGGCTGCTGTCATTTGGTAAGGATAAAGAGGTGTAACGTAACGCATCTCTACTCGTCAACTAGCCTATTTGTTGACACTGAGCGCCGAGCAAATGCTCGGCGCTTTTTATTTATTGCTCAATGGTACTGCCAACAATAAATAAACAAGCAATCATACATAAAAAAAGCGACCATAAAGGCCGCTAAGATTTACTGCTATAGGGAGTTGTTTAAGATTCTTTTACTGGCAGAACCTGTTTGACGTATTGTCCTGGCGCTTCATCAATAACCGGATGGTTTTCTGAGCCAATAGGGAAAGGCTCAACTTGCTCTTTAGGGTTGAATTGGAGTAACCACTCGTTCCAGTGTGTCCACCACGATCCCTCTTTGTGTTCCGCGTTATTCAACCACTCATCAGCAGAGTCATCCAAATTATCGTTCAACCAATAACCATACTTATTTTTAGCTGGCGGGTTCACGATGCCCGCAATATGACCAGACTCACCGAGGACAAACGTTTTGTTGCCACCTGTGTTCAGCGCACCACGGTAAGTTCCCTGCCATAACGCAATATGGTCTTCTTTCGTTGACACAAAATAGCTAGGAATTTTGATCTTATTTAGATCAATCCACACTCCACCAATTTTGACGCCTTTATCTTGCACCAGCTTGTTCTCTAAATAGAGCTCGCGAAGCAAGAAATTGTGAGATGCAGCGCTGACGTTGGTGCTATCGCTATTCCAGTACAACAAGTCGAAATCAACCGGACTGTTACCCTTCAAGTAATTGTCGACGTAGTAGTTCCAGTACAAGCTGTTTTCACGCAGTAAACTAAACGTCACGCTTAAGGAACGGCCGTCCATATACCCTTTTGCGTTATTTTGCGCTTCAATTGCACTAACAATGGTGTCATTGATATACGCGCCGACTTCACCTGGTTGAGAGAAGTCGAGCAATGTGGTGAAGAAAGTGGCAGACTTAATGCGCTTCTTCATACGTTTTGCAGCGTAGTACGCAACCGTGCTTGCTAAAACAGTACCACCAATGCAATAACCAGCCGCATTGATTTGCTCTTGTCCTGTTATATCTTCAATTGCAGCGACGGCTTTCACTACGCCTTCTGTCACGTAGTCACCAAACTCTATGTGCGCTTGTGCCTTGCCTGGGTTACGCCAAGACATCATAAATACACTGTGCCCCTGCTCTAACAACCATCGAACCATTGAGTTCTTTGCTGTTAAATCAAGGATGTAGTATTTATTGATGAAAGGTGGGACGATGAGCAGCGGCGTCGCATTCACTTTCTCTGTTAGAGGTCGATATTGAATCAACTCAAACAATTCGTTTTGAAAAACCACATTGCCCTGTGTCGTCGCAACGTCATCGCCCACGCGGAATGCATTGTTATTCGTCATACGAATTTTTAAAATGTCTGCGCTCGACTCAACGTCTTCTTTCAACTGCTCTAAGCCTGCCAGTAAGTTTTGACCGTTTTGCTCAAGTGTCAGCTTCAAAAGCTCTGGGTTAGTGGCGATGAAGTTGGAAGGAGAAAGGGCGTTAATGGCTTGGCGAGAGAAAAAAATAATACGTTCTTTCGTCTTTTCATCTAAGCCTTCCAAAGACTCGATGGTGTCCAGATAGGTCTTACTAAATAAAAGGTAGGATTGTTTGATGAAGCTATACATGGCTTCATTTTGCCACGCTTCGTTTGAGAAACGCTTATCCCCTTTTTCAGCTTCGACGATTTGTGCTTGGTTCCCTGCCAATGCAACATTCTGCCAAATTTGCAGCTGCTGTTCCCACCACTGTGCTTGCAGCTTTAAAATCGCAGCAGGCTGATTCGCAGCTTGTTCGAACAGTTTGGCAGTATCCTCAAAGTTCACTTCTTGCATGGCCTTGTTTAAAGGAGAGTTCACGACTGCCTTGTTCACTTCGAAATCATGCCACCACTGATGATTGGTTTCCTGAAGCTTCACAAGATAGTCCGAAAAGAAGTGTTGAAACATAGTCTTACTCCTATATTCGGAAAAAACAACGCCGCCCAAATCTAGGGGCGGCGAGAATCGGACAAATTACGCTGGAGTAACAGTCTTTAGATTTTCCGAAGTCATTTTCTCAACGTCTTCTTTGAACTCTTTTGCAATCGCTTGAAGCTTGTTGCTGTCATCCATCATTTGTTGAGAAAGTTTAGTAAGTACGCTTAGTTGCTGACTGTTGAAAGCAGTCAATGACGTTACGTCTTTGATTTCTGTCGCTGCTTTCATCTGGTTTAGACCCACTTCACTGTATGTGCGAATGGCGTTCAATTGAAGCTCGGTCAACACTTCTACGTTTTTTGTCACTAGCTTGTTGAACTTCAAGTAAGGTTCTAGATTTTTTTCAGTTTGATCGCTAAATGTTTTGAAGAAATCTGTGTACATGGTTTGTCTCCTAGAGAAAGAATTAAAAATGTCCGTTTAAATAATTACTTAACTGTCTTTACAACCACAGCCGTGCCCATGCCGCCGCCCACACAAAGTGAAGCAACGCCATATTGACCATTTTGTTTATGAAGCTCGTGAACCAGCGTGACTAAGATTCGGTTTCCAGATGCACCAAGCGGGTGTCCTAGCGCGATAGCACCACCGTTAAAGTTCGCTTTATCTTGAATCGCGTTAACTGGAACTTGGTTTGTTTCCGCCAACTGATGAATCACGCCAAGTGCTTGCGCTGCAAATGCTTCGTTTAACTCGTAAACGTCGATGTCATTTACTGTGAGTTCCGCTTTTTCGAGTGCTTTATTGACCGACTCAACAGGACCTAGGCCCATGATCTTCGGATCAAGACCCGATTGCGCATAGCTTACGATCTCAGCAAGCGGCGTTAATCCATGCGCTTTAACTGCGCTTTCAGACGCCACGATAATCGCACTCGCGCCATCGTTAATGCCTGATGCATTACCCGCAGTCACAGTGCCTTCGCGGTCAAAAGCAGGACGTAGCTTGCTTAAGGCTTCCATTGTCGCGTTCGCTTTTGGGTATTCATCCGTATCAAACATCACGGTTTCACGGCGTTGCTTTACTTCCACTGGCACAATTTCGTCTTGAAATTTGCCAGCTTCGATAGCGGCTACCGCTTTCTGTTGGCTAGACAGCGCGTATTCGTCTTGCTGCTGGCGAGTTAAGCCGATTTGTTTTGCTACGTTTTCTGCCGTCACACCCATGTGATATTGGTTGTAAACATCGGTTAAACCGTCCGCTACGAGCAGATCTTTCAGTTCCAGATTGCCCATTTTGTTGCCATCACGAATGCTGCTTGGTGCAGCAAACGGAATCTGAGACATGACTTCAACACCCGCTGCAACAACGATCTCAGCATCGCCACTACGGATATGGGACACGGCATCCATGACCGTTTTCATGCCACTACCGCAAACCATGTTTACGCCATATGCAGGAATAGATTCAGGAATCCCCGCAAACAGTGCCGCTTGGCGGCCAACACCCATTCCTTGACCTGCACCAACAACGTTGCCAACAATCACTTCGTCAACCTTGTCGCCAGGCAACCTTGCCGCTTCCAACGCGCCTTTAATCGCTACTGCTGCCAGATCGCCAGCAGAAGTATTTTTCAGGCTGCCACCAAAAGCACCAATTGGAGTACGCTTCGCCGCTACGATAAATACTTTTTCCATCATCTTCTCTCCTTAGTGCATGTATAGGCCGCCGTTCACCGACAAAGTCTCTCCGGTGATGTAGGCGCCCGCATCGCTGACCAAGAAGCTCACTGATGCTGCAATTTCTTCTGGTGTCGCAAGACGTTTCATTGGAATTTGGTTCGTGATGGATTCCAGCACTTCTGGCTTCATTTGCTCAACCATTGGCGTACCCGTATAACCCGGAGCGATAACATTAACTGTCACACCCGAGCGAGCACCTTCGTATGCTAAGGCTTTAGAGAAACCGATCATCCCAGCTTTCGCCGCCGAGTAGTTTGCTTGACCAAACTGCCCTTTAAGACCATTGACTGAAGAGATATTGATGACACGACCACCGCCTTTTTCGCACATTGCAGCAAAGAGGGGTTGCGTAACGTTGAATAAACTATTGAGGTTGGTATTAATGACATCATTCCAAGCTTGCGCAGTCATCCTTTTAAACACGCCATCACGTGTGATTCCTGCGTTGTTGACAACAACATCAATGGTTCCTTCCTCCCCAAGCAATTGCGCCAATTTCTCTGCACACTCTGTCGTGTTTGTTACATCCAACTCAAAAAGGCGAACCTGATCTTTGGTAAACCCTTTGCTGTTGAACCACTCCAGCGCACATTCGTAGTTACCTGTGAAATAAGTAGCGATTACACGGTAACCGTCATTGACTAATTGAGAGGAAATAGCAGAACCAATTCCGCCTTTTGATCCAGTGATCAAAGCGACTTTCTTCATTGAAGACTCCATTCTTAACGGCATTTAAAAAGCAAACTTAATACACTGATGAAATAGTTCACCAACTGACGTGTTTATTTATTCTTTTGACAACCAATCCCGTGCTGCCTTTATTTTAAGTTAACCTAGAAATATTACATTTCAAATAAAAAACTCACCCAATTGCATAAGATTGATTTAGATCTCATTACCCGTGAAATGTTATAAAATGGTTAATTTTACATAAGTCATTGTTTTAAATCACACTTCCACAAAAGCCACACCAACAGAAATAGAAACATAATTATTAAATATCATGCACTTACATACAGAATGGTAGACGTTACATTATGTCATGATTTAAGATCTGAATTTTAAGCCTATATGATTACAACAAACTTGAGATTAGAATAATAATTCAATTATCAGTAAAAATAATTATCAAACATATCATTTAATTACTGCATTTAATGATAATTTAGTTATCAATTCGATTATTTTAATACAGTGATGATTAATACCGATAAAATATAATAAATTAAATATATTTAATCTAAAAATGATATAAGAGCTTGTCTCATATTGGTGCAATACGCACTATTATGACGCATAGATTAAAATATAATTTCATTTTAAATTTATATATTCGAAGAACATCAACTAGCTACTAGCGAAAGTAATCGTTCGCTTTGTAGTAGCATCCTTTTCCACTTTGCACTATCTTTGTGGCTTCTCTTTAATCACTAAATCATCAACAGATATGAATCTTGCATTGCTCAGTATGTTCATCCCTACTTTCTTTTTTGTCTCAATCACGCCTGGTATGTGCATGACTCTCGCCCTAACGTTAGGTATGAGTATCGGTTATCGTCGCACGTTATGGATGATGATAGGAGAACTTCTCGGTGTCGCGCTGGTGTCAGTCTCTGCGGTGTTAGGTATCGCTGCGATTATGCTCAATTATCCTTGGATGTTTATCGCGTTAAAGTTCATTGGTGGCGGTTATTTACTCTATCTTGGAGTTGAAATGTGGCGGTCGCGAGGGAAACTTGCGATTAATGTCGACAACTTAGAAACACCAAAGAGTGACAATATCGCACTTATCATGCAAGGCTTCGTTACCGCAATCGCAAACCCAAAAGGCTGGGCATTTATGATTTCTCTTTTACCGCCTTTTATAGACCAAAACGCAGCACTTGCACCGCAACTGATCATACTTGTCTCCATTATTTTACTGTTTGAGTTCATTTGCATGTCTCTGTACGCTACTGGTGGTAAAGGGTTGAAACACGTATTAGGTCAGTCTAAGAATGTACGCCTAATGAACCGTATCGCAGGCACTTTAATGATGGGAGTTGGTGTCTGGTTGCTACTAAGCTAAGGCAAACTGGAAACAATGAAAAATATTCTGAATAAAATCGCTAAAGTCATGGGTGAAGTATTGGACTTTCAAGCCCGAGTTTGGGTTGTGAACGTCTATAGCGGTGAGCATAAAGGCGAGTCTTATGTCGTTAATGAAGATGCTTTCTCTGTACCTCTTCAGTGGATGAAGAAGAAAGGCTACCAAGAGTCGATGTTGAATAAAGTCGAAGCAATGAAGCGCTCACAAGTCTTAGAGTTCGATTTGGGACTTGTGAAACATCGCTTGATGCGCGTGAAATAAGCACAAAAAAGCGCCACTCAAGATGAGTGGCGCAAGCACTTTTACCTTAAAAGAACGATGCTATGGCGCAGCGTCGATCTCAACAGGCAGATAATGTTTCGGCTCCAGTTTCAACCACTCCGGCAGCACAGTACCAATCGAAATCGAAGACCATGTACCCGACAGAACGCCAATAAACATGGCGGTTGAGAAACCAGCCAAAGGCGCTCCTCCCATAATCCATAATGCACCAACAGTGATCAATGTCGTACCAGATGTCACCATAGTGCGTGAAAACGTCGCGATAACAGCTTGATCATTGATGTCTTCTGTTTTCCAACTCTGTTTCGCAATCAACAGCTCACGGATTCGGTCTGCAATGATGATCGAGTCATTCAATGAGTAACCTAAAATTGCTAACACCGCTGCAAAAACGGTTAAGTTGAACTCCATTTGAGTAATTGCAAAGAAACCAAGCACTAAGATCACATCATGGGCCAAAGCAAACAGTGAACCACTGGCCAAACGCCACTCAAAACGGAAACACAAGTAACCGAGAATACTCAACACACAAATCAACAATGCTAAGCCACCTTGTTCAAACAAGTCTTGGCCAACTTGAGCGCCAACTATACTGTTGCTGACAACATCAACTTGGTGAGAGATTGGCTTCAACACCTCTTCTACACTTGGCAACGTTTGTCCATCTTCCGGCGCAGAGTAACGAATCACCCAACGGCCATCTTCACCAGAGCGTGTCACTGACGCAGATTCACCAAGCTTTGGTTGCAGAACGTCAAGCAGATCATGGTTAGTTAGCTGCTTATCTACCTTTACTTCTGTCACCATACCGCCAGTGAAGTCCAAACCTAGGTTCAACCCTTTAAAGCCTAGAGCGACGATCGCGATCACCGTTAAAATGATGGAAACTAGCGTAGTAAAGTAGCGAATTTTACGAATATTTTGTTTTAGCATTTCGACCATGATTAAACCCTCACATCACGACGGGCATCGCGGCCCCAAATTAAATTGATCATTGCTCGAGAGGCAAATACGCCTGTAAACATACTGGTTAACAAACCTAATCCGAGTGTTAAGGCAAAGCCTTGGATTGGGCCATTACCGATGGCGTACAAAATCACGGCGGTGATCATGGTAGTAATGTTGGCATCAAGGATGGTCGAGAATGCGCTGTCAAAGCCAAGGTCAATCGCTTGAGCGAAGCTGCGACCTTCACGCATTTTGTCCTTAATACGTTCGAAAATAATAACGTTGGTGTCCACTGCCATACCGACGGTTAACACTAAACCGGCAATACCCGGAAGCGTTAGAACCGCTCCTGGTAACAAGGCGATTAAGCCAAGCAAACAAAGCATGTTGGCACAAAGCGCCACGTTTGCTACCCAACCTAAGCGGCGGTACCAAAGTGCCATAAAGGTCAGTGTTAAACCCATACCTAAAGCCAGTGCTGCAAAACCGTTTTCAATGTTTTCTGCACCCAGAGAAGCACCGATTGTTCGCTCTTCCACAATAGTAACCGGCGCAGTTAGTGAACCCGCTCGAAGTAATAGCGCTAACTGCTGTGCATCGTCCATGCTACCTGCACCAGTAATACGGAACTGGCTACCAAGTTGAGATTGAATAGTTGCGACGCTGATAACGCGCTCACTACGCTCAGTTACACCGCGATCGTTTGTTTTGTACTCTCGGTAAACGGTCGCCATTGGCTTGCCGATGTGAGTTGCTGAGAAGTCACTCATTTTCTTACCACCAGCGTGGTCAAGAGAAATATTTACCTCTGACATGCCCATTTTGTCGACACCAGCACGAGCGTTCACGATGTGCTCGCCCGTTAGAATTGGTCGTTTTGCCAAAATCACAGTACGACCGTCATTATCTTGAAGAACAAGATCTTGGCTGCTGTGTGCTTGGCTCGCATCTTTCACTTCATAAAACGCCAAGCTTGCTGTTGCACCAATAACGTTTTTCGCTTGAGCAGGATCTTGTACACCAGGGAGCTCAATTCGAATGCTCTCTTTACCTTGGCGTTGCACTAGTGCTTCTGTGATACCAAGTTCTTCAATACGACCACGCATGATCTTCAGGTTTTGTTGAAGAGTCGACGATTGAAATTCTTGGATATTTTGTTCACTCGGTTCAAGCACAAAGCCACGAGATGAACTTTTTGAAATCCAGCCCGGGTAGTTTTGACGCAAGAACTTGTTTACTTCCGACAATGCTTGCTCGCTGTCACTGTTTACCGTAATTCGGTTGCCGCTTTCTGCTCGAACTTGCACACCACGAACACGTTGATCACGCAGATTCGCTTTGATTTCATCAATCAACGCATCACGTTGTTCTTCAAACGCTTTATTCACATCAACATTCAACAAGAACTGAACGCCACCACGAAGGTCAAGACCGAGCTTAATTGGGCTAAAGCCCATCTCATTTAACCATTCTGGCGCAACCGATACGTATGAGAAAGTGATGCTGTCGTCTTTATTTAGCTCTTTGTTTAACAACGCACGAGCTTTACTTTGCGCATCTTCACCATCGAATACAATGGTTGTTTTGCCGTCTTTTTCGATGATTTTGTCGGCTGAAATATGGTTGGTTTTTAGCAGTTGATTCAGATGAACAACCGACATTTCGCTGTTGTTTTGATCCGCAAACGTCAACTGGATAGAAGGCTGTTCACCAAACCAAGTTGGTATAGCACTTAGGGTTAAAATAATGACTGTCGTGATTAATACGACATATTTCCAAGCTGAGTAGTGATTCATCAGCTTTCTGTTCTTTTGCTGCTTTGGTGTTTTTTTCATGTAAACATCATCCCTTCACAATGAAGTGAAGCTTTTAATAATAAGGCTTAACACACGACAGATGCTCCCAGAATAAATTCAGGGTATGAAATGCTCAGAACGCTCACGTCCTGTCGAATACAATCGTCGTGCTAAGAGTGCACAATGGTGCAAATAGATGGTGTTTAGGCAGAAAACTGACTATTGAGTGCGACGTACATGGCATTGGTCTCTTTCCAACCAGAAATGCGATGATCGCTTGTGAAATGATAAAATGTGGACTGGTTGTGACGCCAGTTAATGTCCATCAAGCTGTATGCGTAACCCGCATCAGCGTAAAACGGAGTAGTGAGATCGCCGACAAAATCTACGTGCTCGTCATCAAACCCTTCCCGTAAGTAAGACGTCCAGCGCTGAGAGTTAAACAAAGCAACGGAATCGAGACTTGCATGGCCTTCAGATACTGGAGATTGAGAGCTTTCTTCTGAAACTTCAGAAAAATCGACGGAAGAGTTTGGCGATACACTTACGGCTACAAAAGGTTGTAGCTTAGAAAAGTGCGGTACGTGAGCCTTGTGGTCGATTTGCGCAGCAGATACATGCACTGGTAGCAATACCATTGCAAATAGCAGCAAAATCAACTTTCTAAGGTAAATCCAAGGCATAGGAACTCACTAAAAACACAAAGAGCCAAGTTAGGTCACTTGACTCGTTGATAGTATTCCTATTGATTATGGTTCACAACTAAAAAGTTATAAATCTCTGATTTCAGGTTTGCATCGTTATTGCATTTATCAAAACGTCTTTAGAAAACTAGTGTAATTGGTGGTGAGTTATCGATAAAAAATATCGCCCTTATCAACATCTAAGTAGATCTTGTTCTCTTGCTCCAAACCGCCACAATAGATGAAGTAAACGTTGCGCTTTTTGAACGTCACAGAACGAACCCAGCCTCCGAGCTCCTCAAAATCACTCGGATCACAGGTTTCATCGTCTAACAATTGCTGTGTTTTCTTACGGAAAATATCCAAGTGAACTTTTAAATCATCCGACTTCTGTAGGTATTCATCCAATATCTCTAAGCGCTCTTGCTCTTTAATAACTGGCTCTGCATCCGATAACCCTTCAGCATTCAACCATTCGGCTTTTTCTTCTCCACCCTCTTCATAGACAAGATAGCCGGAGATTCGGTACCACCCATCTACTTTTTCTAACACCGATACTTTTTCTCCCTTATAGAGCGTATCGACAACTAAAGCATTAGGGTTAGGCTTGTTGTAAACATTGACACGACGCTCAATAACGTAGTACTCGGTAACTTCCGGGGGAACGGCTTCTAAATCCAGAATCGGTTTGGATGTTTCTTTTTGCAGTGACGATTGCTCGACTTGTGTAGCCTTTGGTGCTTCAGGTTCATCTTTCTGCATAAAGAAGAAATAGTATCCAGCCCCCGCTCCGCCGAGCAACAGCATGACAATCAATGCGACGAGAATTTTCTTCATGCCCTTTTCCTTTTCATTCTTTATTCTTATCCCACCAGCAGCACGCATGTCGTAGAAATTTGGGTATATACTCAAAAGAGCAGGTCAACTAACGCGAGCAATAATGATCAACAGACTCAATTGGATACTACTATTTCTTCTGTTCCCGATAACGGGGCACGCCAATATTCAATGTAACCCATCGTCGTGGAATGACAATCTTACCCAATTCAATCGTTTAGAGTCCAATTACAATCAGCATGTTGAGGTATTCAATACACTTTTGACCGAACATAAACAGCGTCAGTTATTGTCCGAAACCTTTTCACTGCATGAGCTCGTGCGACTTTGGCGTGCCAAGTCGAACCAAAATGTGTTCAAAGCGCAATTAAAAGCATCGATTCAATACAAAGAAGAGCTCACAACTAAAGCGAATCAGCTGCTTAAATTGAGCACACAATCCCAATGGTCAGCAAATGGGTGGGAGATACTGGCCCAGAAGTGCCGCGAGTCAAACAAAACAGCCAATCAAATAACTGCGGAATGGTATAACACCAACGCTTTGGAACTTGCTGAAGATTACAAGCGCCTCTCTTCACAATATCAAACTCTGTCACAAGTCTATGATAAAGAAGCTCGAGCGCTTCAATACGCTCAAGATGTTTCGAAGTAAAAACAGAGCCAGTTTTGAATAGACGATGTTGGTTTTTCACTCCAATATTGGACGTTATTCGTGCTTTTTATCTTTCCTTAGTCGTGAATGATATCAAATGTAAATAATGGGATTGTTCCCTTTGACAAACTTGACTAAACCATGACCAAGACAATCAATTTATAGAGACATACGTCACATTAATGCTTTACTTATGGACATTTTTTGGTTAGTTTAGCCATTAATAAAATTTAATAAAAAGTCACATTTGGCTGGAGATGATGCTACAAACATGGTTATCAATCGATTAAGTAACAGGGAATGTCCTAATGCTACCAAAGCCAAGTTTTTGTCAGTAGTTAGGCACGTAAAAGAGTTCGGTTCAATCAGTGATTTGGATCTGTGTAAAATCTTCGGAGAAACAATATGGAGTGATGGGAGGGAATACCATTCAGCCGCTTTCTCATTCAAGGTTGATAGATACACAGGTAACTGTGAAATCTCACAATACAAAAACTAATAAGGCTTAAGAATTTATAAGGCGGAGTCAGGAAACGGACTCCGCTTTTTTGATCATGGCAATCGTAAAGTCGTGCTCGGAGTACCCCTCAATCAATCGTGTATTCGGACACAGCAACCGACAATAGCGAAAGACACCTTCTTTATTGTGCGACGCTAACATTTTCATGCTGGGTAGTTTGGATTCATCCAACAAGTTAAACACACAACCTTTCTCTGTCGCTCGGTACATTTTCTCAATCATTTCAATGGTGTGATTTGGGTTGGTGGATTGATAGTTCAATGATCCGGAAGCAAAAACAAAGTCGCAACGAGGCAATACCAACGTTGAAAAGTCGCCACATATAAACTTACTTTGCGTACGAAAATCTCGTTTTCTGGCTTCAGAGATAAACTGTTTTTGCTGATCAATGCCAATATAGCTTTGAGGAAGCCCCCCCATAAGTTCGATAAACGCTAACAAGTCTCCGTAGCCGCACCCAATATCTAAAATACTTGAACCGTCTAACGTTAACCCTCGGCACAACGCCTCAAAACGGCTGATCTGACTATGCTTATCTGCCCATCCCAGAGTTCGGGCTCTGTCTTTACCAAACTGTCTATATCGCTTTCGATGATAGTGGGCAATCTTAAGTCTATCGAAAAATTTCATCTTTCTTATGCATAAATCGGCAAACTGCCATTTCCTTTCACTTGTCTAATCGCCAGGTGGGTATGAATATCTTTCACATTTTCTAATCGCTGTAACTTTCTAGTAAATGTTTCATAACCAGCGAGATCTTTACTGACCACCTCTAACAGGTAATCATAGGCCCCTGATACGACATGGCATGAGATCACTTCATCCATCTCAACAACGGCATGTTCAAACTCATCAATCGAAGAAGCTTGGTGGTTATTTAAACTCACTTCAACAAATACAGTCATCGCGATGCCTACGGTGTCTCTGGACACAATAGCTCGATAACCACTAATTACACCTTCCTGCTCCAAACGCTTAATGCGCCTTGCACAAGGTGATGCCGATAGCCCTACTTGGTCAGCAAGTTCTGCAGTTGTCAAAGTGGCATCCTTCTGCATTAGGTTGATAAGTTGCCTGTCAATTTTATCCATTTATTCTTCCGTGCCTTTAATCACTAATAATTAACATTTATACGCAATTTATCACCAACATCAAGCCTAATTACGTCAAACTTTGCCTCCCTTTGGCAAGAGTTTTATTCAACAATTAACACATCATTTACAAATGGACATTTCGATAATGATCTTGGGATACGCAGCTATATTAACGACCTTACTGCTTTGGTCTGGTTTCTTTATTTCTTTAAAAGGGGGCGCAATTTCTGCCTTGCAGCCAGCCGATATCGCGTTAGTTCGCTTTCTAATCCCAAGTATAATTTTATTACCATTTGTGATTAAGCATAAACAGTCGCTGCGCGTCGTGCCTAAACGCTACCTGGTTAGTGTTGTGGTTGGAAGCGGCCTTCCCTATCTTCTGGTCGTCGGAACGGCTATGCATTTCGCTCCCGTGGCGCACGGCAGTGCATTAGTACCTGGCACTTTGCCATTGTTTGTTTCTGCTATCGCGGTACTTTGTTATCAACAGTCGCTGAGTGCTCACCGCTTAATCGGGCTTTCTACGGTGTTGTTAGGCATTTTTGTTTTTCTTCTTTCGAATAGCGGCGCAGAGTACAACTGGTCTCAGTTGCAAGGGCATATCCTGTTTCTAACTGGCAGCATCATGTGGGCTGCTTTCACCATCAGCGCTCGTGTCGCCAATCTTAATGCACACGTCTGTGCAGGATTCGTTGCAATCGCGTCTTTGGCTCTGCTCATCATCGCCGTTGGTTTCGGGTGGGTAGACAGTTATTTGGTGGTAACACCGTTCAGCCAGTGGCCATGGGAGGAGTTATTTGGCCACGCGATGCTACAAGGTGTTGGCGCAGGTTTAATCGCTTCTTTCACTTTCATTTATGCAATTAGGATCATCGGTGCCGAAGCCAGCGCTGCTTTTGGTTCATTAACTCCAGTCGTCGCGACACTTCTTGCCGTTCCAATTTTTGGTGAACAACCAGATTCTCTCACTTGGTTAGCGCTGATGTTGGTCACATGCGGCAGTATTGTGGCAAGCCAAATCTTTATGAAAGGTGGAATGAACCAAACTTATCGCCCACCACTTCACAGATAGCGATGATTTTACAAAAACTTATGCCTTACTATCTTGAATAACAAAATGGCGTTTTGATAGCCTCAGCTTAACTAAAAATTAAAACGCCAATGTGATGCCAGCCACTCATACTAAAGATGAACTGCATAGGTTTCTCAAACCGGGAATGAAACTTTCTACTAATTTCGAATTTGGGCCTAAGGATCAATATACGTATTCCACCACCTATCTTGGGATGAAAGAAAATGCTTATTTGATTCTTGATATACCAATGCGTTTGCTTGAAGAGCAAGTGATGAGAAAACTCCCCAACGCCGATGTCATCGTGCGTGGTGTATCAGATACGGAGTTAGGCCATGTCATTGCGTTTAAGTCCAGCGTGCTGACGACGACCGTTCGACCATCCCCCCTTTTGTTTATCCGCATTCCAGGAACATTTGCAACCAAACCAGTTCGGGAACATGAGCGTTACAAGTTGCAAATGGACTGTAACGTTATTCATGCAGGGAATGTCTACGACGGTAGCCTTATCGATTTCTCTCTAGCAGGTGTTGGTATATCAACCTTGATTGAGCCCGAATTCAACGTGGGTGAGAGTGTTACCATCGAATGCCCGTTAAGCCACTATATCGGAGAAGAAAATCGATGTGTCATTGCCAACATTAAGAAATTGGTGAAGGGATGGGTAGTTGGAATTAAGTTTGCTAGTTCCATTGAGATGACTCACGAACTAAAAACAGAGTTACTGGAGCAATCCTTTCTAACCAGTAACGTCTGAACTTACTGCTCGCTAAAGCGCGTCGCCTCAAAGCTGTTGAGTATTCTGTGAACCGTATAGGTCACAAGCAGCGTCGCAACAATAGCAAACAAAATACTGCTCACGCGATACAGCGCACTGAACATTAAGTCACCATCCGGAGTAAGGTATTGGCCGAAAAGAATACCTAACGTGGTTAAGCCGCCAAATCCGGCTCCCGAACCGCTAGACTCTTTCACGTGCATATAACTGAACATCATAGCCCCAATCCAAAGCAATGGAACGATAAACAATAAGGTATCCGACCAATCGTATAATACAAGTTGTCCTACAATACCAAAGGTCACCCCCATCAAGGTCCCCATTGCTCTTTTTCGCGCATACCCTAAAGCACCGTTCCAATGCATAGGAAACAATAAAAGTAAGGTTGTCGCCTGAGCAGACATAGAGTCACTGAGGTCAAATAGCTGGAATACAAGGAAAGACATTGTAGCGATACTCGCCCCCATAAGGGCTTCATGACGCATGCGATGACTCTGTTTAGGCTGCGACGGTTTCGCTGGTGGCTGACGAGGTTCCGCATCGGGAATCAAAAATGTCACCACATAAGCAACGATCACTGAAATAACATTCGCTTGCAGATTGCTAAAGATTAGGTCATTTAAGTCAGTGGTTGGATAACTCGCAAAGTGCAGCATGATGCTTAAGCTCAGTACGCTGTTCGCTCCAAATAAGAATAAGCTCCCTTTTGACATACAGGCGAATTTATACAGGAACAACCCGAATGCAATGATTGTCATCATGCCTGGGTGCCCACCAAATAACCCACCAAGCACACCAACTTCTAATCCACACACAACCGCTGAAAAAATCAGTTGTCGTGCGGCATGTAGACTCATGACTGGCACCATTCCAAGTAACAGCATCGGGGTTACAGTAAAGAATACGCCATAGTTCCAACCAAATACTTTACATAAAGTGAAACCAATGGTCGCACCAGTTGCAATGCGCAAACACTGACGGAAGTCGTTTTCCGACATGGGGTGGTCCCATAACTTCATATCGCCTCCTCGTTAATAAATATAATGAAGAAGACTCAAGAATTGGATCTGGCACCTCGCTAACCAACCAGATAATGAGTTTTCTGGCAACAACTGCACGGTTGCTCGTGCCCCTGCTGGAAATGCGCGCTGCTGAGGTTCATCGATAGCTAAATGTAAACGTAAGCGCTGCGCGTCTCTCACCCAACGGTTTGAGTCAGTTGGTGTTGCTAAGCGACCATCCGCATCGAATTGACCCGAGCTGACCCCGGCATCCACACTCGTAATACGAGCTTCAAATACATCACCAGGTAAGCTATCAAAAGCCACTAACGCACGGCTGTTCTGATTAAAGTGTCGTAAACTCTTTTCACGAAAGTCGGCAATGATATCCACGTCATCGGAGACTAAAGCGACAAGAGGTGTACCAGCTGCCGCATAGGCCCCCGTCTCCAGCTGCAAGTTAGCGACAACGCCATCATGTTCCGCCGAGACTTGAGTGTAAGACAGATTAAGTTCCGCTTGTTTTAGCTGGTTTTGCGCCACGCGGATATTCACATTCGTTGCGCCTAAATCACCGCGGTTTACTTCCAACTCTTTTAAACGAGCACGTGCGGCCAGTAAGTTCGCTTTAGCTGCCGTTGCACTGCTCTGTGCGTCATCGCGCTGCTGTTGCGAAGTACCATTACGGTGAAACAGAGTATTAAGACGTTTTGCTTCGCGAACTTTTTGTTCCGCCACGATTTTGCTCGCTTCAACGTCTGCTTTTGCCGCAGCAATAGAAGCATCAAGTTGTTCGTTGTTTTGAATCACACGCTCAAGGTTAAGTTGAGCCTTTTCTACGGCGAGCTGATAAGGCTGGGGATCAATCTGAAATAGTAGATCGCCTTGGCTTATTTCTTGGTTGTTGGCAACATAAAGATGCGTAATCTGCCCACTCACACGGGGGGCCACTTTAGTTACCACACGCGTTGCCATTGCCTGAGGCGTCAACGGCATGGCGAGATCTGCAACTAGAAAATAGGCAAAGACAAGGACAAACGCGACGCAAGAATATTTGATCCAACGTGCGAATTTTTGATCTGGAGTCATAGGCGTTTACTTCTCTTTTTATTCGGTTTTCTGACTTATTCGCTAAGTGAATCAAGCGCATTGTGAGCAATCTGATCAAGAATCAATGAAAGCTGCTGAAGTTCCTGGTCGTTGATGTCCGTTAGGAGCTTGCTTCGAACTTGAAGAATTCGAGCCTCCATTTGCTTTAGTAGGGTTTTCCCCTCTTCTGTGAGGCTAACAATACGTGCTCGCTTATCGTGTTCACAGCAATGGCGAACGATCAGAGATTGCTCTTCTAATAATTTTAATGTTCGCATCAACGACGCTAACTCGATCTCAAGCGCTTCAGCCAAATGCTTCTGACTGATGTTGTCACCCATTCGATAAAGCTTCCATAACGCAGTCCAACGCGGATACGTTAGGTTTAAAGGCTCTAACTCGCGATCTGCAACCATTTTCCACAAACGAGCAACACGAGATAATTTTTCAGCCAGAGAAAGGTCTCGCAAACTGTTGATGTCTTGAATCATAAGATCTACTCAATTACTTAGCGTGCTAAGTAATATAAAATAGTTAGCACGCTAAGTAAATATCTTTTTGTGATTGAAATCACGTTGGGTGTGTCAGTGAAGGGGCAGAAATCTAAGTAACACAACACTATGTTTGAACTTGAAATGCAGCGATGTACACAACAAACGTCGAGACCAATAAAGTCTGATTTGTATAAGAGTAAAAGGGTCAGATACAAAAAAGCACAACCCACTGTCATGGTGTTGTGCTTTTCAGATAATGAATAATTGGGTTATCTCGTAGTGAGCCAATTCCTTATGTTCGCTCAACTAAGAACCGCTGCTTAAAATCCACAAATGCTTCATGGAGCGCATTTTCTTTAATCGGCTTGAGAAGCACGTAATTCGCACCCGATTCCATAAAGGCGTCACTGGTTTCTTTCGCGGTGTCAGCAGTACACGCATAAATTGGCGTGCCTAGTTTTAGCTTTTGTCGGATCTCTTTGGTCGTTTCAATTCCACCAAGATGCGGAAGTTGGTTGTCCATCAGTATCAAATCGTAAGTATGATCTTTTAAGAATTCCATTGCTTCTAACCCATCTTTCGCCCAATCAACCTGCATTTTGTACTTGTTACAAAACGCTTTTAGAATGAATGCGTTAGTATGGTTATCCTCTACCAACAACACTTTGAGACTCTCTGCAAATAGTTCACCTGGCTTAACTCGCAAACTCGAATCAAGAGGGGTGAGTACTCGCTCACGATCTTTCACTGGCATTGTAATGACAAAAGTCGTTCCTAAGCCTTTCTGACTGCGGACTTGAACATCACCTTCCAGCATGTCGACGAGGCTCTTCACAATGGTCAGCCCTAAGCCACTGCCGCCGTATTCTCGAGTCGTTGTTGCTTCTTCTTGAACAAAAGGTTCGAACATTTGGTCGAGTTTGTCAGACTCGATGCCGATACCTGTATCCGTAATTTCCACGACCAGCACGCTATTGTCAGCGCCATAGAACTGCTCAAGTTCAGCATGCAAGCGCACGCTACCCGAGGGCGTAAACTTTACTGAGTTACTGACTAGGTTGAATAAAATTTGGTTCAGACGAACTTGGTCAGTAAAGATTTCAACATTGGGATCTATTTTGTTTTCAATGACAAGGTTGACGCCTTTACTTTCACAAATAGGACGATAAATGTTTTCTAACGTTCGAATTGTATCAGTGAAAGAAAACGGGTGCTTTTGGATATTAAACTTACCCTGCTCAATCTTCGAAAAGTCCAAAATATCATTCAAAACAGCAAGTAAGTGCTCACCACTATGTCGAAGTACGTCAATTTGGTTATTCTGCTCTTCTGTTTCCACAGAGTCTTTTAGCAATTGAGCAACCCCTAAAATTCCATTGATTGGCGTTCGGATCTCATGGCTCATTTTAGCCAGAAAGTCGGCACGGGCTTGAGCAGATTTCTCTGCTTCTTTGCGCGCCAAGTTACTCTGTTTTTCCGCCTCAATTAGCGTGGTAATATCCTGACCTTGAACAATAATACCGCTAATATCTCCATCAACTCGAATCGGCGATAAGTTCCAGCGATATACTTTATCTCCAATTGGCACATTAACGCCTGTCAACGTAGCTCCCTGAGCCGCCATGCGAAGGTGTGGCATCAACTTTTCTTTGAAACCTTTGAACACTGGGTGCATGGTTTCAACATCGTTTTCCATGACTAACTCTTTGCGTGCTGCCGGATTGATTTGGACAAGCACACCCGATTCAGACCACACCATAATAGGTGATAACGCAAAGTTAAACAGGTCGCGGAAAGAGCGCTTTTGTGCTTCAAGCTCTTCAAAAGTGTTTTCTAGTGTCGAACCAATATGATCGAATTCCTCAATATCTGACCCCTCAAAACGCTCAAATCCTTTTTCTTCACGAGCCGAGCGGGTATATGCCATCAGGGATCCTAACTCTTCAACTACTCGATTCTCGATCCATTCTTTAGTCATTAGCGCAATCATGACCATACCGATAACTGAGGCTAGCATTGCTAGCAGGTGTTGGATTTGCAATGTCACCACGCTCTGATTGTCTTGCACAGTAAGCAAGCACAAGTCAGTCTCGGCGGCATTTACCTCAATAGGGGTTTTGATGATCAATAATTGGTCAAGCTTGTGCTGGGACTCTCGTCGTTTGAGTACGTCAAATATTTGATAAGCCTCATCTCCTACTAATGAGCTTGCCAATGGTGTGTTGTTAGCGACCAACACAACATTGTCGACGTTGCCTTCATTTTTTAGCCTTTCCATCAACCCAAAGTTATTATCTAAAACAACAACATTGTAAGAGTACCCCATCACTTCACCGGTTTTAGGTTGTAAAACGGGTACGCGACGAAGTAACAGATGGCGAGTTCCCATCGGGGTCTGTGAGGGTAGATAATACCAGTTGTTGCTAAAGGTCACTTGACTGGCAAGTCGGCTAAGTATCAGGTTGTTGATGCCATAGAAATGCGCGTTGCCATCGTCCCAAATAATACCTTGATGATCGGTTAGGAAACGAAACTCCGGTGTATGGGAAGGATCACTCTGGTCAATACTCATGAAAAAGTAATTGAGTGCCTCTTCATCACGTTCTGTATAAAAATCCAATACAACATCACTTTTCGAATTGCTGTTGTGATGAATCTGAATCGCTGCAAAATGGCTATCAAAAATGTTCAGGATCAGGGCAGAGGTCTGCTGCTTGGTTCGGTCGACTTCCTGCCAAATAATCTGCTTCGAGAAGTAATAACTCTGAACAAAGATGCCTAGAATGATCGGAGCAAGTACGAGAATAATTATTTTGGTAATAAGCGTCGACAGTGAGCGACGCTTTCTTGTTTTTGATGTAGTTGTCATCAATTATCTGAGTATCTAAATGCACGTTTTCTTAATGCTTCAATTCTTTCTGGAGAGTCCGATTTGGTAACGACTTCAAAATCACCAGAGTAAACGGTGGGAACTGGCTTTCCTTCTAAATCCCACTTAATGGCCTCAGCCATTGCAATACCTGTATCATCGTTCATACGCATAACGGTAACGTCTAACTCCCCTTTAGAAAGCGCCTCTAACTCTGCTGAACCGCCGCCCCAACCATTGATCATGACATCATCACGACCTAACTCTTTAAGAGCGTCAACAGCACCTAATGCTACATCGGTAGAACACGCGTAAATGAAGTCAACGTCCGGATACTTCTCCAAACTGGCTTTTGCAGCTTCATACCCAGATTGCTTTGTTGCTTTGGTGTAGTAAGCAGATTGTAGTTCAAATTGATTATCGCGGTTCACTTGGTTGATAAAAGTGTTGCCTCTGATGTCACTAATGTAGCCCTCTGAGAAGTAGAGAACACTATAGTGGCTATGTTTAGGGAAACGCTTGCCAAACTCAACGGCCAATTCACGACTTCCTTCTGCGTGGTCGAAACCAACATAAAGAAACGGCTGATGATGTTCCCAATCCCTAACAGGTGTGGTGATATTTTGTAAAATTAACTTGGTTTTCTTTGAATCTAAGACATGCTCAACAAACTTACGATGTCTTGTGGTATCTAGAGTAAAGATCAAGTAATCGGAGTTGCTTTTCAGCGCCTCCATTAAAGACAAACTTTGCTGCTTTATATCTGCATTAGGACGAGTAAACACTTGATTTAGTTGATAGTCGATATCAAGCTTATCTAGGCGTTTTTCAAACGCATCGATGTTTCGAATCCAATAATCAGAGATCTGCTGCCCTGGATAAACAACAGAAATTTTCAGTGGACGCTTTTTGTCTTTTGCTACGGGTACAGGGGTTTCTCTTACCACTTCAGCCAACGCACTAGTTAACTGCTTCTGTTGTGGAAACTGGTCTAAAAACTCTTGATATGCCCAATACCCATTAAGAACTTGGGTGGCCTGCACATTCGGCGCAAAAGCGGCCATTGAAATCAGGGAGAATACTAACGCTTTTTTCATCTACTGCTCTTTTAGCTTTTTTATGAGCCTAATTCAGCTCTATTCATTACCTAGCCGAGTCATCCTATACTCTTGTAATCTACCTTCCTCTTAGTGCCTGTTTCAATAGTAAATTGGTTCTTGGTCTGAGTGGATGCAAATAAAGTACATTGAGTCGCTTCCTTTGTCTCGATGACGTAGAGACATTTCGCGCTTTTCATACTCAGGACCTGTAAACAGAACACCAGCCCATTATGCGTCAGTTTATTCCTACATGGTACTCCAAAAACAAAAAGAAACCGCCAATGTGACATAGGCGGTTTCCGTGTATCTTTGCGTAGCAAGGGCTTATCAGAGTGCCACTATCTCTAACATCATTTGTTGATGTTCGTCGACGACAATATTTGCTTTTGACATAACGAGCAGCTCTTTTTTCGCTTTAGTTAGTTGCTTAATATAGTACTCTGCTCGCATGGCAAGCGTCTTTGACTCAAAATCCGATGACCATTCCAATACCAAAGGGCCTTTTCCCTTCAAAGCTTTCGCTCCTTTTCCGGTTTGGTGCTGATTGAATCTTCGTTCAACATCATTGGTAACACCACAATACAACGCGTTGCGGTTATTTCGTATCAGGTAGACACTCCAACGCTGCGTTGTATTTTCCATCATGAAAGCAGTGACTCAACCTTAGCTTTTAATTCATCCAGCTCTTCTTTCAGCTGAGCGACTTCGAGCTCTAGCTGGCTTACTCGATCGGAGCTCGAGCTTGCAGCAGACACAGGCGCTGCAAGTTCGGACGCATCAACATCACCACAGAACAAATGCATATAACGCGACTCCCGCTTACCAGCCTCACGTGGTAATTTGACCACTAATGGTCCTTTCTCTTCGCTTGCTAAATGCTCAAGGACCGTTTCCACTTCTTTTACATCATGAAATGTCGCGAGACGATTAGTACGAGTACGAATTTCCCCAGGTGTTTGAGCACCGCGCAAAAGCATACAGCATACAATGCCCTTCTCCTGCTCTGTCAGCTTTAAATCACCAAATTCCGTATTACAGAAACGGTGTTGATACTTGCTGACGCGGCTGTTGAACGCACTTTCGTCACTGACGAGCCTGCGCTCAATAAGAGCATCAACGGCATCGAGTACGTCTGACTCTGAGAGTGACATCACGGGATCACGGTTGCTTTTTTGATTACACGCGTTGGTTAATGCGTTTAGGCTGAGGGGGTAAAGATCTGGGGTAGTGACTTCTTTTTCGATCAAGCAACCAATAACTCGTGCTTCAATTGCCGTTAGCTCAACTTTCATAATGCATTTCCTTATTATTTTTGCATTTGACTTTGTACCTAAATCGCTTCGAAATCATACGCCATAAATTCACACAGCAGTGCAAGAAGCGTTAGCGGTTCAGGTGTTGGTGTCAGGCTAAAGCATAGCGTAAGACCTGACACCCCTTACGAATAGGGTCAGGTATCAATGCTCCGAGAGAATCGGCACTCTCGTCAAATTGCCATCTTGGTCGACCATCATTATTTTTGAACGATTAAGCTCAACTTCGATGATTTCGAGTTGCTCGCGTGAGTTGATATACGCCGTTTTTAACTTTTCAGCCACAGAGCGAGTGACTTGCTCATTATCTTGACTATTTACTTGCTCCGCAGTGTTACCAGAGTCCATATCAAGTTCATCATTTTGCATTCAATGGTGTTGATAATATAGTGAAGGCCACGTTATGACAATGAATCGATGGATTCTACGATGTTGGCCAAAACTCGAAGAAAGCAGCACGATTATATGGACACAGCGCAATTGGTTGAGAAATGTTCAACTCTGCATTGCTATTGATCTAAAGACTGTTATGCCACTGGATGTTGTGCTTTAATCGAGGAAGATATTCATAAAATTAGGAAAGAGAACTATGAGTAGCGTATTTGAAATCGTTAACCAAGCTCGTCGTAAAAACAAACTAAAACGTGAGCTTCTTGATAACGAGAAGAAAGTTCGTGATAACCGTAAACGTGTTGATCTTCTAGAAAACCTTCTAGACTACATCAAACCAGAAATGACTCACGATGAAATCGTCGCAATCATCAAAAATATGAAAGCAGACTATGAAGATCGTGTTGATGACCACATCATTAAAAGCGCTGAGATCTCTAAAGCACGTCGTGACATCAGCCGTCGCATTCGTGAGCTGACTGAAGAAGACAAGCAAACTAGCGGCAAAAAATAAACGCGTAAGCTAGATTTTCGAACCCCGAGCAAGAATATCTTCCTCGGGGTTTATTTTTGTCTCTAAACTAACCGCCGTGTACAATCAATCTAACTCTTATTCCTAACGCATTCAGCTTTCTATGTCTTCAACTACGACAAGTACACAACCAACGCTTGCAAAACAATTATTTACAATGACCTGGCCAATGCTTTTTGGCGTTCTGTCTTTAATGAGCTTTCAGCTTGTGGATAGCGCGTTTATCGGTCAGCTCGGCGTTTTACCGTTAGCCGCTCAAGGTTTCACTCTGCCTTTGCAAATGGTCATTATCGGCATTCAAGTCGGTCTAGGGATCGCAACGACAGCGGTCATTTCTAAAGCTCTTGGGGCGAATGAAAGTCGGTATGCCAAACAACTTGGCGGATTGGTATTGATGATCGGCTCAATTGGTGTCGCTATTTTTGGCGGGCTAATTTGGCTTTTGCGCTACCCCATTTTAGCTCTATTAAGCGCTCCAGAATCTGTTATGCCGATAATCGACAGTTACTGGCCTTGGTGGTTATTAAGCTCATGGACTGGTGCGGTTTTGTATTTTTACTACAGTATCTGCCGAGCTAATGGCAATACAATGTTACCTGGCACAATGATGATGATAACCAGCGGCGTGAACCTTGTACTCGATCCGCTATTTATTTTCACGTTTGACTTGGGTATTAACGGAGCGGCAATAGCAACCATCGTCGCTTTTGGGTTTGGTATTTTAGTCGTAGCTCCTCGCGTGAAGAAGAATCACTGGGCAACGACACAATGGCAAGATCTTAACGTAGCCAAAAGTGTTGCATCTATCGGTAACATTATGGGCCCTGCGATGATTAGCCAACTGCTGCCACCGTTGTCTTCCATGCTAGCAACAAAATTATTGGCAAGCTTTGGAACCGCAGCAGTCGCCGCTTGGGCGCTTGGTTCACGCTATGAGTTCTTTGCTATCGTTTCGGTCTTGGCGCTGACAATGTCTATGCCTCCAATGGTTGGACGCTTACTTGGAGCAAAGAACTATGAAGATATCCAAAGGCTCGTCAGCATTGCCGTAAAATTCATTCTAGGTTTCCAACTTTTGATTGCTGCCATTACATTTGCCGTCGCAAACCCACTCGCATTATTGATGACAAGTGATGTGCAAGTGGAGCAAGTCTTGGAAATGCATTTACTGATAGTGCCGATCAGTTTGGGTTCATTAGGGGTTTGTATGCTAATGGTTTCTCTTTGTAATGCATTAGGCAAATCTTACACCGCACTCACCATTTCAGCGCTGCGCTTGTTTGTCTTTTTCCTACCGTGCTTGTGGGTTGGCGCTCAAATGGATGGAATCCGAGGTTTACTCTTAGGCGCTTGTATCGGCAACCTGTTAGCTGGTGTTTCCGCATACCTAACCTATCGCCAAACCATACGCAAACTCGCAGGCGGTCAAGCCAACGCACAACAATGAATAATCAGAACTAAGCCCCTGAAGTGGGGCTTTATCGTTTTGACACCTTGTCTAAGTTGAAATGTTAGCTAGGCGAGTTTTAATTCACTAAAGAGCTCAAATAACTGGTTCGATTTATACGGCTTAGGTAAATAAGCATCCATGCCTGCCGCAAAACAGTTGTGGATGTCTTCTTCCAAAACACTCGCAGTGAGTGCGATAATCATCGTTTTTTCGCGTCCTGCTTTCTTTTCCCAACGACGAATTTCTTTCGTCGCGGTCAGTCCATCCATCACGGGCATCATGCAGTCCATTAAAATTGCATCGAATTCTTCTCCCTTTGTGATGGCTTCTAACGCTTCTTGACCGTTGCTTGTTATCAAATAGTCATAACCTGCTTTATCCAGAAAAAAACTCGCTATTTTCTGGTTCATCAAATTATCCTCCGCAATTAAGATCCTCCGATGAGAGCGCGACACTCGATATTCAGAGCTGACAACATTATTGGTGACATTGTCACTTGATATAGTCTTTTCAACCTTAGCTAAATCATCAATGACATGCTTAAATCGATTGCCAAGGAAAGGTAATGTGAGTACGGCATGTACTTTTTCTGCATTTTCGTAGGGAGTGGATAAATGATGCTGGCAAATAATCACACGGCGAAGATCGTAATTAAATGATAGATTATCCAAGATTTCATCGGTATTAGCGTCGTTACTGTGGCACAGAAATATGACATCAAAGTCATCATTTATCGCTTGCACTTCATTCACATTATTAACACCAAAGAGGTTGATTTTCGCTAAGCGACACTCTTTTAATACTTGGTCGGCGTAGTCGTAATTTGAGCAGATCAAAAGCCCTTTATTAATCACCTCCGAACGCCAGCCAAACACCGGAATTGCTTCAACCTCAATCGAGAATTCAAAGCATGTGCCCACTCCTTTTGTAGATGTTGCTACGAGCTTGCCCCCCATCATCGACACAAGCTGACAACAAATTGCCAAACCCAACCCTGTACCGCCAAATTGCCTCGACACTCCTTCATCTTCCTGAGTAAAGGGTTCAAAAATCGTGGTTAACTTATCTTGATCAATGCCTATTCCGGTATCTTCTACTTTAAACTTCAGCACTCCACGTTCTTTCTCAAGTAACTCCTCATAACTAACATCAACGCATACATGCCCACTTTCGGTAAACTTAACCGCATTCGATACCAGATTCGTAACGACCTGTTTGACACGATGATCATCGACCATCACGCGAATGGGGATATTTTCAGCTAAATTAATACCTAACTTTAGCTGTTTAGATGTTGCTTTGGATTGGAATAAAATCATCGACTGATACACGACTTCTCGGATATCCGCTTCTACTAGTGACAGCTCCAATCGTCCAGACTCGATTTTAGAGAGATCCAATATATCGTTAAGTAAAGTAAGCAGTGTTTGAGATGAGGAGTCAATGTCATCAACAACTTCTTGTTGATGCGAAGACAACTCACTTTGAGAGAGTATTTCTGTCATGCCCATGATCCCGTTAAGGGGCGTGCGTATTTCATGTGACATGTTGGCAAGAAACACAGATTTTGCACGATTAGCCGATACTGCTGACTCTTTTGCATGCAGTATTTCTTCAGTTTGTCTCTGCATTTCTTCAACCACTCGATTCACTTGCTGAGCAAAAATGGTCAGTTCATCACTTCCATCAACTTTGACTTTTGTTTGCTTCTCTTCGGAGTTGATCAACGCGTTTAAAGTGTGAATGATCGCATCGAGTTTGCTGTTAACTCGGAACCAAGTACTAAATCCGAGCCAACAAAGCAGGATAACCACTAAGGCAACGCCAAAACTGATCACCGCTATATTGGCCTTTTGTTCATGAACCTGCGTGAGAAGCGACTGCTCAGTTTGTTTGGTGAACCCATCAATGAGCACTTGTAAGCGCTGCACACGAAAATCGAGTTCTTTTAAATATGCGGCGTAGTCACTTTGTGACATGTCTCCTGACATTAATTGTCCGCGAGACGCCAAGTTTCTCTGATATCTCGGCGAAGTAAACAAGCCAAGCAATTTATCCACTTGCTCGTATGACCCACCTAAGTTTAAAAACGCATCCAAATTTTGCTGCTGTCGGTCAATCGCCTGATAAAACATACTTTGACTTAGCCGACTCTCAGGGTCTTGGACTAAACGGTTCGTCAGCCAAGCTTCTTTCTGTGTCCAAAAAGAGAGCTGAGCAAGGTAGGCAATAAAATTTTGCATGCGAATGCCGTCGTCACTGCCATACCATTGATGATTTTGCAACAAAGAGCGCGACATATTTTGGAGCTGTTGAAATGCCCAATCACCCAGGTCGTCCATCTCACTCAATCTACCTGACAATACCCCCAGCATGGCTTCTTTCAGTTCATCAGCATACTCAGCAGTATTAGGGTTACTCACAAACTTTTGATGCAAAGAAGAAATAACTTCACCTTGTTCTTCAATATTAATGGCTGCAGAGACTTGAAGATCAGGCTGTCGGCGTACTTTCTCTATGGAGTAAATAAAGTGGGAGGCCTTGGATATCAATTGGAAACCTTGAATATTGCTAACCGTTTGATTGAGACGGCTCACGCGCAACGCATTATCAGAAAACTGCTGAACTGCAAACACCACTATTACCACAGCGGGTAATAGTGCGAGGAGTGCTAAGCGTGTTTTTATTGATAATCTCAACATCCATCAGCCTAATGGTTGATTTCATCCGTTTATTTAATATTAGACTAGTTTCCTGCATTGAAAGGCATATACGACATTGTTACTTTCAAACAACATTCACCTACCTAGATTATGGTTATTGTGAGTGTTTTATCATCGGCTAATGAAGTGGCAATTGTGATTCAAGTCATATTTTTTGATTTTAAAGTTGGATGCAAACAATAAAGTTTCACTCACAAATAAGAGTCGCATCACTTTTCAGGAAATCATCTATTGTATGTTTACCTATTGAGTTGCCTTATCGAGTCAAATCACACAAAAATGCAAAATATCCATTTTTGTCAACAAAACTAATTTGAAAGCAAACGTTATCATCGCAAAAAAAGTAAGTTACTTTCTAAATGTCAATACGTGAAAACCACTGCTTTAGTCACATTAATCCACCACTAACGTCCCCTTAAGTAGTGTTTTACACTGGATTTAATTTTCCTAGCAGAATAAGGACTCCGACCTTAGAATCCGCACACATAACTATTACAACCCGATTACATAACCCACCACACTCTTGCACGCTGCCGAAGAGGCAACAGCAGAGAGTATGGTTAGCCCCCAAAACGTGAAAGGTCTAATACAACAATGAGTCCAGAGAAATATCTCCAAGACTGGCAAACTAGCCAAACGATTGCTGAATCTATTTCCCCTCTAATTGGTAAGCTATATCGTCAAAAAGGAATCGAAGTGGTTCTGTTTGGTAAAACGCTTATTAATGCTACTACTATAGACATTCTCAAAACTCATCGCGTTGCAAGACGTTATACCGGTAACCCACTTTCGCTTGAGCACACGATGCCTATTATTCAAGCGCTTTGTGAAATGAGCATTTCTTCATGCCGTGTCGATGTTGGCCAATTGGCAACTATGTACTGGAATGAACATGACGATACAAGCTCTCTAAACGATTTCCTTATCACTGCACTTGATGGCGCTCGCGACGCAGATTCTTCACTGAAAGCGCGTGATGTGGTTCTTTACGGGTTCGGTCGCATTGGTCGACTACTTACTCGCCTTCTCATTGAGAAAAGTGGTCCAGGTTACCCACTAAGACTACGTGCGATTGTGGTTCGTGGCGGTAAAAAAGGCGATTTGGAGAAGCGTGCTAGCCTGCTGCGTCGTGACTCAGTTCACGGCCAGTTCAACGGTAGTATTGTTATCGATGAAGAGCGTAAAGCACTGATCGTTAACGGCAACTACATCCAAATTATCTACGCAAATAACCCAAGCGAAGTAGACTATTCAGCTTTCGGTATCAATAACGCGCTAGTTGTTGATAACACAGGTGTTTGGCGTGATTCTGAAGGCCTGAGCCAACACTTAGCGTGTCAAGGCGCAGAGAAAGTACTGCTAACAGCACCAGGTAAAGGTGACATCAAAAACGTTGTATTCGGTGTAAATGAGTCGGTAATTAAAGAAGATGACACCATCATCTCTGCGGCAAGCTGTACAACAAATGCAATCACGCCAGTCCTTAAGGCTCTGAACGATAAATATGGTGTTCTTTCTGGCCATATTGAAACCGTGCACTCATACACAAACGACCAAAATTTGATCGACAACTTCCACTCTGGTGACCGTCGCGGACGTAGTGCTTCACTAAACATGGTTCTGACTTCAACAGGTGCGGCAAAAGCAGTTGCTAAAGCATTGCCAGAGCTTGCAGGCAAGCTAACAGGCAACGCGATTCGCGTACCGACACCAAACGTTTCTATGGCAGTCGCTAATCTAAACTTAGGTGAAGACGTAGACCGTGATTCACTGAACGATTACTTGCGTGAAATGGCGTTGAACTCTGAGCTTTCGGCACAGATTGACTACACCGATTCAACAGAAATTGTATCAACTGACTTAGTTGGTTCTCGTCATGCAGGCGTCGTAGATGGTCAAGCGACTATCGCACAAGACAAGCGTTGTGTACTTTACATCTGGTACGACAACGAATTCGGTTACAGCTGCCAAGTTGTGCACTGTATGGAACAAATGATGGGTGTTCGTTACCAAACATTCCCTCGATAGGTGAACTTTGCTCCACAACGTTAACCACATAGCGTAGCGGACAATATCTCATATTTGTTCTAAATAATAAGCGCCATGCGCATTACTAATATTTTTCCCCGTTTATACGCCTGATCACCCTCAGGCGTTTTTTCGTTTCATTCATTTGACACTCTCCGGACAAAGTGAACGTCAGCATTCATGTTTTGTTCATGTTCACAGCATTAATCTGAGCACATAAATTACAGAGAGGTCATGATTATGAATCGGATTATTGTAACTGCACTAGCACTGATTACCGGCTTTTTTACGTTAGTATTTAGCTTGATCATTGCGATTCCGTTGACCATCGCAGCATTAATTACCGGTAAACGTATTGAAAAGCGCGTCAAGAAAATGCAGAGAGAAATGCACGAAGAGTATGAGTTTAATACAGGTAAAGCAGATGCGATTGAAGGTGAATTTGAAGAGGTTCGCCGGTAAGTAAATAAGATTTAGATGAGTTTCTCTCCCCCGACCGCTCCTGAGAAACTTCTTGCTTTCACCCTGTCCTTAAAATGGCAGGGTGCTTTTTTGAAAAGCAGCCACACGGGCTGCTTTTAGTATTTCTGTCTTGCGAGCTTGTCTATACCGTTACGACCACTCTAAGAGCCAGCAGCATGAGTACTACCCCTGACAAACGATCAATCAACACTGCCTTAGAGCGAATTCTGTCAACGACTTTAGAGCTCGATAGCACTAGGGTAATAAAGGTGTACCAAAGCCCATCCACAACAAACGGCGTGGCAACAATGATCATCTGATTACTCAAATCATTACCGAGCGCGACAAACTGACTGAATAATGCGATAAAAAACAAAGCAATTTTGGGACTTAAAATCGAGATAAAAAAGCCTTCTCGCGCAGACTGGATTACCGTTGTTTCCTCACCTGACTCCAACTTCGCAGCCACACCACCTTTTGAACGCAAAGCATTAAACCCTAAATACGCAAGATATGCCGCACCCACAAGGCTAATCGTCTTGAACAGCATCGGGCTTTGCTGCAAAACAACAGCGAGCCCAATCAAGGTAATAAACGCATATATACCAATGCCAAACGCATGAGCCCAAGCCGTAGCTAATCCATTGATACGTCCACCAGCCAACGAGTGCTTAGCGACAATAGCTAAGCTGGGACCTGGTGACATAGCCCCTAATAAACACACGGTAAAAAGTGATAACCAAACTGTTAGTGTCATAAGAATCTCCCCTCTTTGAAGCTCACTCTATCAACGGAAGAGGTATAATTAGAAATCAAAGTTATTCATACTAATCATGACTTCAAGTCATAGCTAAACGGTGTACGTATTAGCGAATGGAATACTCAGAGATTTGCATTACTGAGCGAATCTCTTCTCGCACCCATTTATGCGCAGGATCCGTGTCGTATTTGGGGTGCCACATTAACCAATATTGATGAATAGGTGTTTCGAGTGGTAATGCTTTATGGGTTACGTCCCAATGTTTAGCGAGGTTAACGGCAATATGTTCAGGAGCCACCATCAGGTGCTCACTTGCAACTAAGCGATTGATCGCAGCAGAGAAGAATGGAACCTTAAAGGTAACGTGGCGGGTGTGCCCTAGCTCTTTCAATGCTAAATCAGTGTAGGAATCTTTGTCTCCGCCGCCAGTCACTTTAATGTGTGAATATGAAATCAAGTCTTCAATACTGATCTGGTCCTGCTTTGCTAACGGATGAGAAGATTTCATCAAACAAACTGATGAATCCTCACCAATTTTAACGCTCGACACACTCTGTGGTTTTTCTGGATACATAGAAGACGCGATATGGATGCCCGTCTCATGAAGTTTATCAAGAAAGTTGGGTTGCCACAGTCGGTACGCCATATCTAACTGTGGCGCTTGTTCACCCAAGTGAGAGGCAATATCGGGCAATACGTATTGCGCCACGTAGTCACTAGAAGCAATAACAAGCTCACCTTGCCACTGCCGCGGCTCAAAAGGTTGGTCATCGAGTAAATGGTCAAACTCAGCCAGTAATGCATCAAGCTTTGATTTTAACGCTATTGCTCGTGGCGTTGGTATCAGTTGATTACCTTGACGAATAAGCAGTGGGTCACCACACAGATCGCGCAATTGTGCAAGCTGTCGACTGACGGCAGACTGCGTAATGTGCAAACGTTCTGCGGTCCGGCTGACATGACACTCCTCTAAAAGTACATGCAAGGATCTAAGTAGATTCAAATTAATGTTGTTTAACATATTCGCTCAGAAGGGTTTTCAACATGGCATCCATTCATGGTCACTTCACAAACAGGTTCCCAGTCGTGTTAAAGAATTCAGCTAAGACGGTATGAGTCATCAGGTTTCGAAGCTCTGGATATCGTTGAATTTGATCTCTGATTTCATTCAAGCGAGCCATAGTAGGCACTTCGACAAAAACCATCATGTCCGTCTCACCGCTGATCGCATGACACCATTTTACGCCATCAATTTTGTATAATTCGTCCGCGTATGATTCGCAATAATACGTAGAGGTTGATTTATCGAACTTTAAGGCAAAATAGGCGCAAATCGAATCCCCACCCGAAGGCGCAATTTCAGCGTGATACCCTAGAATCACTTTGTCATGCTCTAGCTTGCGAATACGGGCCGTTACCGCAGAACGAGAAAGGTTTACTTTATCCGCAATTTCAGTCACCGACAGCCGAGCGTTGTGCCTGAGCAGATCCACAATCTTATGATCAAACTTGTCCATACCGTTACCAAGCTTTCCTTATTTTTCTCATTCTATACCGATTCTAACTGCATAAGAAACCAACATTTTGTTGGAATTATTTAAAACAACCGTCATATTGACGGTTTAGTAAATCATTTTGTTATTAACATTTTGGATATGCTATTTGGCGGGCATGAGATGAGTGCTGTTATCCATTTCAACAGAAAATAGATAACACATTGAAATCAAATTCCCACCTTATACACTCAACACATAAATAGCATCGCTTAAACACATAAAACGAAATAATCAGAAGCTATAAGCTTTTTCGTAATAAGCCTCATAACATTGGATGAATCAATTCGCATGGAAGAGCTCAAAAAAGACATTTCACTCACATCAGGTATCGCACAGTTATCCACCACATTAATGGGAACGGGGCTGTTTATGATCCCGGCTATCGCAGCAGGTATAGCTGGCTATTTTTCACTATGGGCTTGGATTTTATTGTTCATCGCGATTTGTCCTATTGCGCTGACTTTTGCTCAACTGGGTAAACGATACCCCAACGCGGGCGGAACAGCCTTTTTTGTACGCAAAGCCTTTAACGCCAAGCTGGAAAGTAGTGTCGCTTGGCTATTTGTTAGTGTCATTCCGGTAGGGGTTCCGGCCGCGATTGCACTCGCCGCAGGCTTCCTACAACAAATATTGCCAGAGCCTATTAGCAACAATCTGTTTGCACAAGTTCTCACGGTAGTACTTCTTGTGTTCGTCAACTTGATGGGCACAAAATCATCAGGTCATTTACAAACTCTTATTGCTTTGAGTGTCTTCGCACTTGTTGGCGCATTTTTATGGAAAGGCGACGTTAACAGCGCCGATCTTGTGATGCCCGCCATCACACAAGAGTCAATTTGGCCTATTACCGCAGCGTTAGGCGTGATGTTCTGGTGTTTTGTTGGCATAGAGGCTTTTGCCCATATGGGGGAAGAGTTCAAAAACCCTCAAAGAGATTTCCCTATTGCCATTGTGGTCGGTTGTTTTGTAGCAGGGGCTACCTATTGGGCATGCTCTGTCGTTATTTTAAAATTTGGCGCGTATGGTAACGCTCAATTTGATAACGCATCCATCCCCTGGCTTAGTGCCCAACTACTAGGCGATGGAGCCAAATGGATAATCAGCTTGATAGGTTTCTCCGCTTGTTTCGCGAGCGTTAACTTATACACACAGAGCCTAGCGCGAATGGTCTGGGCTCAAGCTCGGGAACATCGTCCTTCTAGTCCACTAGCCAAGATTTCGCGTCGTGGTGTCCCTTTCTCAGCCACCATATTAGTTGGCGGTATATTATTGATCTCTTGTGTGATCGGAACCCTATCACAGCTCGATCTGGAGTTTTTCCTAAAACTCGCAAACAGTGTATTCGTTCTGGTTTACATGTTGGCGATGTTAGCCGCTTTCAAATTGCTTCGAGGATTTGGTAAAACACTTGCGGGACTGTCCCTACTGCTTTGTACCGGTGTTTTTATATGTTTAGGCTGGTCAATGTTTTATGCACTTGGCATTTTTACTCTACTTTTACTGCCTTGGAAACAGTGGCGACATAAGCGACAAACACGTGTAGTTGAATAGTCATCGCTTCCCATTTCGAAATATGTGAGCTAAACGTTGGATACCAGCGTCTATGTTCTCTAACGCGATATTGCCGTAACCAAGCACGGCACCATGCCAGTGACGTGCTTGAAAATCTGGGGGTTCATAATAGCTCAAAGGTCGCAAGATGATCCCTTCATGCTCTGCTAGTTTTATAAAACGCTGCTCATCCATACCGTCTTGCCATTTCAACGTAACATGAAGCCCCGCCGCTTGGCTAACGACGCAAACACGGTCGCCAAAATGCTGTTGAATGGATACATGCATCTGTTCATGCTTAGTTTTGTACAGTCGACGCATTTTTCGAATATGACGTAATAACCCACCTTCAGTAATAAAGTCTGCCAATGCTTCTTGTGTATGCGTCGGCGAATCACCACTTAACGCATCCTTAACCACTAAGCATTGCTCTACTAAACGTTCAGGAACTACAAGGTAGCCAAGCCGCAATCCGTTAAACATCACTTTACTGAAGGAACCCACATACAACACACGATCATCTCGACCCATTTGAGCTGCTAGCCCCTGTAAGCTGGTATAGGGACGATGAGCAAACTGGAATTCGCTGTCATAATCGTCTTCGATGATCCAACGTGACTGTTCGACTGCCCAGTTGATGATCTTCCCTCTTTGCTCAGTATTGAGTGTGGTGCCCATCGGATATTGATTGCTTGGGGTGATATACAGGGCATCGGCATCGCTTGTGGTCACAGCTTCCACATCAAAGCCTAGTTTCTCTCGGACGAATAAAGGCTCAAATTTATACTGCTGGAATTGAATCAACTTCCGCATTTGCGCGTAACCTGGTTGCTCCATCAGAACCTTATCACCTTGTTTGAGCACTACCATCGTCGCAATCGACAACGCTTGCTGCGCCCCAGAGGTAATAATGATGCGCTCTGGAGAACAATTCACTGAACGGCTTGATGCGAGGTAGTCAGCTAAAGCACAGCGCAATGCCCAACTACCCTGAATATCTTGATTCCCCAACAAGCAAGTACGAGACATATGGCGAGTGAGTAACTTTTGCCATTGCACCATCGGAAATGCGTCCAAATCCGGCACACCCGGTGCAAATGCGCGGTTGATGTCAAAGTTGGTTTTCGGTGATGAGTCTCTCTGAACTGAACTAGGTTCAGGCAAGTACTGCTCTGGCAGTTCTACGGCAACATAAAAGCCAGAACCTTTTTGGCTGTTCAAGTACCCTTCCGCCACTAACTGTTCGTAGGCAGAAATCACGGTATTCCTACTTAGATTAAGCTCTTGTGAAAGCTTCCGCGTAGAAGGCAGCTTCCCATTCTTCACCCACAGTCCTTGAACAATTTTCTTGCGAATAGCCAAAAACAACGCTTGCTGACGCGTTCCTTCACTGTCTTTTAAATGTAGGTCACCGATATCAATCAAAGACAAACTGGATCCATCCATTAGTTAAAAGTGGCTCTCTTTAAGCTACCAGTTAAACGCTACATTGCAATCAAAGAATGAGGATCAATGGCTCATAATCGTGAGTAAACAAGGAGAGAAAATGCTATCCAACACCAATAGAACGGAAATTAAGAAAGGCGCACATAAAGCCGTCTCTGATGTTAGCAAACTGCACACCATCATAGATGAAAGCCTAATCGCTCATATTGCGATAACCAACGAGTCAGGCCCTGTGGTCATCCCTATGCTGGCATGGCGTGTCGATGATTACGTGTATATCCATGGTGCCAACAACAGTCGACTGTTACGCTCACTCAAACAAGGAGTGCAAACGTGCTTAACCTTTACTTTGTTTGATGGTTGGGTATTGGCTCGAAGTGCGTTTCACCACAGTGCGCATTATCGCAGTGCTGTGGTCTTTGGCCAGTTTGAGGTGGTGGAAGATAACCAAGAGAAAGACAGGTTGCTGAATCACTTTATTGAACAGATCGCTCCGGGGAGAACAGAACAAATCCGTTTGAGTAATGAAAAAGAACTCAAAGCCACCATGCTACTGCGTATCCCGCTCACGGAGGCATCAGTGAAAATCAGCAATTTTGGCGTCAACGACGATGCGGAAGACATGGACATTCCTGTTTGGGCAGGTGTCCTACCCTACCGAACCGTCGTAGGTCCACTGCAAGCTTGTGACGATTTGTATGCAGGTATCGCTGAGCCAGACTACCGCAGAGCCTACTCTAATCGTTGGCAGGAATAAACACCGTAAAACGTGCGCCGCCTAAGTGACTCTCGCCGACAGAAAGCTCCCACCCCAGTTGCCGCGCTGCACTGGTAGCGATGGCAAGCCCTAAACCAAAGCCTTTCATGTCGGCGTTGCGGCTTTTGTCTAAGCGCGAAAATGGCATAAATACTTCTTCTCGCATCGCCTCAGGGATGCCCGGACCATCGTCCTCAATATCGATGCTCCAGCAATCCGCTACCGTTCGAATCGTCACCTCAACGCAGGACTCACCATAACGCTTGGCGTTTTGCAGTAAATTATCGAGGACAAGGTTACCCAAAGTAGGCTGAAAGTGAATCAATTGGTTCGCGAGTTCATTTTCTGCTCTCAACATGGCGGACTCTAAGCCTAGGTAATTCATGCGGCTTTTACACCAAAGTGGCAGTTCCATGGTTTCAACAGAATCGATCCATGAGTGGTTTTTCACACTCAAGCGAGACAGCATGACGATGTCGGATGTTAAATCCGTCACTACATCAACGTATCGTTCAATATCGTCATGTAACTCTGCCTGCATTTCACCACTCGTGCGTCGAGCTAAATCCGTCGCTAGCTGAATACGACTCAGCGGAGTGCGCACTTCATGAGGAATAGCTTGAGTAAAGATGTGTGTTTGGCGCACTCGTCTCTCAATCTCTTCAGACATGCAGTTGAAGCCTTGGGCGAGCTCTTTCACGGGTTGCGAAAATTGCTTTAGATCGACTCGCGTATTCAACTCACCAGAACCAAATTGTTGTTGCGCAGCCGTTAGTTGCCGAATTTGGCGGTCAAGACGTCGTACAGGTATGTAAACCATAATGCCTAAACTGCATACAACAACCAAAAGTAGAGTAAGTATAAATACAATCTCAGAATCTTCATTCCAATCAACGTGTGGGCTAAAGAAGTCCGTTTTTTCTTTGAAAACTAAACTCTTCGAAGTGTTAGGCAAAGGGAATACCGCAGCATAGGTACTGCCATCAATAAGATAAACAGGTATCCCTTGCATACGGTACAGCAGATTACAATCTCGACAAGGCGGTGATCCGTCCCAGTTTTCAACCAATGTTAAATCAAAGATAAAGAAATCTTGCTTGCCGTTTTCGGTTAACTTCTTGTAGAGAGAATCCGGAGTGCCTCGTTGCTCAATGTATTGATCGACAAAATAAGCACCGTCACTCAAAAAAACACCGACTTCTGTTTTGCGCATGTACTCTTCCCCCATAAAGAGAAACAAAGCAACAGTCAGCGCAAGGCCAGTTACTAACCCCACATATAGACGAGTAAACAGGGAAAACATGCGTCATTTACCTGTCAGCATGTAGCCGTGGTGACGTATGGTTTTAATGGTAGCCGTATGGATATGAGCCTTGGAGAATTTCTTCCTTAGCGAGGATATACGCATATCAATCGAACGATCAGTAATACAGTATTCAATGCCTCGGGCAAGACGGCAACATGATTCACGAGATACTGGCTTATCGACATTCAGCATCAGGAGCTCTAAAATTTCAAACTCAGAACTCGTTAAACCAATATCTTTTTGCAAATAAAATGCCTGGGAGCGACGAAGACAAAGACTAATGCCATATCGGCTCAGCTTTTCTTCTTCAACGATATCAACTTGACGACAATAGCGACGCAACGCTGCTTCAATACGGGCGAGAAGGATATTGCCTTTTATCGGTTTGGTAAGGTAATCATCAGCACCAAACTTAAATAAGCTCACCTCGCTCATTTCATCATCGGTCGCAGTCAAAACAATGATAATACCATGATAAAACTTACGCGCCTCTTGGCATATTTCTGCGCCATTTTTTCCTGGTAACATCAAATCTAACAGTACTAGGTCCGGCTTGAGCCCCTTAATCGTTTCTAATGCATTTTGACCGTTATCGATGACAGTTACCGTATACCCTTCGGCTTCGAGGTACATTTTGGTTAATCGAGCAATCTCTGAGTCGTCTTCTACCAGTAAGATTGTATTACCCACCATGAATCATTTACTCCACCAATATGATGGAGGGAGTATATCGCTCGTCCTATACTGCGCAACCTACTTAAATGATAATTTTAAAAAAACGCAGGCTTACATACGCTTACAAACCATACATATATGATAATCCTAATCATTCTATACCCCTAAAACCATGCAATAACCTGAGGTTTTATTCATTATCAGAATATAGCTTCACATAGAAAATAAAATTCGGAATAAAAATCCACTATATTTTTAAATGTATCGAATAATAGGTCTTACCAAAAAACAATATCAACATATATGACTTAGTTTGCTTATATAGACAGGACTTTATGTTGCTTCTAAGTTTCTTGCTCTAATAAAGTCTACGAGTAACATGAAATGAGATATTCCAAATTAACACCTTTAGCCATATTCTGCGCGATAAGTCTAACTGCTTGTGGCGGCAGTGAATCTAATCCGAAACCATCGAAAACAACACCTCCACCACCACCAATGCCAACATTGAGCACTGTCACAATCCCAACTGTCGTTTCTACAGAGTTTCCAACCAAGTTAAAAGTGGCTGCTGATTCGGGCTTCACCCACTATGTGAAAATCTCCCTTTCCGAAGCAAACAACAACGATACATTTCACATTGTGGCTGTTGATGACGGTGCGAATAATGAAAAAATCTTTCGTGCAGCCAAAATCATCCAACACCTTCTCACAAACCAACCAGACTCTAAGTACGGTGCTGACAAGTCTCGTATCGCTAAGACATTAGCCGAGCGTGATGCCACACTAATGCTGACCGAAAACGACGAACAGAATGATGAGATGTTAACCAAAATCTTTATCAACGAACTGATTCGCCAAGACAAATTGAACGATGCAGTTGCAAACTCGGGCTTAGCACACTCTTTTGATACGAGTTCTCTAGAAAAGTTTGTTGTAAGCATGATGGTACTTAGCGAAGATGATATGGATACACTTGTCACATCTATCGCGTCAACATTAGTAACTAGTAAAGAAACACCAAACTGGCTAAGGAATAGCCAATCTTTAATGTATCGAGAACTGACAGTTGAAGGCGATTGCCATTACATGAGTAATTTTGCCGATTACTGCGCCAATCTTGGCAAAAAAGCCGAACGAGACGCCGCTTTTGAAGAAATTTTACACTTGGTCCAAGCGCAAGGTATTGCACCTAACACGGAGACTGCGGCACTGCAAAATGACATTCAAGCTCATGCGTTAACAATCTATAACGATATTAAATCGGGCAAACCGACGGTGTGGCGCCCTACTCAGTATGACTGGGACGATTGGAAATCGGACGACTTCGATCCTGAAAGTGTTAAACAAACGGGCCCTTCATATTCTCACGAATATTTTGCTGCCGCTTTTGAAGCTTACATGGGTGTAGCAAAAGCAAACGGACATGGTTTAGATGGCTACCAAGCGTTAACGCGTGAAGAAATGCAAACCCAAGATCCACAAGCCGTTGATTGGATCAGTGGCTTATTCCACGGATACTTGCAATATACCGCGAATATCGACTCTGCGGGCGTCAAGCTCTACACAGAAAAGACAAATCCAGGCACAGTACCTACCTTCCGTATGGCTCCCAACAAAGACGGTTTGATAGAAGCGTACACCTACAAATCTCAGTGGTTAACAAAAGTGAAGATCATTGGCGACGACGCGATGAATGTGATCGGTAATGATCAAAACAATACTTTTGAAGGCAACAGCAAAGACAACAGCATTTATGGTGAAGGCGGTATCAACACCTATATCGTGCCACACAAACTGGCGGAATGTACTGTTATCAAAGCAAAGAGCGTTTCTGTTGAGTGCCCAAATACAGGCACTGACGAGTTGTACGACATTCAGAACATCCAATTCACCGACCAAACCCTAGATGTAACCAAGCTATAAACAATGAAAAACATGAAGAAACTTATTTTATTCGCTCCCTTGCTCCTTGTTGGTTGTGGTGGCCTAGCCGTCATGGATCGTACTGATGCCGTAAAAGCACAACCAGAAATGCTGATCAAAACCGACGGTGATTTTTGGGGATTCGGTGCGGATGGCCATTTTGATTTTGCTGGTAAGTACAAAGGCAAGTATTCACGCAGTGCTTCTAACTCAAGTTGGTTTAACCGTATCTCTTTCAAAGAAGGTTCAATGGGCGCAGAAGTGACTCGTATCGACAGCGGGGAAACTTGGCTTTTGAACTGCACTGGAGGCGGTATGTCGGTTAACTACATGGGCGTCGATTTTGGTGGGAATGATCCTTACACCTGTGACATTACTCAAGATGGTAAAAAAGTCGGTGAGTTTGCGATGGAGCCAAAATCCGCTCTCATCGACATCAGCTTTGAGAAAAAAGAGACAGGCGTAGTGCGTATTGGTAGCACCCAATTTAATGTAGAAACTGTACATACTAGTCCTGACGCCATGATGGCGGTAGACATTCCATTGGGTTATAGCTTTAAGGAAGGCACACAAGAAATTGCCGCTGTGCAGACGAACGGTACCATTGCGGTACAGATGCTCCCTGAACTTAGCGAACAAAAAAAGGATGTAATTGCCATCGGCGCTGTTGCAAGTGCACTAAGTTGGCGTCCTAAGAAATAGCCACCACATAAAACGACACAAAAAAATAACAAAGCCCTCAACTTTGAGGGCTTTTATTGCTTGTACTCATAGAGATAAGTGGAGCACTACTTCTCTAATCTTCCCGTATACTGCTTGGGCGTTAATCCACGATGTTTCTTAAACATACGATTGAAGCTCGCCACATTGGTGTAACCAAGGCGCGTGGCAATGTCATCAATACTCACGCGCTTACTCAACAAACCAGCTGCAATATTACTCAATACATAGCCAGAAACCGTCGAAAAATTGAGCCCTAATTTATGCAAACGACGTTGAAACTGCTGTTCAGATAAATCAAGCAGAGAAGACACGCGCTCTAACGTTGGCAATCCATAATGGCTGCTGTAGTTCACTACTTCATAAATCACTTTCAACTCGTCTTCTGGATCGGGCATATTAAGCAAATCATCCAAGTCGGAAAAACTCATCGCTAGACGGCTGTCTTCTCGATGGCTCACTTGGCGGGAGGCTAATCGGTCATCTCCCGGGATCCATATCTCTGTTTTTGGCTGACTCCATTCCACCTCGCAGCCGAAATATTCCCGGTATCGCTCAGTATTTTTTCTCGAGCCTGAAACCTTGACACGTAAAGGCTGGTAATCTTTGCCAAGAAATTCGCGTAACACCTTAATCATAAATACCGCACAGCGGATACTATCGTGCACCTTTACTGACGTTTCTATAAACGGGTTGTGGTAAGTCCATTTGATGATTTTACCCGACTGTTCGCCAGCAAAAAACGCCCCTGATTGTAGATTGCTCACACCATAATTCACTCGCCGAATGGTACTGGCTAAATCATTGCCGGAGAATAACCAGCGTCCCACTGGCCCTAGCTTTTGCAGTTCAATACCCCGGCTGAGACTCAACACCACATCCGGGTCAGCACTGGCTTGTTCAACACAACGATACCATTCCGCAACGGCTTTTAGCGGGATCAGTGTCATTGGGTTACGAAACACCGATACTGGGATTCCTAACTCATCCGAGTCCAAATTGTATTTAGATAACGCGAGGTTATGCATGTTTAGAATGCCCATCGCGCGAATAAACCGAACCGTTTTCATAACCAATTACATCAAATTTAATCCTATAGTGATTGAATCTGTCACAAAGAAAGCCGCAAATCAAATTCAGATCACAATACGCCAACAGTTTGATAGAGGAGTGTTTAATGAGTTTACTGAGTGTCCCATTTGTCGGTACAGGCGCAGATACGGCGTTACATGTTGTCGCTGCTGTCGTTTTAATTGCGAGTGTCGCGGGCGCGTGTTACGGCTTTTGGAAAATCCATGAATTGCCTATCAATAAAGCACACAGCAAAGACCATCATCAGATAGGGCTCATCACTGCGCTGACCTGGATAGGGTTTGTCTGGCACTGGGTTTGGGTGCTAGCCGTGATCTTTGCATTTGTTGATATGGAAAAAGCCATCATCAATCTGCGTGATACATGGAAAAGTAAACCGCAAACAGAAACACAGCCAAAAGAGGAAGCATAATGTTAGAAGGTTTAGCGGTATGGGCTCTCTTCATCTATCTGCTGCGTTTGGTTGGCATGCCTTGGAACAAAGCAACCAAATCGTTCGCTTATCTTGGCGGTTTGAGTTGGCTGATGTTCGTCTGGGTAGGTTTGATTAACTTCACCCCGATGGATTTATCCGGCGGTTCTGTCGTGCAGTCACCACACATCCAATTGCGTCCAGATTCAACCAATGTAAAAGGTAAAGTTGACCACATTTACATTGAGCCGAATCAGCAAGTTAAAGAAGGTCAGCTCATTTATGAACTTGACCCAACGCAATACAAAATCGCATTAAATCAAGCGAACGTATCCGCTGATTCTGCTCGCGTAGCATTAGCTACAGCAAAAGGCGACATCGAGATTGAAGAAGCTAACCACGAAGCGCTAGTGCAAGATCTAGAAACATCAAAGAGCCAGTTGGAAGCGGCGAAAGTTGACTACAAATTGCAGAAAAAAATGCTAGATCGTTATGTTGAGCAAAACCGAGTGGTGCACAACACCATCACGGAAAGCGATATCGACAAACAATCGAGTGCGGTTGATATGGCACGTCACAACGTGTTGACCCTTGAGTCTCAAATCAAGAAGAAACAAGTCGATATTTCCCGTGCAAAACTGGCGATTCATAAAGCGGAACTTGCAGTTGAAACCAAACAAGCCGAACTGCGCCAAGCGAAAGAGCAAATTGCAAAAGCGCAATGGGATTTGAATAGCACAAAAGTTCATGCCCCAACAGATGGCTTTGTCACCAACTTTATCCTGCGTGAAGGTCAGCGTGTATCAATGATGCCGCGTATCAACATGTACACCAACGAAAAGTACGTACTAATGCGAGTGAACCACCAGGCGATTCGTAACATCAAACCGGGTCAGCCAGCGGAATTCTCTTCGTCCGTTTACCCAGGTAAGATCTTCTCAGCGACCGTCGAAGGCATTGTTGAAGCAACAGGTGAGTCACAAGGTAATCTACTGGGTTTCGATGATTCCGTACGTGTCACCACTGGAAAGAACTTACAGAACAAACACCACTTTGTTCGTCTTAAGATTGATGAGCCAGAAGGCTACGACATCCCTGTTGGCTCTGTTGGCCTCGCATGGATCAGCGGTGAAAAACCGATAGGCTTCATGGCCTTCTTAGATGTGATTCGCGGGATCATCATCCGAATGAAGTCTCAACTGTACTTCTTCTACTCTATCTAAACTCGCAAACCGCCAGTTACGCTGGCGGTTTTCTTTTCATTTGTATCCAAACATATCCTTTTCCCGTATAACAATTAGTTAGTAAATAGCGGAGAAGATTCATGTCGGCAAAGGAAAGAAGCCTACCTACCCATCGCATCTCAAGATTCAGCAAGTTCGCTTCACTTGCTACCCGTGTCGCAGGCAATGTGATTGCAGAAGGCACGAAGCAGATAGCCAAAGGCAACAAACCAAAAGCGAAAGACCTCTTGCTGACGCCACAGAACATCGCGCGCTTAACTGACCAACTTGCTCACCTGCGTGGCGCTGCAATGAAGCTTGGTCAAATGCTATCAATGGATGCTGGTGATGTTTTAGAACCTGAACTTGCCGATATTCTTTCCCGTCTTCGTTCCAACGCAGACCCAATGCCTGCAAAACAACTCAACGCAGTAATGGAAAGTTCGCTGGGAACGAATTGGAAAGCTGAGTTTCTGTCATTTAACTTCAAACCAATCGCCAGTGCATCAATAGGACAAGTGCACCAAGCCTACAGCGATGCGGGCGATAACCTAGCCGTCAAAGTGCAATATCCGGGCATACGGAAAAGTATCGATAGCGACGTCGATAATGTCGGTACACTGCTCAAGGTCGTTGGGTTGATTCCCGAGTCTGTCGACTACAAAGGATTACTCGAAGAAGCGAAAAAGCAGCTACATGACGAGGCCGATTACGCACGAGAGGCACAATTTGCCATTCGTTATCATGACGCTTTGAAGGAGCACCCTCATTTTGTGGTGCCCAAGGTTCATACTGAAAGTTGCTCAGACTCCGTTCTCGCGATGGAATTCATTGATGGTAGCCCGATTGAGCAAATCGAACATTATGATCAGAGTACGCGAGATTTTGTCATGCACAGCCTACTCGAATTACTGTTTCGAGAGCTGTTCGAATTTAAGATGGTACAAACCGACCCAAATTTCGCCAACTACTTATATATCGAAAACACTCGTCAAATCGGCTTGCTAGATTTCGGGGCCACTCGAGAGTACAGCGAGCGGTTCAGCACTGGTTATCGCCAAGCTTTCGCATCTGTCGTTAACAATGACGAACAAGGCTTGAATAATGCGCTTGAACAAATAGGCTTCTTCAGCCAAACCATCCTTCCAGACCAACGCCAAGCGATTCTCGATCTAGTGAAAATGGCATGTGAACCGATGTTAGTTGATGAGCCTTATGACTTTAAAGCCAGCGGCTTAGCACAAAAGCTTCGCGAGGCTGGCACCATTCTAAGCATGGAGCAAGAATACTGGCATACTCCACCAGCAGATGCCCTATTTTTACACAGAAAAATCGGCGGAATGTACTTGCTGGCAGCCCGTATTGGCGCAAAAGTGAACATTCGCCAATTGGTACAGCCATATCTCACCATCAACAGCGAATAGCCTATTGTTTTTCTGTTACTTTCAAGTACCTTGAGCAAGGTTAAGGTGCATAGTTGTGCATCTCAATAACATGCCATACTTCCATAAAACGAATTAACTATCGGGGTACTCGGTGAGCAAGTTTCAAGATCTCTCCACTCTAATCCAGCAAATTGGCCAAGCCGAAGAAGCGGATCAAGTCGCAACGCTCAATGAATCTATTGAAGCGGGCCTCGAGCCCGGCGCGGTTGCCCTGATTCTAGAAGCCTTTCCAATCGACGATCGTGTTCGCTTATGGCGAGCTTTACCACTAGAGCTACATATCGACGTGTTAACGGAAATGCGTGCGGACGTACGTTTCTCTATCATCAATGCGTTATCTGAAGTCGAGCTAAAGCTAACTCTCGCTAAACTCGACAACTTGTCGCTCATCGAATGGGCCGATTCGTTGCCAGAGTCGATCATCAGCGAAGCGCTCTCGTTGATAGAAAAAGATGAGTTGGAACTTTACGATCAAGCAAACGAGTATGCTGATGAAGAACTCGGCCACTGGGCTGAACGTAAGATCATCACCCTGCCCTTCAACATTACGATTGGGACAGCTAAGCAGTTAATGGAGCGCTATAGCTACGACACGCCTCAACAGGTGTATCTGATTAATCGTAATAAACAGTATCGTGGAACGGTCAACTACTTCGATATCTTACGTGGTGACCCCGATACTCGCTTAAAAACACTCATTATTGAGGCTGTGACGGTGCTAGACAGTAAAATGATGCTTCCTGAAGCGGTAGAGGCATTAGAACACAGCACACTGCCCGCTCTCCCTGTAACTGATGCAGACCAAACACTGATCGGTGAAGTCGATTGGCAGTTTGCATTGAGTACACAGCGTGAAATCTACGAAGCACGTTTGATGGCGGGTACAGGTATGGATGAAGGCGATGACTTGTTTGCGCCAGTATTAAAAAGCTCGCAAAAGCGCGGTGTTTGGTTAGGCATCAATTTGCTTACTGCGATTTTGGCTTCTGTCACTATCGGACTATTTGAAGATGTAATTGCGCAGGTGGTGGCTTTGGCGGTGCTCATGCCAATTGTTGCATCCATGGGGGGCATTGCTGGCAGCCAAACGCTCACTCTAATGATTCGTGCGATGGCGCTTAATCAGATCACCCCAGGTAACCGCTTCAAGCTTTTGAAAAATGAGTTGGGTATTGGCTCTCTGAACGGCATTGCTTGGGCGTTAATCATCGGCGGGCTCGCCGGATTGTGGTTTCAATCTCCGGTTCTTGGGGGAACCATCGCGCTGGCCATTATCGTCAATATTATTACCGCAGCTTTATTTGGTGTGCTGATTCCCATTATTCTGGATAAGTTTAAATTGGACCCCGCTTTGGCTGGCTCGGTGATTCTAACAACAGTGACAGATGTAGTTGGTTTTTTCGCCTTTTTAGGAACGGCGAGTTTAGTCATGCTTTAAAAGGTTCATTGTTTATTAATCAATCATTAGCATAATAGAGTCAAATTGCATAACGCAGTTGCAAATTGCAAACATACTCAAACTTTAAGCAACGCATGTCACAGAAACTACGTATTTTAGGGCATATTAAAGTTGGCACAGTAACTGCATTATATAAATCGACCCTTCTTAAGCCGAGGGTCACCTAGCCAACTGACGTTGTTAGTGAACTTGATTTTGTTCACATGTATATAAGCCAATCGCACTCTTTGCGGTTGGCTATTTTTTTATGTGGCTATTGCCCTCTTATCCTCTGACCGAGCTCGGTTGTACTTTTCTTGCCCACAACAGATTGTTTACTGTTTATAAAATTCAAATATTCGCCCAACAAACCATTAGAAATGTCAGCTTCAACAAAAATAAATCACCTACATAAAATAAAACCAAGAAAACATACCCAAGAAAAGAACAAATACCGTCCAAACCAAAAACCTCATCATGAAAACGTTTTCTTTTCATAGAAATCGACTGAACAATTCAGAGTTATAGATAAATTTAATCCATAAAAACAAATAGCAATTCAAAACATTAACTTCACATAGAAAATCTGTCTATAAATCATAGAAAACACGTAAAACCAAACTTTTCACTTTTAGAATTTAAAAATCAAACTATTGTTATTAAAAGAAAAAATACACAACAAAAATCAAGCAAACGTTTAAATTGCAATTTTATCATTGACTATTAAATTTACATCACGATAATACGCGCCGTTTGCCTGAAATCAGGTGCTATAATTTAATGTTTCAATGTGCGGAGGTAATAATGGCTGGAGACAATAATTACAGTCTTGGACCAGTTCCCAACACGGCCAGAAAAGGCGTGGCATCACTTACAATGGTGATGTTAGGACTCACTTTTTTCTCCGCAAGTATGTGGACTGGGGGTTCTCTCGGTACTGGGCTCTCCTTCAATGATTTTTTCCTCGCTGTTCTCATCGGTAACCTAATCCTCGGTATTTACACTTCTTTCCTCGGTTACATCGGCGCTTCTACTGGTCTCTCTACTCACCTTCTTGCTCGTTTCTCTTTTGGTTCTAAAGGCTCTTGGCTTCCTTCTGCTCTTCTTGGCGGTACTCAAGTTGGGTGGTTTGGAGTTGGTGTCGCGATGTTTGCGATTCCGGTGCACAAAGCAACGGGCATCGATACCAATACTTTGATCCTCGTCTCCGGTTTGCTCATGACCGCGACCGTTTACTTTGGCATCTCCGCACTGATGGTGTTGTCAGCAATCGCCGTTCCTGCCATTGCACTACTTGGCGGCTACTCTGTCATCGAGGCAGTAAATAGCGTTGGTGGTATTGGCGAACTACAACAAGTTCAACCAACCGAGCCACTCGATTTTTCAATAGCTCTCGCGATGGTTGTCGGCTCTTTTGTCAGTGCTGGTACATTAACGGCGGATTTCGTACGCTTTGGTAAAAAGCCGCGCAGCGCCGTGATGATCACCATGGTGGCATTTTTCATCGGTAACTCGTTAATGTTTATCTTTGGCGCGGCAGGTGCGTCGGTGACGGGTCAATCAGACATTTCTGAAGTGATGATCGCGCAAGGTCTTCTTATTCCAGCTATCATCGTTCTTGGCTTGAACATCTGGACGACCAACGACAACGCGCTCTACGCATCGGGTCTTGGATTTTCCAACATCACAGGCTTACCAAGTAAATACACCTCAATGGCGAACGGTCTTGTTGGCACACTTTGCGCTCTCTGGCTCTACAATAACTTTGTTGGCTGGCTGACCTTCTTATCTTTGGCAATTCCACCGATTGGCGGTGTGATCATCGCTGACTTCTTCACGAACCGTAAACGCTACGCAAACTTTGAAGCCGCCCAATTCCAAAACGTTAACTGGGCTGGCATTATCGCTGTCGTGATTGGCGTTGGTGCGGGACACTTCCTGCCTGGCGTAGTGCCGATTAACGCTGTACTTGGCGGCGCAATTAGCTTCCTGATTCTTAATCCTATTCTTAACAAAAAAGCACTGGCTACACAGCCAGCGTAAGGAACCATCATGACAACACTACTGATCAAAAACGTAACGCTAAAAGGACAAGAAGGTCTGCAGCAAATTTTGATTGAAGATGGTCAATTCAAGCGCATTGAAAGCAACGATGTGGAGCTTAGTCATAACGGTGACATCATCGATGCTGAAGGCGGTATGGCGGTTGCGCCTTTCTGCGAGCCACACATTCACTTAGATACAACTCAAACCGCAGGCGAGCCTAGCTGGAACATCTCTGGCACATTGTTTGAGGGTATTGAACGTTGGGCTGAGCACAAAGAAATGCTGTCGATTGAAGACGTGAAAGCGCGCGCAAAACAAACCTTAAAATGGCAGATAGCAAACGGCGTACAACACGTTCGTACCCACGTCGATGTTTCAGACCCTACCCTAATTGCCCTAAAAGCGATGGTAGAAGTGCGTGAAGAGATGAAAGAATGGGTAGATATCCAAATCGTCGCCTTCCCGCAGGAAGGAATTCTCTCTTACCCAAATGGCAAAGAGCTGCTAGAAGAAGCCGTCAAATTAGGTGCGGACGTGATTGGCGCGATTCCACACTTTGAATTCACACGCGAATATGGCATTGAATCGCTGCACTACGTATTCGAGTTAGCGCAAAAATACGACCGCCTGATCGACGTGCATTGTGATGAAATCGATGACGAGCAATCTCGCTTTGTTGAAACACTGGCAGCATTAGCGCACAAGTTTGATATGGGGAATAAAGTCACGGCCAGTCACACCACAGCGATGGGTTCCTACAACGGTGCATACGCATCTCGCCTGTTCCGTTTATTACGCATGTCCGGTATCAACTTCGTGGCAAATCCATTGGTGAACATTCACTTACAAGGCCGTTTTGATGATTACCCAAAACGTCGCGGCGTAACACGAGTGAAAGAGATGCTGAATGCCAACATCAACGTCTGCTTTGGACACGATGATGTATTTGACCCTTGGTACCCACTAGGCACTGCAAACATGCTGCAAGTGCTGCATATGGGTCTGCACGTGTGTCAGGTGATGGGTTACGACCAAATCAACAACTCACTGGATCTGATCAGCACCAATTCAGCACGTACACTGAACATTCAAGACAAGCACGGCATTGAAGAAGGCAAACCAGGTAGTTTACTGATTCTTCCCGCAGAAAATGGTTTTGACGCAGTACGTCGCCAAGTGCCGGTTCGCTACTCTGTTCGTCACGGTAAAGTGATCGCAGAAACACAGCCTGCGACAACTCATATTCATCTTGAACAAGCAGAGCAAGTAACGTTCAAACGCTAAAAAGATCGGCGAAAAGAAAAAGGCCTGACGACATCGTCAGGCCTTTTTTCTACTGGTAAACATCACTGCTCGCTCTGTCTATTCTTGTCTCATAAACCGCTGAACACATTGAAAGGCCATATAAAACGGCTCAGTACCAAACGTTGCACAAGGTTCTGGTGGCTGAATCTCAATTACACCATCGCACTTGGAAATTATTCTAAGCGTTGGGCATACTTCTGACTTCATTTTAGTTGTAGATATGAACCATGACGTCATTAAGCCAGATAGAACCGCAATTTTTGGAATTTATGCAGCAAGAGATGCAAGTGGATGCAGCTCATGATCTTAAACACGTAAAACGCGTGGTCAAAACAGCGAAACAGCTCTGCAAAGAAGAAAGTGCAGACATCGCGATTGTATTACCGGCTGCCTATTTGCATGATTGCTTTACTTATCCGAAAGATCACCCAAATCGCAAAGAGAGCTCAATCATCGCAGCCAAAAAAGCGGTCGCATTTTTAGAGAGTATCGATTATCCGCAGCAATATCATGATGCCATTGCTCATGCGATAGAGGCACACAGCTTTAGCGCAAACATCAGGCCAAATACGTTGGAAGCTAAAATCGTCCAAGATGCCGACCGTCTGGACGCTTTAGGCGCAATTGGCGTGACGCGATGCATTCAAGTCAGCACTCAATTTAACGCGCAACTTTACAACGACAGCGATATATTTGCCGAAGAACGTGAACTTAACGATAAACAATTCACTCTGGATCACTTTCAAACCAAGTTATTCAAAATCGCTGAAACCATGAACACAGAGTCAGCAAGACGCGAAGCGCAAAAACGCAAAACCTTTATGCAAACGTACCTAGAGCAGTTACACGACGAGGTAACAGCGTAAATGTCAGAAAGCTATACGTTAATTAAAGAGCTTAAACGCCAACTAAAGTTAGCTGGGCTGCATTATGCCGATGTTGCACAACACCTTGATTTAAGTGAAGGAAGCGTCAAACGTTTACTCGCTGAAGGTCAACACATTAGTCTTGAACGCTTAGAACGCATTTGCCAATTGATTGGTTTAGAAATGGCGGAACTGTTTAAGATCGCGGCTGCGCACAATAAAGGTCTAGAGTCGCTAACGTTAGAGCAAGAAAAGCAGTTGGTTGATGATAAAGCCCTGCTACTCGTGGCAATCTGTGTTGTAAATGGCTATCAGTTTGAGCAAATCGTTCAGCAATACACCTTCAATGAGTTTGAACTGGTGCAAAAGCTTGCTCATTTGGATCGGCTGAACATCATCGACTTGCAGCCAAATAACAAAATTCGTTTGCGTATATCTCCGACATTTAAGTGGCAGATGGGCGGCCCTATTCAACGGTTCTTCCAGCAGCAAGTTCAAGACGCCTTTTTTCAAAGCTACTTTTCTGGTGAAGATGAAAAGTTCTCCATGGCAACAGGATTGATGAGTGTACCAACCAACAAGAAGCTACAACAGAAACTGCAAAAGGTCATCGATGAGTTTTATCAGGCTTGCCAAAGTGATAGCTCTCTCGATATGGACGAAAAGCACGGCACCTCTCTGATTATTGCGATGCGTCGCTGGACGTTCCCTCTGTTTGAACCATGGGAAAGAAAACCTGCTCAGAAGTCTCGGAATTAGTAACTCAATAAACGAATGGAAATGAAAGTAACGAATTTCGTTACTTTTGGTGGCATACAACGTCACTTGAAAGAGAAAGCTGGTTTAATCGTTCATTGAGCATAAAGTGCTCCCATCTCATTCGACTTTGTTTAATCGGAGCCAGCATGTTTTTCTCAAAACGCTTTTTTCCTTACTTTGTGACGCAATGCCTTGGCGCACTCAATGACAACATCTACAAAAACGTTCTGTTATTGATGGTGACATACAGCCAAATTGATAACCTACCAATATCTGTCAATCTATTCGTTAATTTGGCGGCAGGCTTATTCATCCTACCTTTCTTTCTATTCTCAGCGCATGCTGGTGCCGTCGCTGACAGCATGGACAAAGCCAAATTAATCCGACGTCTAAAGCTCATCGAACTAGCTATCATGTCTTGCGCAGCAACCGCTATTGCCACCCAAAGTGCCATGCTGATGCTGGTTCTGCTGTTTATGACAGGCACTCAATCGGCCTATTTTGGTCCCGTGAAATACGCCTTGTTACCACAAGCGCTCAAACCAAATGAGCTTGTTAAAGGAAATGCTTGGGTTGAAATGGGCACGTTTCTTTCGATTCTTATAGGTACGCTTAGCGCAGGCCTGCTGCTAGCCATTCCTAATGGTACCTTGATTGCTTCTTGTACCGTGATTGCCTTGTCTTTGCTTGGGTTCATGAGCAGCGTGAATATTCCAACGATGCCTAGCCAATCGAATGACAAAGCGAAATTTGAACCGATTTCTGGTTTAAAGAACACGTTAAAAGTGGCAAAAAAACAGAGAGGCATCTGGATGTCTATTCTTGCCATCAGTTGGTTCTGGTTCATGGGTGCGACTTACCTAACTCAATTCCCTAACTTCGCACGCGAACATTTGTTTGCAGACAGTACTGTCGTTTCTTTACTGTTGGCATTGTTTTCCATTGGTATCGCGACAGGCTCTTGGTTGTGTGAAAAGCTCTCTTTCAACCACGTTGAGCTTGGTATTTTGCCATTCGGTATCCTTGGAATGACAGTGTTTGGCGTCGACTTGCTATGGGCAGTCCCGAGTTATCCATCGCTTCCGGTGCACTTTTATGATGTGCAAAGCTTCGTTGCTGAATCCAAACATCTGCGCGTCATGATTGACCTGTTCCTTGTTGGTGTAAGCGGCGGTGTCTTTATTGTTCCTCTTTATGCGTTCATCCAATCGCGTTCAAACAAAGGGGAATGTGCACGTGCCATTGCTGCTAACAACATCATGAATGCATTGTTTATGGTGGTGTCTGCTTTGATTTCGATCGTTGTACTCAGCGTACTAGAGCTTTCTATTGTGGAACTGTTTGCCATGATGGCAATAGGTAACTTCTTCGTGGCAGTCTATGTCTATCGTCAAGTACCGGAATTCACACAACGCTTTATCAGTTATTTACTCAGCCATTGTATGTATCGTGTGTCCGTAAAGGGGCGCCAACATATTCCTGAACAAGGTGCTGCGTTAATCGTGGCTAACCATGTTAGCTATGTCGATGCATTGATTTTGATGGGAACCTCTACTCGCCCGGTTCGTTTTGTGATGGACAAGTCCATCAGCGAGCTACCTGTTCTTAAATATGTATTCCGTCATGCCGGTGTTATCCCGATCTGTTCTCCACGTAAGTGTGCCGACACTTACCGACGAGCATTTGAGCAGATTGAACAAGCACTTAACGACGGTGAGGTTGTCTGTATCTTCCCTGAGGGTCGTTTAACGTCTAACGGTCAATTGGGTGAGTTTCGCCCTGGTGTAGAGAAAATCCTTGAACGTAACCCTGTTCCTGTCATCCCTATGGCGTTAAAAGGGCTTTGGGGTTCTTTTTTCAGCCACAAAGGCGGACATGCTCTCACAAAACGACCGACTCGTTTTTGGTCAAAAGTGGATGTTGTTATCGGTGAAGTGTTAAGTCCTGCGTCTTTAAATCGTCATCAATTGCAACAACAAGTACAGGATTTACTGGGCTGAGTCGCTTGCTACAGCAGTCAAACTTTGCAGCAAAACGTAAATATGCACCACAAAGCACAAGTAGTTTCTTGTCAATTAGAGTAGGATATCTACGACGTCATAAATCTAGGAGGTATTATGAAAATCATCATCTTACATGGTCTTTATATGCATGGGCTGGTCATGCAGCCTCTTAGCCAAAAGCTGAGAAAACTCGGATACGAAACGCAAGTACTCAGCTATAACACTGTTGCTATCGATGAGTCTTCACTGTTTGATTCTATTGATCACTCGCTTAATCCACTGACCACAAACGTGCTCGTGGGACACAGCTTGGGAGGCTTGATGATTAAGCGCTATCTCGCCAACAGAAAACCGAGCACTAACTTAATCTCTCATGTTGTCGCTATCGGTTCGCCTCTTAAAGGCGCGTCCATTGTAGGCCGAATTCAAGATCTCGGATTGGGTGCAATTTTAGGCAATTCGCCACACCACGGATTAAACAAACATGATGACGCCTGGGATTTCCCTCAAAAACTCGGCAGTATCGCAGGAACGATGCCGATTGGCGCTCGCCCATTGTTGATCCGTAATGACAACACCATGTCGGACGGTACCGTTACCGTAGAAGAGACAAGACTGGACGGTATGCAAGATCATATCGAAGTGAAGCAAACGCATACGAGCCTGATTTACAACACCTTCGTGCCGCAGCAGATTGATCACTTTATTCGCACAGATTATTTCCGTCGATAGCACACTTTTCCATCATACAGATGGAATCGACTTTCCAAGCTATTCAGTTCGCAGTACTATCCTAGCTCCACTTCTTCACAACTTGGATGAAGTGGTACATTTTTAATTGTTCTCAGGGCGGGGCGAAATTCCCCACCGGCGGTATACTTTTTCAAGTGAGCCCGCGAGCGCTCGATTCGTCGAGGTCAGCAGATCTGGTGAGATGCCAGAGCCGACGGTTATAGTCCGGATGAAAGAGAATAAGAATACACCAGCATAGCGAGTCAGATCGCTAAGAATGCTGGTGCACTTCTTTTTGATCGTATTTTACGGCGATCTCTCATACCGCCCTGATTCTGGTGAAATTTAGGAGTTAACCATGAATCAGTCATCACTACTTGCCGAATTCGGCGACCCAATTACTCGCGTTGAAAACGCACTTATCGCTTTAAAAGAAGGCCGTGGCGTACTGCTTCTTGATGATGAAGATCGCGAAAACGAAGGCGATATCATTTATTCAGTCGAGCACCTCACTAACGAGCAAATGGCATTGATGATCCGCGAATGTAGCGGCATCGTTTGTTTGTGCTTAACAGATGCTCAAGCAGACAAACTGGAACTGCCTCCAATGGTGGTAAACAACAACAGCGCAAACCAAACCGCATTTACGGTTTCTATTGAAGCGAAAGTTGGTGTAACAACGGGTGTTTCAGCAGCAGACCGCGTAACGACCATTAAAACGGCGGCAAACCCGCACGCAAAACCGGAAGATCTTGCTCGCCCGGGTCACGTATTCCCTCTGCGCGCACGTCCAGGTGGTGTAATGACTCGCCGTGGTCACACAGAAGGTACGATTGATCTGATGCAAATGGCAGGGCTTCAACCCGCTGGCGTACTGTGTGAAGTGACCAATCCAGATGGCACGATGGCAAAGGCACCGGAGATCGTAGCATTCGGTCGCCTGCACAACATGCCGGTACTGACGATTGAAGACATGGTAATGTACCTGAACCAGTTCGAGTTGAAACTGGCATAGTCAGATCTCAGGTCTAGAAAAAAGCCGCGCATTTGTGCGGCTTTTTTGATCGATCCTCTTTGCACTTAAGTAGTTATACTTATTGAAAACAAGGGGAACAACACCATGAAAGGATTACTGAACTTCGCCGCTCTTGTTAGCTTTCTCTCCATGAATTCGCTTGCTCTTGCATCTGAGTGCCCTGATATTCTTCAAGGTAAGCAAAGGTTGTTAAACTCAACGGAAGAAGTCGATCTATGCGAAAGCTTTAAGGGAAAGACACTACTAGTCGTCAATACAGCAAGCCAGTGCGGCTTCACTCCTCAGTTCGAACAGTTAGAAACCCTCTATCAAACTTACAAAGACCAAAACTTCACCGTTATCGGTTTCCCGAGCAATGACTTTCGACAAGATAGAGGAAGCGAAACAAACACAGCGAAAGTCTGTTATCTCGATTACGGGGTAACCTTTCCAATGATGGCTCGCTCTTCAGTATTAGGTGTAGATGCGAACCCAGTCTTCAACCAGATTACTAACCAAGCAGGCATAAAACCAAAATGGAACTTCTACAAGTTTCTAATTAGCTCTGAAGGTAAAGTTATTGCTACTTTTCCAAGCTCCACATCACCGACAAGTACTACGCTTACCAATATGATAGAGCAACAATTATAAGGTGACGACCATGACAACACGCTCAACCATGCTACAACTCGGTTACTTAGGCCTGGTTCCATTTGTGTTTAGTTTAGGGCTGATTTTCACTGACATCTCACTCTTCAATTTAAGTGGTCAGCAATTTTTCATCGCATATAGCGCCGTTATATTAAGTTTTTTATCCGGCATCCTTTGGGGTAATGGCATTGAGCATTACTACCATCGCCTTAGCCAAAATATATTAATTCTCAGCAACCTTTTTGTCTTACTGGCTTGGGGCGCATTACTGCAGGGCCACAAACATTACGCAGTCGCAACCCTACTCTTAGCAATTGGGTACCTTGCTGTTTGGTATGCAGAAAAGCTCGTGAGGAAAGTCGAACAAGACGCCGAGCCCAAGGGATATCAAGGAATGAGGAGCAAACTGACCTTCGGCGTAATCGTAATGCACGGATTGGCTTTAGTTTCATAACCTGGTCTGTCCAGTACTAAGATCACAAAAAAACGTCTTTTTATAAAACAATGTTCATTTCGTGAATGCACACATATTTTGAACACTGTTTTGTTTCATTTATGAATCAATCCACATATAAGTAATTCAAAGCATTCACAAAGGATATGAATATGTTTTTTCGCAAACTTTTGTTTAGCACTGCGATGATCAATGCAACGACAGGTTGCGTGTCTTACCAGGCACAACAAGCCGCCGCTCAAACAGTAAATAATACAGGCGCTGTGCTTACCAATGTGATTAAAACCACGATTGCTCAGCCATGTAATGTTGCAATCACTGCTGCTAGCTTGTTTTATCCGCATGCCATATTTATGACTAGTGTTCCGACTCAAGCATGTACAAGCGTTCTTAGATAATACGAGTGTGATAAGCATAAAAAATGGCGACTCTACCGTCGCCATTTTTAAGCATCAATGCTATTTACAGTTACAGCGTCAATAAGTAATTAACTAATTGATTGTACTCGTCGTAAGTACGAATTTCGTTGGCCAAAACAATGTATTTATTGTTCACAACCACACCCGGAACCCCTCTTAACGTGCTAGCAGAGAATTGCTTATCAAAACCTTTCTGCATTGAGTTTACGGCGAAACTGTTGTACGCCGCATCAAACTTCTTACCTTCTACGCCATTATCAACGAAGAGTTGTTTCAGCTCAGCTTCGTCTTTTGGCGCTTGTCGCTTTTGATGAATTTGGGCAAACATGGCAGGAATCATTGTATCTTCAACCCCAAGCGACACCATCGTCGCGTAGGACTTGGCCATCGGAATCGCCATATCTCCGCCCATGAACCCCACATGCACCTTTTCAAACTTTGCCTCTTTTGGCAGAGCAGGTTTTAAACGCTCAATAAGCGACTCAAACTTGTAGCAATGTGGGCAATAAAAAGAAAAGAATTCCGTCACAACAGGTTTCGATGCTTTCTTTACATCCAGAACTTTGTAGTGCTTCCCTTCTTCAAATTGCGCTGCATGAGCGGTAAAAGTCAGTAAAAGTGCACTACATAAGGCAAGTAGTTTTTTCATTGTTTATTTCCTTGTGGCATTCAAATGCCAAATAATTTCATTTGGTAAAAAGGGGTAAACCCCAAGTAATTTGAGATGAGGAATTAAACAATCGGAGGACGATAAAGCTTGGTGATCACTGTCACTACTTTTTCGACTAGAGGCCTATCAATCAAGGCAAGGCTATAAGGAAGAAGCAGTAAGTCGTTTTGAGATAAGTTGGCGGGAATTTTGACCATGCAGGAAGAGCTACAACTCGTGTGAGATTGTTGTGCCTTATTGATGGCTGACTCATCGTGATGTGATTCTACGCAGTCGTCATTGATGCCAAGTTGTTTGTGCAGAGCAGCCTGTTGAACAATAAGATCGCGTACTTCAATTGTTTTCATCTGAGCGGAAGCCTGCGCCACAGGAGCGACACTACTCAAAAGCATAGCAACTAAGCAAACTATCGCAGTCAACAATGTACGGTTAAACTTCAACATAGCTACATCAAGGAAAATGGTGATTTAAGATAATACATGATAACGGTTTGACTTCAAGATACGGACTCTCGGCTCGCTAACAAACTCTGTTCTTTGACTATTTTAGGCTAGTGAATTTTCTCTCTAACGCTCCCTCAGTACACGAAACCAGCACAACGAGCTATTCACCGTTCGGATACTCCCCTCATCAGATACCAGCAACAATTCGATAAAACTTGAAATCATTATGCAACACGAGTAATAGTTAGAACAGTTTTTGTACGAACAAGGAAAGATCAATGCTTAAAAAAAGATTCTTTAAGACAAAAGATGAAGTCGAAGTCACGTTCGAGCTAGATAAAGATCAGTGGGACTCTGTCCAAATTGCTGGAGATTTCAACAACTGGCAGCCAGAACCGATGAAATTAGTGAAGAAAAGTCGTCAGTTTAAATTTAAAACCCGCTTACCTAAAGCGCAGAATGTTCAGTTCCGTTACTTGCTCGATGATGCGAAGTGGGAAAATGACCCACAAGCTGATGCTTACGTTCCAAATGTTTTTGGCAGCGACAACAGCGTCGTGTGTACCACCGAATAAGCGGTAATTTCGCTTTAAGATTCCATACCTAGGCGCAAACGTTGCGCCTTTTTACATCTCCCGAAATGTGATTGGTGATTAGATTTAAATCATTAATTGGCAATTTTATCCAATTAACTCATCCGATAACCTTATTCTGAGAAAGCTTTATTTGAAATAATTCGTAAATTTGTTTAAGTTCCATTGATATTAAATATTGTATACATCACTTAAATGAACGCACAACAAATCAAACCATCTCTAATCATTGTGGAAGACGATCCCAAATTACAAACTATGTTGGGTGAGTATTTTGTTGAACAAGGTTTTCAGGTCAAATGTATCGACAATGGGACGGACGCACCCAATGCGATTATTGACACACAACCAGACGTGGTGCTGTTAGATTTGATGCTACCCGGGCAAGATGGTCTGAGTGTATGTCGTCAAATCCGAGAATGCTACAAAGGCAAAGTGTTGATGCTGACAGCAAGTGATGATGACTTCGATCATGTCGCCGCATTAGAAATAGGCGCAGATGACTTTGTTACTAAACCCATCAAACCTCGCGTATTGCTGGCTCGTATTCGCATGCTATTAAGAAGAAAAGAGGCGGCGCCTACCGAGTCCGAAAACGGCCTACAAATTGGTGTTCTGTGTTTAAACCGATTGCGTAAATCGTGCGTAATGAACCAAGAAGAAATTGCGCTGACAGACGGCGAGTTCGATTTGTTGTGGGTTCTTGCAACGCATGCTGAAAAAACACTATCACGCGAGTGGCTGACCAAAACACTGCGTGGTATTGAATACGATGGAACAGACCGCACCATTGATAATCGCATAGTGACACTGAGAAAGAAGCTAGGCGATGCTTCTTGCTCACCACAAAAAATCATTACCGTTCGCGGCAAAGGCTACCTATTTATGCCTGATGCATGGAATGAATAATGAGACGGATTTATCTGGAAAGCTTTGTTGGCCTTATCATTCTGTTTATGGCTAGCTTGTGGGGATACGAGTTCTTAGTTTATGAGATCAACACAGATTATGACTACCTATTACAAGAGCATGAGGGTCAAGCTTTTCACGATCTGATCTACCCTATCTATAAAGAACACGGATTAGAATATACTCAACAACAGTTGGAACAATTTGCCACATCAAGCCATCGTTTGTTGGTGCCTCATACGCTTGAAGAGCTTCCAACAGACATCAAAAAGGCGTTTGAAAGTGATACCTCCGTTAACGTCGCTTACGATGAAGAAAGGGATATCTGGTTCCGCCTAGATGCGAGCACGCCTATCTTTAAAATGAGCGATAATCCGAATAGCCCTGTGGTTAAAGCTGCCAACTTTGATGACAATATCGTTTGGTTGTTCTTTTTAGCTGGATTTGCTCTGTATTGCATATTGTTGATCTGGTTCTTAAGCCGTCGGATTCGAGAGCTAGAGAGAGTGACCGTTGAGTTTGCCTCAGGTAACTTCAAGGCTCGAGCTAGTACCTCAAGCGCTAAGTCTGTTGGGACGTTAAACAAAAGCTTTAACACGATGGCCGATAAAGTATCTCGCTTGATCACTAGCAATAAAATGCTAACTAACGCCGTTGCACATGAATTGCGTACCCCAATCTTCCGCTTACAATGGCAAGCAGATTTGTTATCGGATTCAACCTTAACTGAACAACAGAAAAAGTATGTTTACAGTATCGTCGAAGACATTGACGAGATGGAAGAAATGGTTGAAGAATTGCTTTACTACGCAAAGATGGAGCGTCCTGACACAGCATTACAAACTCAAGAAGAAGTCGTCCTATTCAACTTAGTCAAAGAGTTACGACAGAGATGGCAAAAAGAGACTACGCTCGGTATTTCGCTTCAAGAAGTAAACTCAGAAAACGTTCTCGCGTTTGCTGACCCAAAATTGTTAAAGCGAGCCTTAGATAACTTGCTGCGCAATGCAATGCGGTACGCAGATAAGCAGATTTTAGTAGAGATAAAACACGATCAACACCGCTGCTTCATCAATGTTCATGATGATGGCATAGGTATTGAAGAAAAGCATTGGCCTCATCTATTCGAACCATTTTACAGCGCGGATGAATCTCGCAACAAAAAGACGAGCGGCTTTGGGCTCGGTTTGGCGATTGTCAGACAGATAATGGAGCTTCAACGTGGAGAAGTTTCGATTTGCCATAGCCCACTTGGAGGAGCTTGCTTCACACTTAGCCTCAAAAAATCAGACAGTTAACTTAACCTTCCTACCCCGTTTACAGAAGACGACACTTCAATACACTCAAGCGACAGAGCCCAACAATAAAACAGTGTACATTTAATCCATAAGATTCACACACTAAATGGATAGTACTCATGTATAAATCTTTTATCCTGATTATGGCGCTTACTTCTACGCTTACAGCTTGCGCCTACAACCAAAAACCTGTCGTCGACATGACCAATGTCGACCCTAGTACATATGAACAAGACTTTCTTTACTGCCAAGGCTATGTAGAAAATGTCGACAAATCAGAGGCAGCGAAATCTGAAGCCACTAATGGGGCAGTTACAGGCGCATTGATCGGCGCAGCAGCTGGTGCGCTAGAAGACGGATTAGGTGGAGCGGCTGTCGGTGCTGCTGCCGGCGGTGCTGTAGGAGCTGGAGCTGGTGCTTTGAGTGGAACAAATGATTCAACCAAAACTCAATCTCTCGTATTGCGTAAATGCCTCCAGCACAAAGGCTATACCGTCTACGATCTTGATTAAATAAGCACTTTTCTTAAATTATCGCGCGATGGATTCTATTCACAAATGTTTCACGCTGTAACGATTAATCTCGTTACCTCTCTGGGATATGTGTTCCATCCCAATGCTTAAATAGTAAGGTCATATTTTGAAGCCAGGTAAAACAGGTATACGCCGTGTCATGGATGCGACCGGCTATTCATTTCAAGGATTGAAAGCCGCATGGACACACGAAGCCGCTTTTAGACAAGAATTGATTCTCGCCTTGGTGCTTTCCGTCTGTGCTTTTTTCCTTCCTGTCACCACATACGAAAGAGTGCTGATGATCAGTAGCCTGTTCTTGGTATTGATCGTCGAACTCATTAATTCCGCCGTAGAAGCGGTTGTCGACCGTGTTAGCGATGACTGGCACGAGCTCAGTGGTAGAGCCAAAGATATTGGCTCAGCAGCAGTATTTGTTGCGTTAACTCTTGCCCTTTTTATTTGGGCTTCGTTCTTGCTCTAATTTTTATTCAAGACACTCATTATGAAGACACATGATTTACAACAGAGAGGTATCTCTTACGTTACCTTTACTTTCCTGTTGGCGCTGTATTTCGCTCTCGTCGTAAATATCCCTATTTATAAAGAACTGATCGGCATCTTTACACACTTAGATAATGTCAAGATTGGATTTATTATCACAATACCAATTTTCTTTCTTGCCGCGCTCAATTTCCTTTTTAATTTATTTAGTTGGCCTTGGATCGGCAAGCCGTTCTTTATAATTTTAATCATTGTTTCAAGTATGGTGAGCTACGCAAGCTATAACTATGGCACACTTTTCGATTCTGGAATGATTGCCAATATTGTTGAAACCGATTCGAGCGAGGCGAGTTCTTACCTGAGTGCTCACTCTGTAATTTGGACGCTGATTATGGGAGTTATCCCAGCGATAATTGTCTTTAAGGTCAAGCTGCAATCTCAACGTCACCAATTACTGTACTTCTCTGTTACCAAATTAGTATCGATGCTGTCGTCGCTAGCTGTCATCGCCGTCATTGCCAGCGTGTACTATCAAGACTACGCATCTGTAGGGCGCAACAATAGCCACCTAAAAAAAATCATCATACCCACCCAGTTCGTTTACAGCGCGACCGGGTATGTGAAGGAGAAATATTTCACCACGCCAGAGCCATATCGAGAAATCGGCACAGATGCAAAGCAGTCAGATAGCGCCGTACAGCAAGCACAGCACAAACCAACACTACTGGTTTTTGTCGTAGGAGAAACCGCTCGAACGCAGAACTACCAACTCAATGGCTATACACGAGAGACAAACCCTTATACTAGTAAATTGGATGTTATCTCATTTCAAGACGTCGCATCTTGTGGCACCGCGACTGCTGTATCTGTGCCTTGTATGTTTTCACAGCTCACGCGAAACGAGTTTGAACGCACCAAAGCGGATAACCAGGACAATGCTCTCGATATAATGCAGCGCGCCGGGGTTGACCTCATTTGGAAAGAAAATGACGGTGGGGATAAAGAAGTAGCCCACAAGATCAAGAAAATCGAAGTGGATCGAAAGCAAGTAAGCCCTATGTGTAATGGCCAAACTTGTTACGACATGGCGCTATTAGATCATTTTGATCAGGAAGTCGCGGATATGCACGGTAACCGAGTGGTCGCCATGCACCTTATAGGAAGCCACGGTCCGACCTACTTTCAGCGTTACCCAAGAGACAACGCCTTCTTTAAACCAGACTGTCCACGTGCAGATATCGAAAACTGTAGCATCGAACAAATAGTGAACACATATGACAATACAATACGCTACACCGATCATGTATTGGCAGAAACCATCAAAAAACTTAAAGCGTTAGAGTCTGAGTATAATACCGCGCTAATTTATATATCGGATCACGGTGAGTCACTAGGCGAAAACGGATTGTTCTTACATGGTATGCCTTATGGCCTTGCACCAGATTTCCAAAAACGCGTTCCTTTGATTATGTGGCTGTCTTCGGGCTTTAAACAAGCGAAGCAGATCAATACCGACTGTTTGTATAAACAAGCACAGAATGCAGGCCAATACTCACATGATAACGTGTTCCACTCTTTATTAGGCATTATGGATGTACAAACTCAAGCCTACGATAGCAAGTTAGATATATTCAAAGCCTGCCGAGCCGTTTCCTAAATCATTCAATAAAGCCTGGCTCAAAGTGTGAATCAGGCTTTTTCTAACAAGGTATTTAAACTCATCGCCGCGCCAAGCGTTATACTGACAGTCCGCGACCCATACATCGAGATAAGGACTAGGATGAAAATTGGTATTATTGGTCTAGGGGATATCGCTCAGAAAGCATACCTTCCTGTTATCACTCAGCTTCCAAATATCGAACTTGTATTTTGTACCCGCAACCCAAACACACTTGAGAGCCTGGCTAAGCAGTATCGAATCTCAGAGATCTGCCAAGACTACCAGCAACTTCTACACTTTGGCGTCGATGCCGTCATGATTCATGCGGCAACAAGCGTACACCCTCAAATAGCGGCATTTTTTCTGCAGCATGGAATTCCAACCTTTGTCGACAAACCATTAGCGAACAGTGCTGATGACGTGGAAAAGCTGTACGACATTGCCGAAAAAGAGAGACAGCCACTCTATGTGGGCTTTAACCGTCGTCACATTCCACTTTACAACCAACATATGCCACAAGTGCAGCAAGGCAACATATATGACTTAAAGTCGCTACGCTGGGAAAAGAACCGTCACCAACTACCGGGGGATGTTCGTACCTTTATATTTGATGATTTTATTCACCCATTAGACAGCGTTAACGTCACAGCCAAAGCCGATCTAAAAGATGCTTATGTAACTCATCAACTTGAAGGTGGTCAGTTGGCGCGTTTAGATATTCAGTGGCAACATGGAGATACTTTGCTCCACGCCTCGATGAATCGCCACTTCGGTATCACTACAGAGCGCGTTCAAGCTTGTTATGCAAACAAGGCAGTTGAGTTCGACTCCTTCGTTGAAGGCAAACTATGGCAAGCTAACCAAGAGCAAAAAATCAATTTGAAAGACTGGACGCCAATGCTGACGAGTAAAGGTTTCCATTCGATGTTGCTCGATTGGTTTGGCGTCGTTGAGTCTGGAAATATTGCTGATGAAGTAGTAACACGCAACATTGCCAGCCATCGATTGGCAGAGCAAATTTGTCAATATCTCGAGAAAGTTGTCTCTAGATAATGCGATTCTTGGCTATATGCTTGATTGAGTATTACGCTCTATACTAAAAAGACTTGCATTAAGGAAGGCATTCATTCTCTGTTAAGACTACGGCGATTATTCTATCAATCAGGTGAATGAGGGCACAAAAGCACACATTGACAAAACAGACGGTTTAGATTTGTTTTACGGTGCTCTCAGGTATCTGAATCATCACATTCAAGAATAAAGGAAATAGAATGAGAACACTTGGTAACATCATTTGGTTTGTATTTGGTGGCGTATTTATGGGGTTGCTATGGTGGTTTTTTGGTATTTTGGCCTTTATTAGCATCATCGGAATACCTTGGGGGCGTGCGTGTATCGTTATGGGTAATTTTTCCTTTTTCCCATTCGGTAAAGAGGCCATCTCACGCGATGAATTGACCAATGAAATGGACATTGGCACGAGTCCGCTCGGCGTTATTGGTAACGTCCTTTGGTTTGTGTTTGCAGGCCTTTGGTTAGCTATCGGTCACGTACTTTCTGCCGCAGCATGCTTTGTCACCATAATCGGCATTCCGTTTGCGCTCCAACACCTCAAGCTAGCGGTTATTTCACTCGCACCAATTGGTAAAACGGTTGTATCGTCAGAAGAAGCTGCAATGGCTCGATACAACATCAATCGTTAGCAAAAAGCTAATGCGCTTTCTATCCTCTGGGCAGTCATGCTCAGAGGGTAACGCCCGTCAAAAGTAAGCCTATAATCGCTATCGCATATTCAATAATGGCTGATTGTATATTCATACCGTCACCTTTACGTTGAAGTTTATCCTAGCTCAGCACTGCTTTACTTTTATAATTAATTAATACGCCCAATCGAGTTCAAGATGCTAGACTCATAGCGTCGTCACTGACTCAAACTCCAAGAACGACGTAACGAAAAAGCGAGCTATCCTATGCTCGAAATATGGGTTCTTTCCCCCTCGAAGTAGAGTTCAACAACAAAAAGACGAACTATAATCATAGCCAAAATTAATGCTTTTCGACCTAAAATATCTCACATCAATCAAAGAAAGCTTCTAAGATTTTCTCTTTTTGAGTAAATATAGAGAGTTACAGTAGCGAAATTCTTCTCGGTAAAAATCCCCACTAAATCTCATGATCAGTTTTTTTAAAAAAACAACAAAAATTCGTTGTTATCTAGAGTAATTATTTTATTTGTCGCAGAGCAATTCCATCAATATCATTTGCGACATCGGAGTGCTAGAGCATTGAACTTTTTAGCATTTATCACAGGTATATAACGTAAAAAACCTTTTATTACTTATTTTTCTTTTTACATATGTTCTAACTCAACGTCTATTCAGACAGGAATATACCGTGGATAAATATCAAGCAGCTTATGCTAAGCGTCTAGAGAAACTAAATGGGGATCCATCTCCTAAAACGATAGCCCGCCTTTCGGCTTGGGATGCGTTTTTTAACAAGGAGTACGAGCTCCAAGACTTGGAATACCAGCTATCGAACGCTGCGCACCAGCACTATGAACAGTCGCATGCGAAGAGCGACATTAGCTTCAAAGAATTCAAACGAGCGTTCTATAATGAATCCATCAAAATTTACAATTTAACTGATGGCGCTTCTATCCAGAAAGTATTCACCCCATTACTTTTGCTTACAACGCTCTGGATAGTGTTTGTATGCCTATTTAACAAGTGATCATCAAACTATTCCAACAACGATCAGTATGGGACTACAGGTATGGCTCTATGTAAGGGGGCTAATTGGCTCGGTCTCCTTCACTAAATTAGCGACTCAATTACCCGTAATTCCATAGGCTAAAAGTGACAAGGGCATCCGTTGATGCCCTTTTTATTCAAAGGAACGCAACCTAGACCTTTGGCCCACTTGGGTATAAAACCATTATGCGTTAAGCTGCACGCTATTATCCGATTGATAAAGAGTGGAGCGAAGTGATGGAAAAAGTAGGCTCTCGAGCATTGATTGTCGAAGGTGGAGCCATGCGAGGCGTATTTTCATGCGGCATACTCGATCATTTTCTTGCTAGCGAGTTCTCTCCATTTGATAGCTTTTGGGGAGTGTCTGCGGGTGCTAGCAACTTGGCTGCCTACTTAGCTAAAATGCCCGGACGTAACTTAAAAATCTACCTCGATTACAGCTTAAGAAAAGAATTTATCTCTCCATCTCAACTTCTACGTGGTGGTGATATGATGAACTTAGACTGGATGTGGAATGTCACCCTCGAAGAACTTGGCATCGATAAATCTGCGCTCAAAGCTGATTCACGACCTTTCTTTTTAGGCGTGACGCGTCAATACAATGGGCAAGCGGAGTACCACCTTCCTGATGTCGACGACTTGGCAGAAACAATGAAAGCCAGCAGTGCACTACCTGTACTTTACCGAAATGGCGTATCACTGAACGGAATTAGATACGTTGATGGTGGCGTCTCAGACGCACTTCCTGTTGCAGAAGCAATAAAGCGAGGAGCCAAAAAGATTATGGTTTTACGCAGCCAGCCCGCAAGCTATCAAAAACCAAGAGGAAGATTCAGCGCCCTAACTAGGAGGATGTTGAAAGAAACGCCCGGATTAATTGAACCGATGTTGACACGTGAAGTTCGCTACAATCAGACCTTAGCGCTGATCAACAACCCACCACCTGGTATCGAAATCATTCAAGTGTGTCCTCCTGAAACATTCAAGTTGAAACGGCTGAGTCGATCGCCAGCACCACTGCGTCATGCTTATGAGTTAGGAATTGAAGCAGGAAAGGAAGCCATCATACGATGGAGTCAGAAGTAGAAAAAAGCCACGTGGATTAAACGTGGCTAACGCAAATTCGATGGCAGTGGATTATCGTATTTGCTTCTGGTCGAGCCCAATATGCAGGCTCAAAACTGTTTTAATTTGCTCGCTAACTGAAAAAGCGAGTAGGCTGTCAAAACTAGTAAGTTTCAAACAACCCAGAGTTGTAGTCTTGGATGGCTTGTTCTATCTCTTCCATGCTATTCATGACAAAAGGGCCATAATGCACCACGGGTTCATTAATTGGCTCACCAATAAAGATCAGTGCACCACTCTCTTTTTCGGCCTGCAATTCAGCCCATTCACCTTTCGATAAAATGGCCATTTCGCCTTGATTGATCTCACGACCTTTTAATTGAATACGACCTTTATAGACATAGAGCATCATGTTGTTGTCTTGCTCCGTGTTCAAATTCAAAGCTTGACCACCCATCGCTCTCCAATCGGCTACCGTGGCAGCAACACCTGTCTCTGTTAGCGGCCCCTGAATTCGTTCGTTGTTTATAGTCATATGACCCGCAATCAAACGTACAACCCCCGTATTCGGAGTATCAAACTCAGTGATCGTTTCAGGTTGAAAGTCATGATATTGAGCTGGCTGCAGCTTATTTTTCGCGGGCTGGTTAATCCAAATTTGGAAACCATGCAATTCGCCTTCCTTCATAATAGGCATTTCGCTATGGATGACGCCTCTTCCTGCCGCCATCCACTGTGCACCACCGGAACGAAGCTCACCAACATTATCCATATGATCACGATGCTGGAAATGACCTTTCAACATATAAGTAAGCGTCTCGATACCGCGGTGCGGATGCGGAGGGAAACCGCCGATATAATCAGCGCGGTCTTCTGATTTGAGTTCATCCATCATCAAAAATGGAGAAAAGCTAGCATTATTGAAACCCGCTACTCGGCGAATTTTCACTCCATCACCATCAGCAGTAGCTTGCGCAGGAATAAGCTGACGAATGTCTCTGAATGTACTCATACTAGTTCTCCTAGTTTATCTATGTGACCGCTTGCAAATCGCATGTTCAATCTATGGCTATCGATAAGGTTCTATTTTAGGTTGATGAGCTAAAATTATGAGCCATACTATTCGTTCTACTTATTCAACTTTTTCGAACAATACAATTTATCGAGTTAATAATGAGCACATTTAATTTATCTAAAATAAATGTAGCTATTTTCTAAACAAGGTGTATAGTGTGCCTTGGCTCTTAGAAGAGAGCTGTTAATGCAACATTTAGTTTAAGTTTCCTCTCAGTAAAATCTTGAATCCCCAATTCAGACACCTGCGTACAACTTCCTCTTGATTGAACATTCAATAGCTTAGAAAAGATCCACAAAACAAATCATAATTTTAATGTTTAATTCAAAGGTATTTTTATGTCTAAAGTAACTGGTGCAGTAAAATGGTTTAACGAAACTAAAGGCTTCGGTTTTCTATCTCAAGACAACGGCGGCCAAGATGTATTCGTACACTTTAACGCTATCGTTTCTGACGGTTTCAAAACACTGACTGAAGGTCAGAAAGTAAGCTTCAATGTAGAACAAGGTAAAAAAGGTCCTCAAGCGACTGAAGTAACTCCTCTATAAGACTGCTTTTCTTGGTGTAGCATGCCCATGCTGCACCAAACCTCTCTCCTTCAAAAATATTCTTTCATCAATCACTCAGCCTAATTTTAGGCATTGCTTTGTGCTATCTAAAATAAACTGAATAGTACTGCTTAATTTATTATTTATAGGAAAAATCATGTCCTCAAAAAGAACTGGCCGTCAAAGGCATTGGTATCAATTACTTAACAAAGAGAAAATCACTAAAAAACAGGAGAATAAATGTTAGAAATTGAATTTAATTTAGAACAACCTCAAACCTCTTGGAACGCTAAAATACATCAATTAAATGGTGATATTTTACGAAGGCACGTATTACCGAAACTTCTTTCTCATAGCTTCATGATCGATTTTGAATATTGTGAGAAAACGCAATCTGGAACTATTCTCTGTGATTCAGGTTCAAAGTTAGGAAGTTTTACTGTTAACTGATCCAGTTTTCATGCATTAATGGATAATGCAACTAATTTGGAAGGTATCCAATGGCTAGAAAAAGTAAGAAGCAGTCAGAAAAAGACAAAAAAGAGTCTGAACAAAACGCGGCGGCGGTAAAGCAGAAAACTCGACGCCGCATAGAAGACATTATGGAACAAAGAGAATTTGATAAGTTATTCGATCTATAAATGCTCTCTAGTGCTTTCTCTGCCTTTATCGTTGTGCAAGGTACCGCCACCTACCTTTGCTCAAACGAATCTCCACTCTTTTAGACTACTCTTCTAATTACACGTGCCTCTCACACACGCAAAAACAACTGGCTCCTCTATACTCAAGTGACTTGCAAATATTCGTTTCGCTCACAGGAAAACCCGTGACTAATGACAGTTAGGTTATTTGCGTATAGCCAAAGCGATATTTTTGCGTATAATCCCTCTCGTTTGCTTCGTATAACCCCAATGATATGGTTTGGGGGTCTCTACCAGTTCCCGCAAAGTGCTGATTACGAAGAGTTGAGATCATCGTGGGTCTTACTCTTTGTGATAGCGTTCGATTTATTTCTATCTATACCTATTCTTAGAGTAACTGCATCCACAATACACATAAGGTGGAATATGAACGCATTTATTCAAGGTCTTCCAAAAGTAGAACTGCACTTACATATCGAAGGTTCACTTGAGCCGGAACTCTTATTCAAATTAGCAAAACGAAACGGCATCGAGATCCCTTACTCTTCTCCGAGTGAACTACGCAGCGCATATCAGTTCACAGACTTACAATCATTTCTCGACCTCTATTACCAAGGAGCGGGAGTTCTGCGTACGGAGCAAGATTTTTACGATCTCACTTGGGAATACTTACTGCACTGTAAAGAAGACAACGTTATTCATACCGAAATCTTTTTTGACCCTCAAACACACACAGAACGCGGCATAGACTTTGACACTGTTATCAATGGAATCGCTCGCGCGCTAAAAGATGGTCACGAAAAACTTGGCATTACCTCGCAAATTATTGCGTGTTTTCTCCGTCACCTTTCAGAAGAGAGCGCCATAGAGACCCTACAGGCTATTCTGAAACACCGTGATAAGATCATTGGTGTTGGACTAGATTCTTCAGAACAAGGTCATCCGCCAGCTAAATTCAAGCGCGTATTTAAACAAGCAGTAGAAGAAGGCTTACTTACCGTTGCTCACGCAGGTGAAGAAGGCCCCGCACAAAATATTAGCGATGCAATTGAAATGCTTTACGTGAGCCGCGTGGATCACGGTGTTCGCTGTGTTGATGATGAAGCATTAGTTGAATCCTTAATCGAAAGCCAAATGCCACTGACAGTGTGTCCGTTATCGAATCTTAAGCTATGTGTATTCGACGATATGAAAGATCACAATATTGTGGATTTGCTACGAAAAGGGGTCGCCGTAACGATTAACTCAGACGATCCTGTGTACTTTGGTGGCTACATGACGGACAACTTTTTGGCCGTCAACAACGCACATCCAATGAGTAAGAGTGAACTTGCCCAATTTACAATGAACGCGATTGATGCCAGCTTTATCGATAACGAGTTAAAGGCGAAATATCGTCACCTTGTTAGCCAATACGTAAACCAGCACGAAGCGTTGCAATAAAGGCATAGTGCCACGCCTAAGGTCAAACGCGTAGGTATTAAAACCCTACAAAGACTCTGTGGTTAACCGCATTTATAAACGCTAGACTGAGAAAGCTAAACTAGCACACAAAAAGGAATAGAATCATGATTCAACAAGGCCAAGCTCTACCAGTTGCAACTCTAAGTGAGTTGACTGCCGATGGTATGGTTAACCACGACGTTACAGAACTGTTTGCGAACAAGAAAGTCGTACTCTTTGCTGTACCTGGCGCATTCACCCCTACCTGTTCAGAAGCTCATCTACCAGGCTATGTGGTATTAGCTGATGAGCTAAAGGCAAAAGGTGTTGATTTAATTGCGTGCGTTTCTGTAAACGATGCATTTGTGATGCAAGCGTGGGGCGAAGCTCAAAACGCTTCTGAGATTCTGATGTTGGGTGATGGCGACGCTAGCTTTACTAAAGCATTGGGTCTTGAAATGGATACAGGCGGCTTTGGTGGTATTCGCTCACAACGTTACGCGATGATCATTGAAAACGGCACAGTGACTAAGCTTAACGTTGAAGAGCCAAAAGAGTTTGAAGCAAGCAAAGCAGAAACGATTTTAGCGGCGCTTTAAGCTTACTCCTAAATACAAAAACGGAAGCCATCGCTTCCGTTTTTTGTTGGCTAACGCATTCTCACAACACTCGTTTGTTGCTTACGCTGCATTTCCGCAAAAGTCAGCACAAACGGGGATGACTGCTTTACACGGCTTGGTAATGAAGAAAGCGCATTGTAGGCATCCTGTTTCGTTTTAAAATCACCAACAGTTACCGTATACCAACGTGTGCCTCGGCTGTTTTTCCAGTTAACCCAAACCGGATGCTTAGGATCGATATAGCGAATATAATCTTTCACATCTTTTTCTTGCTTCAGCGCGAGTACCTGCATCGTGTAATGGTTTGGGTTTAAATAACCATATGCATCCTGAGAGGTCATGACTCCAACACATTGGCCGCTATCGACCTCCTGCTGGTAAGGCATAGCGCAGCCCATGAGCGATAAAATCAATGTCAAAGATAAAATCTTGTGCACGTGTCACTCCATTCTTGTTCTAGTTTCTTTTCTCTCGCACCCAAAAACACAAAACGCTCTTGGTCAGGTAAAACACACCCTTACAAGAAGGCCTGCGTTTTAACGCAACGAGTATTCCAAAAACGTAAGGCGACCACGTTGGCCGCCTTAGTAAATTGATTTAATAGAACATTAACAAGATAGAGTGATATAGACAGAAGTTCGCTACTGTTTAGAACCAGCTAGCGACCAATTGTTTAAACCAGTCTAAAATTCGCTTGAATAAACTGCCTTCCTCCACGGACTCCAATGCAACGAGCTCGGCTTCATTTACGACCTTACCGTCGACTTTGTAAAGCACTTTACCAACCACTTGTTGCTCAGAAATTGGCGCAACTAAATCACCGTTGTATTCGACTTCCGCTTGCAGCTTTTTTACATCTCCTTTTGGCAAAGTGAGATACACATCGTTAGCTACGCCGACAGTAAGCTCGTCTTTTTCGCCCATCCAAACTCGAGCTTTCGCAAGTTCCGCACCCGCCTCAGTCGGCATTACCGTATCATAAAAGCGGAAGCCATAACTCAACAGCTGCTTGCTTTCTGATTCACGAACATTCTCACTCTTCGCTCCCATCACTACAGCAATCAAACGCATATCACCTTGTGTTGCAGAAGTCGCTAGACTATAACCCGCGCCGCTTGTATAACCAGTTTTCATGCCATCGACATTCATACTACGATCACGAAGCAAGCCATTACGGTTGTATTGAGTGATGCCATTGTAAGTAAACGAGGTTTCGCTATACAGCGGATAGATATCAGGTAAGTCACGAATAATCGCTTGGCCCAACTTGGCAATATCATAAGGTGTCGAATATAAACCGTCACTGTCTAGGCCGTGAGGGTTGGTGAATGCCGTGTTAGACAATTCAAGCTTGGCGGCCCAACTATTCATCAAACTCACAAACCCTGATTCACTTCCCGCAACATGCTCAGCAATAGCAACACTGGCATCGTTACCAGATTGAACAATCAGACCACGGTATAAGTCAGACAAAGAAACGGAAGTATTGACTTCAATAAACATTTTTGAAGAATCTGGGAAGTTTTTTGCCCAAGCATTTCTGCTGATGACAACCTCATCATTCAACGTAATATTGCCTGTATTAATTTCTTGACCAGCTACATAAGCAGTCATCAACTTCGTTAAACTCGCAGGGTTTAAACGTTTGTGGGCATCACGTTCAACCAGTACTTTCCCCGTATGGAAGTCCATCAAAACATAACCACGAGAACTGAGTTCTGGCGCATTTGGCACAACTGAAGGCGCAGCATAAGCCAACGAGGATACAGCAGCGAACCCTGTAATTAACACTGTGTGTAATATAGTACTTTTTCTCATCATGACATCTTATCTTAGTAGCATTTAAGGCTTACAAACGGTACCCGAATTAATTCAAAGCGCGGGATTACCTAGTTAAAAAACGAGTATATTGAAACGGCGCTCAGTTACAGCCACCTTGTTACGATTGGTTACTTTTACTCAATGTTTGTCGAAAATAATGAGAGGTAGGTAGAGCTTTCGTCTTGAAGAATGAAACAGGAGCGAAAATAATTCCGTAACGCTATGTTTTTTGAGAGGGGAGAAAAAGCGCGCAAGTCAATTCAGGGAGTAAGTTGGTATAGGAAAAGTAGTTGAGCTTTTATCCATATCTAAATAGGAAACAACAAAAACAATCAACAATAAGTCCAGCTAATTACTTACCAAGAAAACATATTGAAAACGCATCATAAAATCGTAATTAATTATCGATAAATTTAAAAACCTAATATTATAATTTATGTAAATTTCATTTATTATTAAACTGGAGAAAAATACAGCTTTCCTTTTTTAAAACTAAGAGACGATTTTTTCGATGTTTTTAGGTTTATCTCATCAGAGAACTTGGTATAACAGTGAGGGATAAGACATCCGGACTTAGCGCGAAAGGATAACCCACTGTTATTTAAGTTCACACGCTGCTTTTTAATGACTAGAGACTTTAAACTGCGGTTACCTTCGGTTTGTGCGGCTATTCTTTGACGTATCCCAACCCAGTACGACTCAAACGACGACATCATACATATCCTCTTTCATGATATAAGCATTAATAATTAAACATCGCTAAAAGCTAAGCTTGTCTTAAATAAAAGTACTAGAAATTGATTTTATTTCTTCAAAACAAATCAACCCGCATATTCCACATAAATTTAGTGGTTATGTCAAATATTAATTATCATTAATTTTATTTATAATGGATATAAAATCAGTTTATAATTTTTAAATAATTTAATTATTAGAAAGCAGTATGACCAGTCCATATTTAACATGGAAATATGAGCTTTGTTTTGCATCATAATATATAAATACATTAAAAATTCATCTACGAACTAAATGCTCTTCAAGAGGTGATATAAATTAGCATTTCGAGACTAAATGAGAATAAAAATAGCGCACCGTATATGGTGCGCTATAGATTTGATTAAGGTCACTGTATAAGCATAGATAAAACTAAACTCATTTGACGTAGCTAAGCCAAGATTGCTTATGGTTTAAGTTTCAATACTTTATCAATATCTTCTGCGCTGTGGCGCTCAGGTAACTGCTCCCATTCTTCACCCCATGAACGGTTCACAATTCGACCACGTTTTACCGCTTCACGCTCATCAATTACTTTTGCCCAACGCACAACGTTTTTGTAGCTTTCTACGTCTAAGAATTCAGCCGCATCGTAAGCACGACCCAACACAAGGTTGCCGTACCATGGCCATGTTGCGATATCAGCGATGCTGTACTCATCGCCACCTAGGAATTCATTGTTCGCAAGACGCTTGTCTAATACATCTAACTGACGTTTTGCTTCCATTGTAAAGCGGTTGATTGGGTACTCGAACTTCTCTGGTGCGTACGCGTAGAAGTGACCAAAACCACCGCCTAGGTATGGCGCAGAACCTTGCAGCCAGAATAACCAGTTCATTACCTCAGCACGCTTAGCGCCTTCTTTTGGTAAGAAATGATCAAATTTCTCTGCTAGATAAAACAAGATGTTGCCAGATTCAAACACGTTCACTGGCTCAGAACCCGAACGGTCAACCAATACCGGAATTTTTGAGTTTGGGTTAACAGCCACAAAGCCAGAGCCAAACTGGTCACCATCGCCAATCTTAATCAGGTATGCATCGTATTCTGCTGCCGTTACGCCAGCCGCCAAAAGCTCTTCAAACATGATCGTCACTTTCTGACCATTTGGGGTACCCATTGAGTAAAGTTGGAATGGGTGCTCACCAATTGGAAGCTCTTGCTCATGACGTGCGCCAGAATCCGGACGGTTGATGCTCGCCCACTGACCGCCGTTTTCATTATCGTTTGTCCAAACTTTTGGTGGAATGTATTCGTTAGCCATTGTTTTCCCTTATTGTGTTTGAATGCATCTTCAAACTGACGGGTCTTACGCGCCAGCAAGCATTATTAACATCACCTCTTCGCCAACTGCGATTAGGCATACTCAAGATATTAGGTCGAATTCGCTAAATAAAAGTCCTGCAATCTCTTTTAGTTAGAACCTTTGGTTATGGGATTTTCTTTCACGCTATAAGTAAAAACGTCGCGATAATGTGAACTAGGTTCGAGATGCCAACGATGAGTAAGCTACACTCGGCGGCGCACCTCTATTTGGGGATTTAGAACAACCGCTAAACTTCAAAGTCACCAAGAGTGAAGTTGTTTTGGATACTTTAGTTCAAACAACTTACGTGCGTGATAGGCAGTTAAGTTAGATAGTTAGAAAGAAAAACGCCCTTCACTAAATCAATGAAGGGCGTTTTAATGTATTCAAAACCGTTACTTAGCTGATTCAAACAAACCAGAAATACCTTTCAAAGGGAAAAGCCTTGCTTGCTCCAACCCTCTCAACGTTACCGTATTCAGGTCATCAATAAAGAAACGACTGGTCATCGTGTGTTTGCCACCATTAATGAAAATCTCGATGACAGAATTGTCGATATATATATCAATCGTCTGCTTAGCGTCCAATCTTGGTGCTTTTCGAATGCTACCAAATTCTTCTGCGTACAAATGAGACATGTGACGACGGTCCAGCATAAACTCGTGCTTTGTCGCACTAAAGACGATGTTGTCACCTTTGAGGTTACTCAGCTCAAGTTCAAAGCCATCGCCCTCAAGGTCTAATTGGATCAAACAACTTGTGCTTTCCAGTGTATGGGACTGTGCAAAGACTACCTCTTCTTTTCTTAAACTCTCCAATTCAGGGAGTGGAGTTTGAACAAGAAAACCATCTTTCAACGTTAGTTCTCTAGGAAGAGACAACATTCCTGCCCACTGGTGTGTGACCGATGGCGTGTCGATTTCTGGCAACCCTATCCATGCAATAAGAATGCGACGCCCATTCTCATCTAAATAGGTTTGTGGGGCGTAGAAATCAAACCCATAATCTGGCTGTAAAATATCTTGGTGGTTTTCTAAAGTCATCGACTCTAGGTTCAACTGATCACCCACGATATACGCGACAGAATAGATGTTTTTGAAATCATAAGGATTACTACTGCTCACGCCCTGTGGAGAAAACAGCATCACCGATTGACCATTAATCTCAAATAAATCAGGACACTCCCACATGTACCCAAGGTCAGAGAACTTGGTCTTGATAGGACCTTTATGCTGCCACGTTTTCAAATCTTTGCTTTGATAGAGCGCCATAGAACCATGCTCGGTTTTGGTTTGAGCACCCACCACCATCAAATAGTCGTCGCCTTTCTTCCAAACTTTTGGGTCACGAAAGTGCTCCGTGTAATGTTCGTTCTCAATGACTACACCGTGCTTTTCAATGCTGCCGTCTGAATCCATGGTGGCAAAACACTGTGTTGGGATTCGATTCCAGTTTTGGTCACGCTTGTTGCCAGTAAAAAACAGCAAAGCCTTGTTGTTTTCCACCAAAGCGCCGCCCGAATAGACACCATGTGAATCGTAGTCTTGGTCGGGATGAAGACCCACGCCATGATCAGTAAAATGGATGAAGTCTTTAGTAGAAAGGTGATACCAATACTTCATTCCATGGACTGGTCCCACAGGCGTCCACTGGTAAAAGATGTGGTGCTCACCATTGAAATAGCACAACCCATTTGGGTCATTTAACAGCCCAAATCTAGGGGCGATATGAAAACTAGGAAAGCCTTTATCTTGCTGACGTGAAAGTGTCATTTCTTCGATATCACACTGAGGGATTTGCTCAAGTCGACGATATCTTTGCTCTACAGTCCAACGGTTGTTTAAGCTCATAATTTTTCTCAACTGAAATTGGATCTGAAGATCATTGCCCAATAAATTGCAGCAACTCTGTCTGGGTCGGAAGCGCGGTCATTGCGCCTTTTTGCGTCGTCGCTAATGCACCACAGCCATTTGCCCATTGAATCGCAGAGCTAACAACAGGATGATTTTTCCAATCGTCATGCCGAGACAGGCATGCCAGTAGCCCTCCGACAAAAGCATCACCCGCACCTGTGGTGTCAATCGGACTAACGACTTGACCTGTGATCAGTTCACTCTGACTTTCAAAGACGCGCCAAACACCTTTCGCACCTTGTGTCACCAAGACCAAAGCAATATTCAAAGAGGCTATTTGTTGTAAACCTTGCGCCATCGACGTTGAGTCAGTTAAGAACAAAAGCTCTTCTTCAGAGAACTTAACCACATCGGCCATCGCTACAGCCTTCATCACGACAGCTTGGATTTCTGATTGATCTTGCCACACTTCATCACGCAAGTTAGGGTCAAAGCTAATGAAACCACCAGCGGCTTTTGCTCTTTTGATCGCCTCAAATGTGCTGCTTCTACTTGGCTCATTTGCCAGTGAAATTGAGCAAACGTGTAGCCAGTCACCTTGCTTAAAGTTTGGGATGTCTTCAACAGACATAAACTGATCAGCGCTCGGTTTTACCATAAACGTAAAGCTGCGTTCACCTTGATCATCTAAATCCACCACCACTGTTGATGTTCTTTGCTCTGGGTCTTTAACGAGAAACTCCGTGCTCACGCCCTCTTGATCGAGCGTTGATTGCATGAAGCGACCAAATGGGTCATCACCTACACGTCCAAAAAACGCACTCTTACCAGATAGACGAGCAATTGCTACGGCGACATTCGCTGGTGCACCACCGGGACATTTGAGTAAAGAAGTCTCAGATTCCGGTATTAGATCGACAACAGCATCACCAGTTACCCACACTTGATTCATCTTGCTTACCTTGAAATTAAAGCCCTGATAGTCCAACGTGTTGAACACCTTCACTACCAAGTAAAAATTGAAAAAGGCTAGCCAAGCCATTAGTGCTTGGCTAGCACCCCAAACATTTAGGAAAAGAAGTGGATTTTGGGGGACTCCACCCTTAAGGAGTTCAGATTAAGCCGCTGCTTTTCTACCGGCTTTAGCGCGGTCACGCATACCAAGAACAATGGTGAGAACAAATGCGGTCAAGAACGCGATCACCATACCCGCGATGTAGTACCCAATCTTCTCTGGCGTAATAGAAATGATGCCTGGAAGACCTGCTGCACCCAATGCCTGAGCTTTCACATTAAACATTGTAATGAACGCGCTCGATAACGCCGCAGCGCAAACTGCCGCAATAAATGGGTAACGTAGTTTTAGATTAACACCAAACATGGCTGGCTCTGTAATACCCAGCAAACCCGTAACACCCGATGGAATCGCAATACCTTTCATCTTCTTATCTTTGCTCATCACGCCCACCGCCAACGCTGCCGCTCCTTGAGAAACGTTAGACATCGCCGCAATAGGAAAGATAAAGGTGCCGCCCGTCGTCGCAATATCCGCAAGAAGTTGAGTTTCAATCGCAATGAAGCTGTGATGCATACCAGTAATAACAAACGGAGCATAAATAAGACCAAATACCGCACCACCAACAAAGCCAGCTGTGTTGTATAGCCAGTTCAGACCATCACCCAATAGGAAACCGATATCACGCGTGAACGGACCGACGACAGTAAACGTCAGCAAACCCGCTATGAAAATCGCCAGTAATGGCGTTAAAAGGTTGTCTAAAACAGAAGGGATGACTTTACGTAAGCCTAGCTCAACCTTCGCAAGAATGAATGCCGATACCAAAACCGGTAACACCGAACCTTGGTAACCCACTTTTTGGATTTCAAAGCCAAGAATATTCCAAACCGGAATGTTGCCAGACACAGATGCGCCGCCGAATCCCCAACCATTCAGCAAGTCAGGGTGAACCATCAACATACCTAGCGCCGCCCCTAAATATGGGTTACCGCCAAACTTCTTACTGGCTGAAAATGCCAGCAGAATAGGCAGGTAAACAAACGGCGCGTTCGCAAACGTGTTGATCATGTTCGCCAAGTCTGTCAGTCCTGGGTTGGCATCAATCAAAGATTTGCCATCAATGAACAAGCCTTGAGCAGTCAATAGGTTATAGATACCCATCAACAAACCACCAGCGACGATTGCGGGAATGATTGGGACGAAAATATCAGACAGCCCTTTCACCGCGCGCTGAACAATGTTTTGTTTCTCTGCGCCAGCAGACGCAACGTCGTTGGTGGACATTTCACTCATCCCCGTCAACTTCGCCATTTCTGCATAAACTTGGTTTACGATGCCTGATCCAAAAATGATTTGGTACTGACCCGCAACTTTGAACTGCCCTTTTACTCCTTCAAGGCTATCAATCGCTTGTTCATCTATTTTTTGCTCATCTGCAACGGCAAGGCGTAAGCGTGTCGCACAATGCGCAAGTGCGGTGATGTTGCTTTTACCACCTAATAGAGTTAACAACTCTTTTGCTACTGCCGGATAATTCATTTCATACCCCATTGGATTATTATCTGAGCTTGCGAAATTTTCGGGAACGTTTGCAAAACAGATTTTTGCTCAATAAAACCAAATGATCAAAGATAAAGCAGAGAGAATGTGAGAATGATCGTCAAATTCTCTCCCTAAGAGCAGTATAGGAGGTTAGAATCGCTACTTATCAAAGAGCTTTTCATCTTCTCTTTGCAAACAATCCCAAAAACGAAAAACAGAATGGATAGGAACAATGGCGAGTCTGCATGATGTCGCCCGTCTGGCTGGCGTATCAAAATCAACAGTGTCACGGGTTATAAACGATGAATATGGCGTAAAAGAAGCGACAAAACTGAAGGTCCGCCAAGCAGTAGCGGAGTGTGGCTATGTGCCGAACCAAGTCGCTAAAGATCTAAAATCTCAAAAGACCAATCTGGTTGGTGTCATTGTTCCTCGGGTTTCCTCTCATGCCACATCCCAAGGTGTCGATGGATTAACCGATGTCCTTGAAAAAGCCGGGAAACATGTCTTACTTGCTAGCACTCACCAAGCCCACGAAAAAGAACTGGAATACATTCAGATCTTTAACCAAAAACGGGTTGAAGGGATCATTCTTTACGCCACCCACCTCGATTCCAAGCTGGTAAAAGCAATTCAAAACTCAGCCGTTCCAGTTGTGCTCGTCGGTCAAGATGGTTCCATGTTTAACATTCCAAGCATCATTCATGATGACGCACGAGTAGGGTTTGAAGCGGGAAATAGACTGGTTGCAAAAGGTTGCCAAACTATGGGTTTTATTGGTGTGCAAGGTGACGATATCGCGGTAGATAAGCAACGCTCTGAAGGATTTGTTCAAGCGCTACAGCATCATGGTTTTGAGCTCGCCTTCCATGCTCGTGGTGACTTTACCATCGATTCTGGCTATTCATTGGCAAAACAACACTTAACAAAGAACCCTAAGCTAGATGGCTTGTTCTGTGCGACAGACCGTATTGCTATCGGTGCGATGAGAGCGATTCAAGAGCTCGGGTTAACACCGGGTAAAGACGTTTTAGTGCTAGGCGTTGGTGATGATGAGCTCGCATCAGTGTGCACCCCAACCTTATCAACATTTAACTATGCATTTGATAAAGCAGGGGAAAATGGTGCGAAACTGTTACTAGATAGAATTGCCAACAGAAGTTTTGAAATGAGTAAGATGGTACTAACCTTCAAAACTATTGAGCGTCAGTCCTGTTAATGAAAAAGCGCCAACTGAAATCAGTTGGCGCTTTTCTTATTACTCTTTGTAGGTTAGGTCCCTTTAGAACCAAGTTTCCATTTGCAGTGCAAACAGAACTTCACCACCATCACCCATCGTTGCAGCACCCGCATCCTGGCTAATCGAGTAGCCATTCAAGTCTTCGCTCCAATCAACGTAGCTAACTGCAAAACGTAGCTCCGGACGGTCAAAGAAACCTGCAGCGGTAGACATCTTAAGCGTTGGTGCAATTGTCGCTTTGTAAAAACTGCCACTTGCTTTATCAATCGCATTGTCTAGGTCCATGTATTGGTATGAGCCTTCATAAACCATCTCAAAGTTCTGCGTAAACTCTTGCGCTAAGCGGATGTTGAACGATGCCCACGTAAATTCATCATTTTTAGCAAAGCGATCTTGGCTGTGTTCTGCTAGCAACGCAGGTGCTACACGCCAGTTGTCGCCGATGCGTGTTACACCATAGCTAAACAAGCGTACGGCTTTTGCGTCTTCTAACAAATCTCCGTTTGAACCGATGCCTTTAAGTTCCGCACCCAATCCATCACCCATCAAAATACCAGTTTTAGAAAAGCCTTCACTCATGCCAAAGAAGGTATCGCCATGGTAGGCAAACATCGCATGTAAACCTTTGTCCGCTGCGCCTTCTACGCGATCATTGTTATCAGCTGACGTCATGCCGCTCAGCATCAATTGCCAATTACCGAAGCGGTTGTTCATTGTCGCGATATAGTTTTCAACATCCGTTGACGAGCTATCAATCTCACCAAAATCACGACCATAGATCGAGAAGTTTGCTTTCCATGATTCGCTCATTTGGACGTCATACACACCAGCACCAGTGCCAGATAAGAAAACAATATCCGAGTCAAAGAAGTGAATGTCAAAGTTATCACGGTCAAATCGTTTACCAGCCCAAAACGTCGCGTCAGCAAACGCACTTGATTCAGAGAACATGCTCAACTTGTTTAGCTCAGCATATACCTGACGAACGTTTAATTGACTCTCACTCGCTGTCCATTCGTTATTGGTTTCCGTACTATCTGCCAACATGATTCGGAACAATGAGCTGGAACCATCATCTGCAAAGCGTTTGTGAATAAGGTTTGCTTCCACATAATGATCATCCTCAACCCCTAATCGTCCAATTGGCGCGCCAATAGCACCAGCTGCCGTCATGTAAGGACCAGTACCCACTGCACCATTCAGATCATCATTAATGAGCAGCCCGGAACGAGCGTAGCCATGAAACTCAAAGCTTGAGGCTTTCTCATTTGCTTCTGTGGATGCTTTTTCTGTCTGCTCAAGTCTCTGTTCTAATTCATTAATTCGCTTTTCAAGAGCGTCAACATCTGTTGCTGCGAATACAGGTGCAGTAACCAGTCCAAGCGCTACTGCCATCGTCAAAGTGTGTAGTTTCATTTCCATAGTCTCACGTAAATTTATACTTAGGCATATTGCAAACGTTCCCAAGAAAAATCGCAAACTTATGGTGACTTTAAATGTCCATCTAAAGCCTGAATTTCAGAGCGCTCGTACTCAGAGCGTCTCTACTACTTATATCAATGAGGGCGATAATATATAAACTTTTCGGGAACGTTACCGCAAAGAGGTGATTTTGTTACTTCTATCACGTTCAATTGTGTTACTTACAGAAAAATCATTAACCAGCGCACATTTGAATTAATTGTTAGCGCTAGAGGAAGTAGTTTGAAGGTGACAGGCTACAAAGAAGGGGTTTAGTGTTCATTTGAGAGAATAGTGCTCACTCGCTTCCCTATGCTACTTGATGGTAACTCATCTCTATTTGTTGATGAAAAGTAGCAGCTAAGGTTGAACGTAACTAGGAGCGAAGCGGATCTCGATACCTCATTTCAAACAACTTGAAAGGCTGTTAACGCCCTTAACTTTCGTGAAGAGCGCTTTGTTATTCTAATTCAAGCTAACGAAACACTTTTTTGGACAGAAGTACGTTAGAATACATACCCTAAAGTAGTCATAGATTTATTCAACCACTGCCTGAAAATGAGCCAGCCGCTCCCATTAATCAGAATGATAAAATGCCCAATAGAGATACATGAAAAAGCCAACTGTAATCACAGTTGGCTCAGTATTTCCCCTTGAACTTTTAAGCCTTATATTGACTAGAGCGTTAGTTCGGAAAGTGTTTATTTAAGAAGTCCAAAACATGAGTAACGTACTTCTCGGTATCAAAGACAGGTGCACTGTGTCCTACACCTTCTTCAATGAAAAGTTGGTTGGTAACTCCATGCTCATCAAGCTTAGCCTTAAGTATCTCACTTTGAGATAGAGGCACTCGCTTATCCAAGGTGCCGTGTAACTGTATATATGGTGGAGTATTTTCATTCACATAACTCGTCGTTGATGCTTTCTTGGCAAGCTTTGGAATATTGTTTGGAATATCTCCTAAGAAACGAGATACAGACGATTTTTTGCTGGTTTTCTTGCCACCTTTATTACTTAACTCAAGTAAATCGGTAGGGCCAAAAAAGCTTACTACGGCTGAGACCTTGTACTTTGGTGGCTCATAGAAATCTACTTGGTTGTATGCCGAGTTAGTCGCACCAATAAAGCCAGCGAGGTGCCCGCCAGCAGAGCGTCCCATTATCACAACATTGTCCGCTTTAATACCGAGCTTTTCAGCATTGTCGTACAAATAGTTCAGTGCATCATTAATGTCTTGTACTGGTTGAGGAAAGATCGCTTCTCCACTTAAACGATAATCAACTGAAGCTAGCGCATAACCTTCATTCAACACAGACTGAAGTAATAATGGGTTCTTTTCTGGGATGGCGTCTTTGCTCCCACGTTTCCATGCACCACCATGTACCCAGACTAATAACGGGTACTGAGTATTTGATTCAACCGAAGGAGTATAAAGATCGAGTTTAATCTCTCTTTCACCTACAGTTTTGAACAAGATATCCTTCTCTACATTGAACTCCCCAGCCAAACAGACAAAGGGCATAAGTAGCAGAGAGGTCATCGCAGACTTAATTTTCGTATTCATTGTTTTGTTATTCGCTTAAAAAAGTAAGTAGATTAGAAAGTCGCTTCAGCAGCTAACCAGTAGCGTCGGCCATCTTCAATGTAGCCAAACTCTTCCTCTGTGATTTGCTCATCGAACAAGTTATAAACCGCTGCCATTAACTTCACATTCTTAGTTACACGCCAGTTCACACCGAGATCCACGTAAGTAATAGAAGGTGCCAACGTTCTTGTGCTATCACTAGTGATGTTGTTTTTCTCTTTGCCTTGATAGTTCATGCGGGCCCATGAAGCAACATCATCACGCACTGCCCAATCACCATTAAGTGAGAAGATATGTTCAGGTGCTTGTACAAGAGGCAAGCCATCATCATCGTCATTAGTGTTCTTTTCACTACGAGTATACGAGTAGGTTGCACTTAGTGTAATTGACTCTGTAATACCCTTAGATACGGAACTTTCTGCACCATAGCTGTTCGCATCATCAATGTTGACGTAAGTGCGGTCGCAACTTCTGCTATCAGTACACATCGGATCGACAAACTCACTTTCGATCTTGTCTTTGAAGTCGCTGTAAAACAAAGTAATGTTTGCAGAAAGGTCTCGCTCATTAACGTAATACAGTCCCATCTCTGTATTGATGGAGGTTTCTGCTGTTAAGTCTGGATTACCGTAAATAGAACAACGCCCTCTACAGCTCTCTTGAACCCACTCTTCGTCCATTTGTGTCAAACTAGGTGCTCGATAACCCGTAGACACACCACCTTTTAGCGTCCAACTAGGGTCAATAGACCAGACCCCGTAAGCTCTTGGGCTAAATTGCCCGTCAAAGATCTCATTGTCGTCGTAACGTAAACCAAGGGTGAGAGCGAATGTATCCGTGAGATACCACTCGTCCTCAGCAAATACTGCCCATTGCTTGTTTTTAGAGGTCAATGACAGTTTATTATCAGTCAGATCCTTTTGCTCGAAAGATGCGCCCAGTGTTAAGTAGTGAGCATTAAGAGGCAGACCCCATTGCGTATTAATTTGACTATTCTCGACTTCTTTATCTGCACCGATATTTTTTACTGTTTCATTACTGATAAATGAAGAACTTGTACCCCAAGAGTAGTTTCCGTCGTGGCTAAAACCAATAGATTGGCGTTCATATTCTCGTACTGCAACTTGAGACTCTCGCTCCACTGATTTACCTAGAGTGGTCTCTCGCTCTTGGTTATGATTGGTGAACTCCAGAGTAAAAGTGTCATCCGAGGTAGGTGTGAGGTACAAAGAAGCTCGATAGTTGTCGAGTGTCTTACCTGCATAACCACCTTCAATTTCATCTTCTTTTCTTTCCTGATACAGTCCAGTCAAAGAAGTACTCAACAGACCATCAATGACAGGGCCAGCAAGGTAAAGCTGCCCTTGATAGCTATTTCCAGATTTTGAATTTTCTTGAAGCGTCGTTTCTGCACGCAAGCTTCCGTGCCACTCTTGATAATTTTTACGCGTAATAATATTAATCACACCCCCCAAAGCATCAGACCCATAAAGGGTTGACATAGGGCCACGTACAACTTCAATACGTTCAATTGCACTCAACGGGGGAAGCCAGTCTTGTTCAGTAAACGTACTACCATTAGTTTGAGTTTCTCGACCAGACTGCTTCCTGCCATCAACAAGAATGGCCGTATATTGAGCAGGCATACCTCGAATTGAGATATCTTGGCCATCACCACCTCCTGTAACGGTTACCCCAGGTATATCACTTAAAGCATCAGTCAAATCTTTATATGAGCGATTTTCAAGTTGCTCTCGGGTCAGAACACTTATTGTTGCTGGCGCTTCTGTGACATTCTGTTCGTAACCAGAGGCTGTAACCACTACGGTTTCCATTGCTGTTGTATTGATACCAGTCTCAGGTAACTGGTCATTTGCAACAACGACCATAGGTACAGTAATACAAGCAGAAACAACTGATGTAGAAAATAGAGAGTATGTGAAAAGAGGCTTCATATTGAATAGGCTTAAAATGTAATTGCATTTAATAATTATTATCAATTAAACCTGATTATCATAATCACTGACAAGTTAATCACTATCGAGAAAAGAGAATATCACTATCCAATATACGAATAGTTAACCACGAATTACCCGATATAAGCATTTAAGCTAAAGTATCGGTTCCAACATAGAGCTGTTTAAAGATCTCTCGTACCCATTCACACATAGGATCATCGTTAAAGCGTTTGTGCCAATATAGGAAGACTTCTTGAAAGTCCAACTGTAGCTCGGCAGGTACTTCTCGAACGATCAAGCGAGGGTCTTGACAAGCTGCCTCTGCAAAAGGTGTCGGTAGATGAAATATAATCTCAGTCTCCGCAGCGATACTTGGAGCAGAACTAAAGTTATTCAGTTGCACTGGCGCTGATAAACGCTTTTTTTTGTTCGCTAACCCTAGCTCTTGGTATTTATGCTCAAACGACAATCGCTTCTCACCCTGCAAAGAGACTTGTCCAAAGTCAAATTCGGCCAAACGCTCTGGAGTTAGCTCTAAATCGGCCAGTGGATGATAGCGGCTCATAAGCAAACGGAAAGTACGCTTAGCAACAACCATTCGATAGATATTTTGCTCAGAGCTTGGCGGTTGATGAGAGGAAAGTGCGAAATGAACATCTCCAGCCACCAACGCATCAAAATGACGTTTTGGTGCTGAGTCCAAACTGACCTTAAGGTTTGGAGCCTCTTGCCGAATCTTAGCGATAACCTTAGGCATTAAGGTATTAATCTGAGGAAGAAGGCCGTAAACCTTAACGGTGCTTGATACAGTGCTCGGATCAAACGAGTCTCTATGGGCAAGTTTTTCTAAACTGGTAATCACATTATTGATGTCTTGCCTTACTGACTCTGCTTTTGGAGTCAGTTCATAGCCGTATTTCTTGCGCACCAGTAATTCGTCATTAAAGAAAACTCTCATTTTTTGCAGTGCTCGACTTACCGCTATGGCTCATATTTAAAGCCATAGCGGTGTTAGATACATGCTTCTCTTCGAGCAAGTGCTTTAAAACAAAGAGCAAATTCAGATCAATTTGAGATAAGTTCACGTCAATACCACCCATCAAGCTTCCAGTAGGTGGTATAGTACATAAATCTCTAGAGTTTGTGGTAAGTGTTTTCGATACTACAAGGCACTATTGAAACACAAGTCTGGTAGCAGGACAGTTTCCGTGCTAACACGAAAAGGGGCAAAAGTGTGTTTCAGTTCTTAAATGGGGAAGTGTTTTCCTCATATACCTCAACCAATACAGCTAGCCTTTCAAGTTTACAAATTAGTCTTATATTTGCTTTATCGAAAGGCATTGAGGTTACTTACCTTGGCGAGATTTTTTAAAGTACTCAATACTGTGTTGTATACGACATTCAACACTTGTACTGTTTCCCTAACGCCAGAGCTATTCATTGACATATCAACAGTTTTTTCTTTTACATCTGGCTTGCGGGCTTCGTAAACGTAATCGAGTTAAAGCTCTTTCGACACTCGATACATCTGGAGCGAGGAGAGCCAGAATGCCCTTTTCCATGTTCACGAACGGGCTCTGTTTTATTACAGAAACGATATTGAACTTGGATAGTAACCATGAGTTAAAAACATCAGAAATCAGGTGGCTATATTAACATCTATCAACCGATTTGAGTTATGACCAATAAAAGGATAGTTAGGTTTTTATTGCGTAAATTATCGGTAAGATGAAGTCATATAACAGGCAATATTTCAGGTGTGTAGAATTATTCTATTTTAGGGATTTTGCTCTAAGTCTAAATGAATCTTTGCATTTCAATTTCAATAAAGCTTGGTTATTGATCATGTTTCTGAGTATGCGAATTATTATCAGTTATGCATATGATTGCTCATTGTCTAGTTTGACTTGTGTAACGTCACTTCAGCACGCACTACGCTGATTGTCTGTGTTTTCGTGTTGACAGTTTGGTACTAGGTAAAAATCAACAAGACTATGATTTCGAGGAACATTTTATGTTAAAGAAACTACTAAGTTGTTGTATCACCTCCGCACTCTGTTTTCATTCTTCTCTCGCTTTTTCGCAACCCAATGAGATTGCGGACAGTGCAGAGTTACAACAAGCTCCGGACATATTACCAGCCACATTAATGCTCGCACCGGACGAGATCGCCATTGCAGATCGCTACATAGTGGTATTTCAACAACCGCAAATGATGGCGAGCAACTCAACGGAATTCGAGCAATTCACGCAACAATCCGTAGACCGCATGTCTGGTTTGTATTCGGTAAAAGTGGAGTCGGTTTTTGACCACTCGATAAGTGGATTTGTCGCTAACTTGAGTCCTGAGCAACTAAAAGATCTGCGTTCTGATCCTCGTGTGGACTACATTGAGCAAGACAGAATCCTATCGCTTGACCCAATAGTCTCGGCAGACGCAAATCAAACCAATGCCATTTGGGGACTAGACCGAATCGACCAACGAAACTTGCCACTCGATAACAACTACAGTGCCAACTTTGATGGGACTGGGGTAACGGCTTATGTCATCGATACTGGTGTGAATAACGCGCATGTTGAGTTCGGTGGTCGCTCAGTTTCAGGGTATGACTTTGTCGATAACGATGCAGATGCAAGTGACTGTAATGGACACGGCACACACGTAGCGGGCACCATTGGCGGCAGCTTGTATGGTGTTGCGAAAAACGTCAACCTTGTCGGCGTGAGAGTATTGAGCTGTACCGGATCGGGTTCTACTTCTGGTGTTATTGCCGGTGTGGACTGGGTGGCTGCGAACGCTTCCGGACCTTCAGTCGCCAACATGAGTTTAGGCGGCGGTCAATCCGTCGCTCTGGATAGTGCGGTGCAAAGTGCGGTTCAGTCAGGTGTCAGCTTTATGCTAGCAGCAGGTAACTCCAACGCCGATGCGTGTAACTATTCTCCAGCACGCGTTGCTTCCGGAGTAACTGTCGGATCGACCACTAGCACGGATGCACGTTCGAGTTTTTCAAACTGGGGCAGTTGTGTGGATGTATTTGCGCCAGGTTCACAAATCAAATCTGCATGGTATGACGGTGGCTACAAAACCATTAGTGGCACTTCGATGGCGACGCCACATGTGGCGGGTGTAGCAGCATTGTATCTTCAAGAAAACAGTTCACTGTCTCCAAGCCAAGTAGAGGCCTTGATCGTTAGCCGCGCAACTAGCGGAAAAGTGACGGACACAAGAGGCAGCGTGAACAAGCTACTTTATAGCTTAACGGATGCAGATTGTGGCCAAGACTGCGGTGGCCCAGACCCAACACCGGACCCAGAAGGCAAATTAACCTCGGGCGTGCCAGTAAGTGGTTTAAGTAGTTCAACTGGTCAAGTAGCGTATTACTATGTTGATGTAGAAGCTGGGCAGCGCTTAACCGTACAAATGTATGGTGGCAGTGGCGATGCGGATTTGTATCTCCGTTTTGGAGCAAAACCAGCACTGAATGCATGGGACTGCCGACCTTTCAAATACGGTAACAATGAAACATGTACGGTCAGTGCGACGCAAAGTGGACGTTATCACGTCATGATTCAAGGTTACTCAAACTATAGCGGTGTCAGCATTCAAGCGAGCTACTAGTTATTTTTCTCGTTATTAGAAGAGAACAAAGCCCGCTTTTCGGTGGGCTTTTCTTTTGGGAATACTGTGCTTTAGGGAATGCAGTGTTTAAGAGGAGACGCTATTCAAACGTATTGGCCTTTTGCTTCAAAAACTCAACTCGAAGCGGCATCGAAGCTTTCTATTAGTAGTTAGTAGTACTCACATAAGTCGGGTTCCTCAAACAAAAACGCCCTTCATATAAGTAAAGGGCGTTTGTTATTTGACGTTTTGATTAGCGAGCTATAACACCAGCCCACCGTCAATCTTGAGCACTTGGCCTGTGATGTAGGCGCTCTTATCTGAGGTTAGGAAAGAGACGCCATTGGCAATATCTTGAACTGAGCCCATGCGCCCTAATGGGGTTTTGCCTTCCATCATTTGAATGACTTTCTCTGGCAGGTTCTTGGTCATGTCGGTGGCGATAAAGCCTGGCGCGACACAGTTGACGCGTATCTGTGCACCCTTTCTTGAAAGTTCTTTCGCCCAGCCTTTGCTCATTGAGATGACGCCGCCTTTACTTGCGCCGTAGTTGCTCTGGCCGATATTACCATCCGTTCCCACTATAGAAGAAATGCTAACAATACTGCCTGTGCCCTGCTCTAGCATGACAGGAGCAACACGTTGGGTGAGTAAGAACACCGCTTTTAGGTTCACGTCGATCACGCTGTCCCAGTCTTGCTCTAACATATCTGGCAACAATGCATCTCGAGTGATGCCCGCGTTGTTAACCAGAGCATCGATTCTTCCGTGCTGCTCTACAACACTTTCTACTACTTCACTTACGGCTTCGGCATCACACAAGTTGACTTGATAACTGCTTAGCTGCGCCGACTGACTCCATTCCACGGGCGATATGTCTAGCCCGATTACGTGGAATCCATCCTCCAGTAATTGTTCACAAATCGCTTGGCCAATACCACGAGCCGCACCAGTGACTACTGCTACTTTTTCCGGTTTCATCTTGGTCTTCCTTAAATGTTGAGATTACAAATTCGCTTGTATCCCTAGCGTTTTTGTTTTTATGCCTAGTCGCGTTACAGCTGCGCTTCTCATACGCAGGGTCTTTTATATCTTATAAAAACTATAGAAACAGTCTGGGAGTCGGATGTGAACTAATCAAGGCAACTTGATGACTATGGCAAGATCAACGTAAGAAAGTGTGTTGGAAGGCGCAAAGTTACACGATTGGAGGGCTTGGATAGAAAAGTATTGGTCTGATTAATCAAATACTACTTCATCAGACCAATATTACTTGTCTCTTAATCTCTTACAAAAGCTGGTTTTGTTATTTTCACCAGAAAAGGCTGAAGCAAGAGATTAAACAACATGCCAGCAATAAACAGGGTGATCACAATACTCGCACCACTCGGTAAGTCATAGCGAGCCGATGCGGCAATACCCGATAAGATCCCAACAATACCAATGCTGATACTGGCGACAAAGAATCGAGTTCCCTTCAATGCTGCCGCACATAAAGCTGGAATCACCAACAAAGCAAATTCTAAATAAATGCCGGTTAACTTGACCGTAATGGGCATCAGAATAGCAAAGATCAGATAAAAACCACTACCGCGCATAAACGCAGGTTTTAACCAAACCAATAGCAACATCGCAGCGGTAATGAGTGCCAAAGGCCAGACGTCTGCCCAAGTCGCCCATAACAGTTGCCCATTAAGAATGCCTTGAATAAAGTCTCCGCCGTGTGGGTCTTTGCTCACCAGCAGGATTGCCAGCGATGCAGACACGACAAACAAGCTGCCAATCATGGGCTCTAAATGCTGCTGGTATCGTTTCTCCATAAGGGCGATCAAACCGCAAAGCATCAAAGACATCACCCAAGGGCCAATCATTTCGCCAAAGAATGAGCCTGAGAACAGCGCGTATTGGCTCAACCAGTAGTGGCTAAGTGCTGCCCCCAATGCCGCGACTTGCGCCACCGCCAAATCTATAAAGATGATCTGACGATTAAGAACTTGTTGCCCCAGAACGATGTTGCCAACTAACGCAATTAAACCACACAAAACCGCAGGTAAAAGCCATGCATAATCAGCCATGGCTCAGATCTTCACAGGAACGGGCGGCACTAACACATCCAGTAAATCATCAATGACCTGATCGTACATCTCATCCAAGTTTTCACCCTCAGAAACGGTCAATGGCAGTTGAATCACAGGTTTGTCAGTATGATCTTGCAACCAGTTCGCTGGACGCTGATCCTGATGAGAGGAGTAAACAATCGCATCAAAACTGTCAGCATCTAACTTGGTAAGTGATTGCAGGTGAGATGTGGTCGGTGAAATGCCCGGTTTAGGTTCGAGATCGGCAATCTGCTTCATTCCGAGCCAATCGTACAAATAACGATACGTCGCGTGATAACCGACAACTTGCTTACCCTTTAAAGCAGCCCCTTTCTCATTCCATTCTTTAAGCTTTTTACGCCAATGAGCACGAAACTTCATACCATTCACTTGGTAACTTTGTGCGTTGTCGGGATCAATCGCTTTTAGGCGATCCGTGACTTTACGAGATAATGGAATCATGTCATTTGCCGCAAATTGAACATGTGGGTTACCGTGAGCGTGTATATCTCCCATGCTACGGTCAACGTGAGCATGAGTATCTAACATGCGCACGAAGTCCGTCGCGTAGATCATGCTCGGCGCACCATTTTGCACCGCCGCATTGCTGCTACGAACTTGCAGCATAGGTAACCACCCCACTTCTAGTTCTGCACCCGAGCACATTGCCATGTCCGCTTGGCGCATCTTCGCAATCAAAGAAGGACGAGCTTGTACGTAATGTGGGTCTTGCTTAGCCGTTGTCGCTGAATAAATACTGGCATCTGGCGCGTGGCTTTCAAGAAAGGCTTTCCATTCTGGCTCACAAACGAAAATGTTTAGAGCCAAAGCAGGCGAAGAGATGATGGCAGCTCCTGCTGCCATCATCACCAAACTGCATTTATTCAATGTCAGCTTAGAACGCATGAGCACCGTGCGCTCCAAATGTCATCACGTATTGCAGAGTGAACACGTTGTCTGTCTCGCTGTCTTGGTTATCAATGCGAGTGTATTGCGCACGGATAGTACCGAAATGAGAAGAATCCCATGCGATCATCGCATCCATTTCTTTATCATTCAGCTCAGTGAAATGCATGTGGTCGCCGTGTGCATGACCATCGTAGCTTTCTGCTTCGCCGTAACGTAGACCTGCTGACCAGCTTGGGTTGAAGCGATAAACACCCGAAACATAGTAAGCGCTTAAGTTGTCTGGTGACTCTGCATCGTTTTTATATTTGCTGTCTACCACACCGTCTAACAGCATGTATTCAGCCGATAGCGTGAAGTTGCTGTATTTGTAATTACCGTCTGGTGCCCATTTCCAAACAAAATCAGCACCGTAAAGGTTCGCACCTGTCACTGCTGCGCCATGATGGTGATCGTGCTCATGCTCTTCTTCATGACCGTGGTCGTGATCTTCGAATTCTTTAACCTTGCCGTTTTCGTTACGCAGGTAACTTAAACCAAACTGCCAACTTGAAGATTCGGAGAAGTCACTACCAAGCTTCAGCGTCGTGGTGTACACGCCAACTTCAGAACCATCTTCAACAGAAGACATTTTGCTACCACTGAGCGCTTCTACACCAAGTTTTACGTAAAGGTCGGTTGGCAACACGATGTTTGCACGTACACCATCATCGTAGTAGTGCGAGCCAAGGAAAGTACGATAAGCAATTGGACGCTCAACAAAGCTATCGGTGTGCATGTGTTGGTTATTCAGGTAACCAAAGTCAGATAGGAATCGGCCAGCGCGCACATTTACACCATATGGCAATGCCAAAGTTTCGATGAATGCCTCTTCAAGCTCTAATTCTGTATCATCACCATGACTTTCAAGAACCGCGGTCAATGCGCCGTAAAACTTGTCGTCGATATTTGATGAGAAGTTTAATTCCGTATGGCCTAGACCAAAGCCTTCTTCGCGCTCAGAATTATGACGTTGGCCATCTTGGTAGTAGCCATCAACAACAACACCAATCTGTGGGTTCGATAGTGTGTCGGCAAAAACAGGGGATGCAAAAATGCTACCGATCACGAGAGACACCAATTTCTTATTCACTACTTTTTCCTTTTTGTTATGTTATAACATTTAATTTTTCGATGTTATAATATAACAATTCTCATTACACAAGCGGAAATTTAAATTAGGCTCCGATTTCATGTTCGTACTCAATCCATGAATTGGGCTATCAACAAATGAATCAATTGATGTTTTTTATACGTATACTAATGAGAATTAGTAATTAAATAAGTAACGGAATTTCAATATGTTGAATATGGATTTTTCAAAAAGAATCGTGATAGATACTGCTCAACAGGAATGGATCGCCAGCCCTTCCAAAGGTGTGTGGCGCAAACCTTTGGAACGAGAAGCCGAAGAATCAGGGCATACCACCAGCGTCGTTAAGTACGAGCCAAATTCGCAGTTTTCAACTCATCCTCACCCTCAAGGAGAAGAAATATTGGTGCTCGAGGGGGTATTCTCTGACGAATACGGTGACTACCCTGCCGGCACTTACCTTCGTAACCCTCCAGGAAGTCAACACGCACCATTTAGCAAAGAAGGCTGTGTGATTTTAGTTAAACTAAATCAGTTCGAATCTGAGGATCTTGAAACAGTTCGCATTAATACAAACCAAGCGAGCTGGCAGAGTGGTGTCGGTGGGTTGCAAGTCATGCCGCTGCATAATTTTGAGCACGAACATGTCGCGTTGGTTAAATGGCCAAAAGGTGAGAAATTTCAACCACACCGTCACTTTGGTGGTGAAGAAATTTTTGTGTTATCGGGGGAATTTAAAGACGAGCTAGGAACCTATCCTCCCTACTCTTGGATACGCAGTCCACATATGAGTGAGCACTTTCCTTTTGTAGAGCAAGAAACGGTCATTTGGGTAAAAACAGGCCACCTGCCACTCCAAGCTCCTGCTCAGCAATCCTAGTGTTTGCACACTTGGCATCGTCCATTGGAACTAAAATCGGCCCGCAATTTACGAGCCGATGATCATTTCGTCACTAAGAACCCATTATTCGCGAGTGGAGCCAGTCTTTGAGCTCAGCCCGGTTATGTTTTAACACGTTCATTTCGTGATCATCAATCGGGCTTCCTTGAAGTTCTAGTACGCGGATTTCCTTATCTAAAGCATTGTAGTTTTTAACGGTTTCAGCAAATGATGCATCGTTTTCGGTAAGCTGAGTAATGGTATCCAAATGTTCTGGGAATTCATGAGTTAATGAGTGATTTTCACCTAACATAGAGACCTCTTGGCTATTATTTGAGTACAAAATAGTGCCTAATTTTTGAGCACCACATGTATAACCGTAGCATCTAATGAGACGTTAATTCGTCGCACCGTCCACAAAAAGAACAACAAAGTTATTTTCAATTTTTCCTAGAAAGTGTTTTCTTTTTAGTCTCAATAGTCGAATGCAAAAGATGCCACTATGATCGTTCTATATTAACCCTCAACAATGAGAGCGATCATGCGAAAGACAATTCTAGTTACTGGATCTACTGACGGTATTGGTTTAGAAACCGCGAAAATGTTAATTAACCGTGAACAACACGTAATAATCCATGGCCGGAATATAGAGAAAGTTCAACAAGTTGAGCAAAGTTTGAGGGAGATGAAAAGTGGTAAAGTTGAAAGCCTTGTTGCTGATTTATCCTCTCCCAATGCGGTAAAACAGATAGTGATGGAGATAACAGAACGGTTCAATCATTTAGACGTCATCATTAACAATGCTGGTGTGTACGCAACACCAAATCCAAGAACTAAAGAGGGTCTTGATGTACGCTTCGCAGTCAACACCATTGCTCCCTACTTACTCACTAGAGAGCTATTGCCGTTGCTCGGAGATACGGGTCGTGTGGTTAATTTGTCTTCAGCTGCACAAACAACAGTAAACACTAGCGCTTTACTCGGTAACAAACCATTGTCAGATGGCGAAGCATATGCCCAAAGCAAATTGGCATTAACGATGTGGTCACGAGCAATCGGACTAAAGCTTAAGAACACTGGCCCTATGTTGGTATCAGTAAACCCAAAATCATTCCTAGGTAGTAAGATGGTTAAAGATGCTTATGGGGTTGCTGGTGGTGATATCCGCTTAGGAGCAGATATTCTAACTCGCGCTGCGCTATCAGAAGAGTTTGCTCAAGCGCATGGTATGTACTTCGATAATGACATTGAAGCATTCGCGCCCCCACACCCTGATGCATTAGATCAAAGCAAAACACAGCAGATAATTGATAGTATTGAATTAATCCTAAGCAAACTCTATTAATAACAATTAAGAATTATCTTGAGGTTCGTTTTTTATTCGGACCTTAAAAACAATGTATTCGATAAGTGAAACTTGTTATCACTTTTCCGCAAACTCCCAATAAGGTGGCGTGCCATAGTATTCAGCAAAGTAATCAATAAAGGCACGCACCTTAGGCGCAATTAAACGAGAGCTTGGGTACACAGCCCAAATCCCAGCATCCATCGCTAAAGGGTGATCTTCGAGTACTTCCACTAGCTGACCACTTTGTAATTCTTGATAAACACTCCAAACCGAGTTGATAGAAATACCTAACCCGTTTACCGTCGCGTCTCTCATCGCATCACCATTATCGGTTTTAAAACGACCAGAAGTTCTTACATTGAACATTCCATCTTTTGTATTGAATGACCAATTATTCATTCCAACTAAGTTAATACACTCATGATTCGTCAAGTCTTGGGGCTTGTTGGGTCTCCCAAATTGTTCAATATAATCTGGTGATGCAACGATAATACGACGATCTGGCGCAAGCTTTCTTGCGACCAATGAAGAATCTTTCAACTCAGCGACACGAATGGCGACATCAAAACCTCCCTCAACCAGATCCATAATGGAATCAGAAAATCGGCAGTCCACGGTTAACCCTGGGTAACGCGCCATAAAACCTTTTAATGCGGGCACAATATGCAAGCGACCAAAAGTTGCAGAGGCGGTTATACGTAATACTCCCGTTGGCGCGCTCTGCCCTGAGCCAACAGCTCCCCTTGCTGCCTCCACTGTTGCAAGGACCTCCTCCGCGTGAGGTAAAAATGCCTGCCCCTCTTCAGTTAAGGAAACTTTGCGTGTGGTGCGATGAACTAAACGAACTCCTAAGCTGTCCTCAAGTTTATTGATGTGTGCGCTAGCGACAGCAGGAGAAAGTCCAAGCTCCTGACCAGCCATGCTGATGTTGTGTGTCGAAGCCAAACGGACAAATAGCTTTACATGATCGATGTTCATTTAATTTTCAATTATTTGTAAAAAATCACCATATAGAGCTTAGCATTTTCTTCCTTACGGATAGTAAATAAATACTCCAGTTAGAAAAAGCTGATGGGCAGATAGAAGTCCAGCTCAAACGCCTCATCATGGCTGAGGAAATGGTTTTTATGATAGTGAACATAAGCGGGAGTAGAACGCTGCTTAAAGCCTGAATTCGGCAACCACTTCTCTAACACCATACTCAATTGAGGAAGAAGCTCTCCATATACCCCTGTTAAGCGAAAAACAGCATGCAAACCACCCGGAATCGTCATTTGATTCACGACACCGCGTACTTTAAGCGGCTTATCAATCGCCATACAAGCCACATAGCGACACTTATCGAGCTCGACCCAAGCGGGGTTGGAGTGATGCAAACCGTATTGAACCGAAAAGTCCCGATTCTCAGAGCTTGCCCACGCCTTCAAAATCAGCCACGCATTGCGAATGGAACGGCTATAACCCTCATGCCGCACATAAGCCGCAAAGCGTTGTGGAACCTCCATAATTTTAGGTTCTGGCAACTCGCGTTTCGCAACCCGATGATAACCCGCAGCCACTTCCGGATCTTTTAGATACGGCTTTTCTGCGACTTGTAAATCATGCTTTCGCCACGCACCAGGAGACATAGCGAACGTTGCTTTAAACGCTCGGCTAAAAGAAGATACCGAGCTAAAGCCGCACTTGTTAGCAATGTCTAACACCGATGAGCTGGTATCAAACATCAGTTGATTGGCGGCGTATTCCATTCTTGTGCGACGGATATATTGATGGACAGACTCCCCTACCACATCTTTAAAAATACGATGGAAGTGCTGTTCAGAATAGGCTGCTACATCTGCTAGCTCTTTAGCCGATAAATCTCTGCTAATGTCCTGGTGAATGTAAAACAGCACGTCATTGATTCTGGAAACTTGTTGATGGCTCACGGAGTAAACTTTCGCTTAAATAGCATAAATGGACATATTTAACAGCATAAATGGACACACCAAGCTTGGCAATTTACCTATACTATTTGTGACATAAAAAAAGACAATTACGAGAAGCACAGCACATGGAAATCGCACATTCATTACAACAAACTAAGTCATCCTACATCCGAGAGATCCTCGCAGCAGCAAGCGATAAGAACGTCATTTCTCTTGCAGGTGGCTTACCGGACGAAAAAACCTTCCCGATCGACTTAATGAAACCGACGCTAGAAAACCTCGCGAATATGCCAGAGGTGTTTCAATATGGCGCAACAGCAGGCTACGCACCGCTACTTAATTTTTTGACCGATTATTACCAGCTGCCAGAATCTCATTTGGCGATGATCACAACGGGCTCTCAGCAAGGGCTAGATTTGATTGCGCGTGCGTACGTGAATCCGGGCGATAAAGTGGTAATGGAAGCACCGAGCTACCTTGGTGCTATGCAAGTATTCGGTCTAGTGCAAGCCAACATCGTGACTGTTTCACAAACCGAGTGTGGTCCAAACCTTGAAGAACTTGAACAATGCTTTGCTACACAGCAACCGAAAATGTTCTATGCCGTGCCCGATTTTCACAACCCAACGGGCGTGTGCTGGGCGCTAGAGACTCGCCAAAAAGTTGCCGAGCTTTGTATACAATACGACGTGGCATTCATTGAAGACGCACCATACCGCGAGCTGCGTTTTTCTGGTGAAGCGCTTCCACTGGTTTCGGACTTCTGCCCACAGCACTCCATCGTATTGCGCTCTTTCTCCAAAATAGCTTCACCAGGCTTGCGTATTGGTGTAGTTACGGGCAAAAGCAGCTACCTTGAGCCACTCATCAAAATTAAACAAGGTGCCGATCTGCACTCTAGTATTCCTATGCAAGCTTTGCTGCATGGCCTGCTCCAACATGACAACTTCGAAACGCACATTTCAACCATCTGTGCGCTTTACAAATCACGTTACGATGTCATGTTTGCTGAACTGCAAAAACAGCTGCCAGAAAGTTGCGTACTCAAACCCGTCGATGGTGGCATGTTCGTTTGGGTCGAGATTCCAGAATGCGACACCTTCGAACTGGCGAAAAACCTTCTCGCAAACTGGGTTGCTGTAGTGCCGAGCCCGGTCTTTTATCCAGAAGGTTCAAAGGTAAAAGCCGCTCTGCGTCTTAACTTTACCAATGCTACACCAGAAGAACTGACGACAGCTGTCTCTCGACTCGCGGATGTCCTCAACACGTTGTAATTGAACACGAGTGTAAGAACCTGCCTTTGAGATTCAAAAAAGTCTCAAAGGCAGCATCAAAAAAGTTCCCCAAAAAAAATTTATATTTTTCCTTCAAATCAACTCTCTACAGTAAGTGCCTGTTTTCTCTTGAACCTCTCACTCATATAAAAATGAGAACTCAATCACGTATTTGATGGTTGGAAAAGTTACGTCTATCTTTCAGTCAAAGACATCAACTTCGCAGCGTTAATGCTCTCAATTTCAGACACTTTATCAATCGTGGCTTAGCGGTTGATAAACGACTAAAAAAGCATCTGTGGGCATACCCACTACGAAGGGTTGACCAGAACCATTCTGAATGTCGCGAGCCAATCTTTTGATTGGCAATTACGTCAGTGAATCGCACCAAATGACAGAGGGGTTATCAGGATGAATACTCGAACCACGACAGGACTCGTCACCATCGGCTGGTCCGTTACACTTTCACTTTTTACCGCATTCGCCGTGTATGCCAATACGTCGCCAAACTGTAGTGACGTATTAGCGGGCAACACAACCGCCGCATCGCAAAAAATGATGGTTTTATTGGGCGAAGACATCACCAAATCCAACCGTATAACTACGGTGATTCCAGCCGAAAACAATCCATTTGTGACCGAAGAACTGGTTTCGGTTTCTAACGACGTATCGCCAAACGGTCGTCTTTCACAAAAGAGTTTGGAAGAGATTCGGAAAGTCCGCTCAAATCTAGAGAAAGCAGCACAGGAAGTAAGCCGATTACAGGGCACTTTTGAAGTGGCTTTCATCAGTTTGATTGATGGTTACTGCCAATTTTCTAATCATAAACGTACTCAACATGCCAAAATCGACTTTGACCATTTGGAAGGCCTCACTTTGTATTCAATCCCCGCTTTAATAGCAATGGTCGATCAGTCGTACTCCATGGCAAAGAATCGAATCGCTAATGAGCAGAAACAGTTAAGCGACATTGAAAAAGAGAAACAGAGGCAGAAACAGCAAGCAACTGCGGCAGCAGCCGCTCGTTACCAAGACAGTAACGTACTTGTAAGAGTCGAGAACTTTGATGGCGCTAATGTGACATTTTCCGTTACTAACATTGGTTCACAAGGATCATTGCAACCAAATTTCAACTCGTTTAATGCATATCGCACAGAAAGTGGAGAATTAATCTACAAGTCAGAATCTTTACTACACCTGGCGGATACTGCCGGTAACACACTTGAAACAATGGGTATCGCTGAGCTCTCATCACAAGGTGGAAGTGACATATCGATCTCTCCTGGAGAAACCCGAAAATTCGTTACTAGCATTGCTTCAGAAGTCGCGCCACATACGCAGTTGAGCTTAGAGTTTCCAGCCAAAGTGCTTAATACCGAGCGAGACTTTACATTGTCGTTCTCTGATACATCAGCGGTGGCGACAGCAAACGTCAATTAACGCAAAGTCGCCAGTATTTGTAGAACGCATCAAAGACAGGCGAGCAGCGCCTGTCTTTCAATTATGAGCAAGAAAATCGCTACTGTTTGCACTTGTAAGCATTTGCAAACATCGTCACTGACGTAGAAAAGCTCAACGGTTGATATAAGTACAAGGTATCTGCGCCTAAATCTGCCGCCTTGATGCACATTTGGTTTAACGTACCCCAAACCATGTCTTTATCTGCGTGAAGCCAATAGTCGTAAAAGTGTCCTTCTGAACCGATCACGGTACCCATTAGTTCACAGTTTTCAATCGCATTCACATTGTCCCAAAGCACCTGTACTTGCTCAGATTCTTGAGTTGGGAACGTCACACATCCCGTTAATGATGCCGCTAACGCGAGAGTCATCACTCGCTTTTTCATACTTATATCGCCAAAATTTTTCATAGATGGCAGATTTTATGAATGGCTGATGTGATGACTAGCAAAAACTTTTTATCGCGTGTTCAAGCAGAATTAATGGACAACGGAAAAGATCCAAAAGATGATCATACAGCTAGCGAGCAAAAGCCTAATCACTCAGACCTAGCAATAAAGCTGTATCTGAGATACAACAGTAACGATTAAATAGCCGCGAGGGATAGAGTTTGGTTGCTAAAAATAAGCTAATTCGCTACACAGCTACGGAAGTCGCTGATGCATTTGACAAAGAAGATGAGCTCATTAAACAAGTTCAGTCCAACCAACTCTCGCAAGTGCTATTGCTTTGGCAAATAAAAAACCCAACGCTCGTGCTTCCCGCTGGTAAGAAATGGCCAGTGTCTAATGAGTTAGAACATGCGTTAAACATGTCGGGCTGGAAACTCTTTTCCCGTAAAACCGGTGGTGCACCAGTCCCTCAAGTGCCAGGTATTATCAATCTATCCCACATTTACCACTGGCCAGAAGGCGAGCCTTACAACATCAAAAAAGCGTATCTCGATTTATGTGCGATATTAACGGTTTTCTTTAAACAGCTCGGCGTGAAAGTGGATGTTCATGCAACGCCTTATTCCTACTGCGATGGCGAGTACAACCTCAACATTGACGGGCAAAAAATCGTGGGAACCGCACAGCGTGTTTTACTTAAAAAAGGCGGCGGACAAGTGGTGTTATCACAAGCATGCATTCTGATTGATGCCGACGTCGAGAAGATTGTCGAACCAGTACGAATGTGTAATCAGCTTTGCGGTCACAGCGATGATATTCGTGGTGATGTCCACACACCGCTCTTCCATCATATATCCGACCGCCCGTCGGTAGATTCGCTCTTTCAGCAATTGACGAGTGCGTTTTTAAAGCATGCAAAAGCGGAGTAATGAAAGGAGCAAGCCTCCCCCACACTCCGAACAGCATTTGATAAACTAAAACTGCATACCGTGATAGCGATGTAAGAATGGGCATCGCCAACGTAAAACCATTCAATCGATCGACCAAACCAGTTATCAGTTTTGCCTGCCAAAAAGAAATGAGATCCAGTTCAAATATTTATCCATGACGGAATTAGTTGAAGCCTGCGCGTAAAAGCCTCAGAATGTCGCACTTTTCGCACCGATTTATTTTCGGCGCGTTGTTATCTAACTCTACAATTGAGAATCATACATATGGGTTTTACCTCGTTAGGTCTATCTGCTCCAATCCTTAAAGCTATTCAAGAGAAAGGCTACGACACCCCTTCACCAATTCAGGCAAAAGCAATTCCTGCTATTTTGGAAGGGAAAGACGTAATGGCAGCAGCGCAGACTGGTACAGGTAAAACCGCAGGCTTTACGCTACCGATTCTTGAGCGTTTATCGAACGGCCCTCGCGTTCGTGCTAACCAAGTTCGTGCACTTATCCTGACGCCAACGCGTGAACTTGCGGCTCAGGTGCAAGAAAACGTGTTTATGTACGGCCGTCATCTTCCACTAAGCAGTGCGGTTGTTTTTGGTGGTGTGAAGATCAACCCGCAAATGCTGCGTCTTCGCAAAGGTGCGGATGTGTTGGTTGCGACACCAGGGCGCCTGATGGATTTGTACAACCAAAATGCGGTGAAGTTCGACCAACTAGAAGTTCTTGTGCTGGATGAAGCAGACCGCATGTTGGATATGGGCTTTATCCGTGACATTCGTAAGATCCTAGCTCTGCTACCAAAACAGCGTCAGAACCTACTTTTCTCGGCGACTTTCTCGGATGAAATCCGCGACCTTGCGAAAGGCTTGGTGAACAACCCGGTTGAGATTTCAGTGAACCCGGCGAACTCGACGGCGAGAACGGTTGAGCAAAGCATCTACCCAGCAGACGTGAAGAAGAAAGCACCGATGTTGGTTAAATTGATCAAAGACGGCGATTGGAAGCAAGTGCTGGTGTTTACGAAAACGAAACACGGCGCAAACCGCCTGGCGAAGTTCCTTATAGAACAAAACCTACCTGCTGCAGCCATCCACGGCAACAAGAGCCAAGGCGCGCGTACCAAAGCATTGGCGGATTTTAAATCGGGTGAAATTCGTGTGTTGGTCGCGACGGACATTGCTGCGCGCGGTATCGATATTCCGCAATTACCGCAAGTGGTGAACTTTGAGCTACCTAAAGTGGCAGAAGACTACGTTCACCGTATTGGTCGTACTGGCCGTGCTGGCGAAGTAGGTAAAGCGATTTCACTGGTTTGTGCGCTGGAAGCGTCTGAGCTGTTTGCGATTGAACGTTTGATTAAAGAAGTGCTACCACGTAAAGAGTTGGAAGGTTTTGCGCCAACCAATGTGGTGCCAGAATCTAAACTGGATACTCGCCCAATCAAACCGAAAAAACCTAAGAAGCCAAAAAAACCAAAAGCGCCAAATGCTGCAAGTGAAAACGCCCCAGCAGCCGAAAAGAAAGCAGGCAATGGTGCAAACAAACCTAAACGTCGCTTCAACGGTGGTAACAACGGCAACAAAAACAGCACCAACCAAGGCGGTGCGGGCAAGCCTAAAGGCAACCGTGAAGGCCAAGGTCGTGCAAACAGCAAACCAGATGACCGCAAACCTAACGGCAACAAGCCAAATGGCAATAAACCGAATGGAAATAAACCAAACGGTAATAAGAGTGGCAACGCTGGTAAACCGTCAGGTAACCGCAAGCCAAACAATGCTAAACCTGCAGGAAACAAACCGTCAGGTCAGCGCCGTAAACCTCGTCCGCAGGCGGCAAACTAACCTGTAAACGGCCCCCGATAGCAAATACAACAAAGCCGCTGATAATCTCAGCGGCTTTGTTTTTCTTAGAACACAGTTTTTAGAACGCAGCTTTGTTAAAACAGCCTACATTAAAGGTGTGATTCGAATATCTGCGATTTGCGCTTCGTTTTTTTCACCCTCAATACCACCAGCGTAAATGTAGGTTTCATTCGATTTGAGGTAACTCATATTGAAGTGGTCCTTCAGCGCGATCTGATAGGTTTTCCCCTGCTCCAACGTCACTTCAATTGGCGTTGAGTAACGCATACCTTGGTTTTCACCAATATGGCCCATCTGCAAGTAACCTTGACCAACCACTTTACCTGCATCATCCAATACCTCTAACAATTTCACGGTGTTCGTGATGCCAGTATTAAGTTGCCCCAGGTTATTGTTGTACCAAGCATCGAACTGGTAAGTGCCCGTTACAGGAGCTGTAAACGACTCTGCACCTTTTACGATGGCACTCTCTTTGCTCACCGTAACCACTGAGACATTGTCTTTGAGTGGCTGATATTCGCCATCAAGTTTGATGCGGATCTCTTCACCGACACAAACTGGTTGGCTCGGATTAGAGCGGAAACCTTTATCGTTAATGCTTTCAGCCAAATAACACGCAAAACCTGTTGGCGTATCGGAATAAGATTGAGCAATCACGTTCTTTTGAATCAGCTCGCCATTGCGATACAAGTTCACGTTGTACTTGCTCATCACGTCAATCGAAACCGAATTATCAACGCTTTTTACCACCAATGTTGGCTCTTGCGGAGAATAAACGCGGCTATCTTCACTCACATACGGTTTCACCCCAGAAACTAAAGTAATGCTGCTATCTACATTCACAAGCGCGCCCAGTGTCACGTGGAAATGCCCCTCTTCGTCCATCGTGACATTTTCAACTGGGTAGTAACCTGTTTCATCTTTGCTTACTTCAGGCAAGTCAATCGTTACCGAGTAGTTCTTTCCTTTGAAGGCAAAGTTTTCCAACGTGATTTGTTCAGACTGAGCCAACAAGTTATTGCGCACCCAACTTGTGATAAATGGCTTCACTTCCAACTTACCTGTTTCGGTATGGATGCCAAATAGGGTCTCTACCACCATGTTCAAGTAGCCACCCACAGACCAAAGCTGACGCTGAGAGTTAATCACTGGGCCATCCAAGCTCGGATCTTCGCCATGATCACTATGGATGATGAATGACTTACCAGAAAGCCACTCTAAGTTTTCCATGTTGGATAAATTGGTCGCTGTACCACGAACCAACGATTGAATGGCATTGTTCGCTGCTGCCACGTTTTGTGTTTGATGCGCGGCGCGCAAGCTGTACGCGGTAACAAATGGCCAAATTGCGCGGTTATGGTACACAGGCACGTCTGGTTGTTGAGGGAAATAAACCGGCACGCCAAACTCACTGTGTGGGTAATTGGCCATGATTTGTTTCGCCTGCGCATCACTTGCCACACCACTGATGATCGCCAGTGCTTCGCCCAACATGTCATATTTGTCGACCGCGATGTCTTTGCCATTATCAAACAAATAACTTACGTACATACCGCGTTCGGCATTCCAAAACTGCTCGTTGATAGCGGTTTTTAGCTGTGCAGCCCACTCGGTGTATTTGACCGCGTTGGTTGAATCGTACTTCTCTGCCAACTTAGCCGCGAGCTGAATCGCGCGGTAGTGAACCACGTTTGTCGATAACGCTTTGCTGCTACCAATCGCATTGACATCGTTTGGCGTCCACGTTGAATACGTTTGCTCACGCCAATCAAGGAATGATTGCTCACCAGTGTATAAACCAGATTTCGCATCAAAAGCCGCCAGGCGATCGGCTTCAAGTGTATTACTGATCGCTTTGTAAGCGCGCTCGGCAAATTGGTTGTACTCTTCTCCATCCAATGCCGAAAGTAAGCGTTCTGCACCAAGCGCCCAAGTCGTGCGGTCGGTACTAATTGGCCAGCTGCCGCCAGTGCCCGTATCTTGCACAATCTGCTCGCCATCGTATTGCTGATCGGTCGTGTCGCGGAAAGCAGACAATTTGAAATTCAAACCATTCTGCACGCGAGTTGGATTCATCAATGCAAGCGAAAGGTCTGCTGCGTACGCCAAATCACGCGTCCACACGTAATGCCACTTCGCGCCCGTCTCAAAAACTTCCGCTTTGATTGGGTTGTTGTAGTTGTAATTGCCGTCTTTGATTTCAGAAACAGCAAGCTGGTCTAGCTCTTTCATCGTCAACGCAAACAACGCATCAAACGCGACATCATCCGACACCACTCGCGGCCCTGTTTGTTCATTAATCACTAAGCCTTGGTCGAGCGCATCACGCAATTCTGTCGTCGTTGAAATACCAAATTCACGCAGTTCAGCTTTAGGATCTTTCACCGAGAAAATCACGGTATCACCCGAGTCATCGTAATTGGCGAACAGTTTCACTTCTCTGCTCTGATGCCCTTCATGCACCATTGCAGGGTCGAGAATCGCATCAGAGTAGTATTTTTCCGCTTCTTCTTGCGTTGCTTTCGTCACAGTCATTGTCGCGCGACTTTCATCGGCAAAGCTCACAGAAAACTTGTAATACCCTTTGTCTTCAAACGTGATCTCAGAGTTGCAATCATCGTTCATACACGCTTCATTCGTGTCTGGTTTTGGCAGGTACTCTTGAGCTTTATCGAACGCCGCGGGCTCCTCAAAATAGGTGTATTGGATCTGCCAACCCGGATCAGCAATCTTGAACTGATTGCTACCTCGGGCGACGCGCAGTACGGTTTCGTACTCGTTATTATCCAAATAGTTTAGCTTGGCATGCTCTGCCGTGCCCCAATCCCCATTTAAACCACGTAAATATAAGTCGGCTGAAATAATTGGTTTGTCGACCGGCACAGGCGCATCAGAGGAATCTGACCCACATCCAGCAAGACCAATACAAGACGCGACAGCAAGCGCAATAAAACTCGGTTTCATGTTCATCCCTTAGATTGTTGTTTTGGCGACAGTCTAAAGAACACCTTTTTGAGGGGAAAATAGGAAGTCAGGAGCGAGCTATAGATAACATCTATACGTCAGACCCCAACAGTGATGTAGATCTATGAAATGCGCATAATTTCAATCAAATGAGATTACAGATTTGTGATTTATAAATGAAATTGTGCAAAATACCCCTCGTTCTTAGAGGGGAAAGAAAATGGACAAATCTCTGCAGCAATTTTTACTGGTTGCACGCTGCCAAAGCATCAGCGCTGCGGCAAGAATGGCAGGGTTAAGCCAGCCAACGGTAACAAGCAATTTAAAGAAGCTGGAAGAGAATCTCGGCGTAACGCTGTTTGAACGCCATCCTAATGGCATGGTGTTGACCGAATACGGACGCATCCTCTATCGCCATAGCAACGCGATGCAGCATGAATACAACCAAATGATGCAAAGCATTGATGAACGGAAACAGTACCAAGTCGGAAAAATTAAAATGGGTACTGGCGATGCGTGGTGGCCGCTATTCGTCAAACAAGCACTCAATGAACATCTGACCAAGCAGCCTTCGGCATCTACGCACGTCGAATTTGGCAATCACTTAGGCTTGATGGATTCATTAATAAACGAACAGATTGAATTCTTCATCGGCCACGAGATTGTCGGCTTGTCGTCTAAATGCGATGTTACGTTTATTCCACTATTTCAAACGGTTGATGCCTATTTTGTTTCCCCAAACCACCCACTGCTAGGGAAAACCGTCACCGAAGAGATGCTGCACGAATACCCTGCTCTTTCGGTCACTTATGACGCTAAGAAATTCGCTCACGTCATCGATAACCCAATCCCGAAACAAAATGAACGCGAAAGGCAGCAACTGGATGACAGACCGACTTACGAAGTGGATTCTCTGCTCGCCAGTATTGATGTACTGAAAGAAAGCGTCGCGGTGATGTCTTATACCCGCCATCTGCAATCGTATTTGGAATCCTTTGGCTTACGATGCTTAACCATGGAAAACGAACCAAACCCTGGCACCGTCGGGATTTATCGCCACCGCCGAGAAACCTCGGAATCGCATCTAGATCTGATTGCGGGCATCACTCAGCGCGCTAAATTGCTCAACTAGAAAGTCCAAAAACAGGCGAACTCTTTTCGGTTGATATTGACGGCTTTGATAAATGACATGCAGATCCGCTTCAGCGCCTTGCGAGAAGGCGCTGAAGTTTTTCATATACCCATCCAAAACCGTTACTAAACGTTGTTGTTTGAGGTCTTGCTGAATATCTAAAATCGATTTCAACGCAATCCCCGCCCCCTCCAACGCCCATTGTCGAATCACTTCACCGTCATCAGAACAGCGCTTTGGCGTGACCGTGATCGTTTGGTGAGACTCTTCATCTTTAAAGTGCCACGTTTTTAATTCTTCATTGCTGCGCACCATGGCTAAGCAGCGATGATCCGCGAGATCTTGTGGGCAGTTTGGGACACCTTGCTTCGACAAATAATCAGGTGACGCGCACAGCACACGTTGACTCGACGCCAGCTTGCGCGAAATGAGATTGCTGTCCGCTAACTCACCGTAACGAATCACTAAATCGAGCCCCGATTCAGCCAAGTTCGATAAATTGTCATTAAGATAAAGATAGGGCGTCACATCCGGATATTGCTCAGAAAAAGCCGACACCATCGGCGAAATAATTTGTTTGCCAATATCTCGTGGAGCTGAAATTTTCAACGTTCCGCGCACTTCCGAAATACCCGTTTGCAGCAAGTTTTCCGTCTCTTTCACGCTATCAATGATGTTCAGACAAGCTTGATGGTACATTGCCCCTGCGTCCGTGAGTGATACGTGGCGTGTGCTTCGGTTGAGCAGCTTTACACCATAGCGTTCTTCTATCGCTTGCAGCCTTGCCGTTACCGTCGCTGGAGATAAACCTAGCTCCCTTCCCGCCGCTGCCAGACCTTGATGTTTAACGATGCTGACAAACAACGTCATATCCGAAAACTTATCCATCTTCGCGCCCTTATTATTTTGAAAAACTGAATAATCAATTCAGATATTACCCAATTATCAAATTAAGTCGAATCCATATACTGACCCTATCGACATTGTTTAGACCCAGAACGTTATGTGACAGGGCAAAGTTAAACGCCGTAACGCTGTACAACGCACAACAACACGCCCTGCCCAGCCAAGAGATAGGAAACAAAAATGAAACTGTACATTTATGAACATTGCCTTTTCAGCGCCCGCGTCCGTTTTGTTGCAGGCATGCTGAATATTCAGCTCGACGTCATCAACATTGCTTATGACGACGAGATCACCACCACAAACATCATCGGCGCAAAACAAGTTCCTCTTTTGATCAAAGACGATGGTGAAGCGATGGCGGAAAGCTTAGACATCATCAACTACTTCCTTGAATTGGCATCTTCCAATGAAAGCAGCCAACCCTCAGCACCGGTTTTAGACTGGCAAAAACAAGCGTTTTTACCGCTACAAAAAGTCGGGTATCCGCGTTGGTCAAACATGACGTTACCGGAATTTGCAACAGAAACCGCTAAACAAGCATGGCGTGCAAAAAAAGAAACCGAAGCGTTAAATTTTGAAGCTTTGATTAACGATACACCTGCGATTGCGAAAGAAGTCGCCGCTTTGATAGAACAAACTAAACCCTTGCTCAACCTAAGTTCAGAAAAGCAAACGTCACTGGTTGATCAAGCCATTATGTTTTCCATTCTACGCGGCTTTTTCAGTGCGCCCGAAGTGCAATGGGATCCAGCCGTACTTCACTGGATGGCAACCGCTCGTAAAGCGACCAACGTGCCAGTACTTATCTAAGGAGCGCAACATGCAACAAAGACCAAATAAGCTGTTTGAACCAGCTCAACTGAAAGCGTTGTCACTACAAAACCGCATTGTCATGGCACCAATGACTCGCGCACGCACCACTCAGCCGGGCAACATCCCGAATGAGATGATGGCAACGTATTATCAACAACGCGCTTCTGCCGGGCTGATCATTTCCGAAGCCACACAAATTTCGGACGATTCTCAAGGCTATTCGTTCACCCCTGGCGTTTACACCGATGCTCAAGTGGCGGGCTGGCAGGGTGTGACCCAAGCGGTCAAATCACAAGGCGCAGCGATGTTTTGTCAGCTATGGCATGTGGGCAGAGTGTCTCACCCAACATTCCAAAATGGTGAACAGCCTATCGCGCCATCTGCGCTCGCTCCGGTAGAGACGCAAGTTTGGATTGCAGATGAACAAGGCAACGGCAATATGGTCGATTGTGTTGAGCCTCGCGCCATGACACAAGCGGATATCAACCGAGTTGTCGGTGATTTCGCGAACGCAGCCAAACGCGCTATTGAATCGGGTTTTGATGGTGTAGAAATCCATGGCGGGAATGGGTATCTGATCGATCAGTTCTTAAGAACCAACTCAAACCATCGAACAGACAACTACGGTGGTTCACGAGAAAATCGTATCCGTTTTCTTATCGAAGTAGTGGATGCAGTTATCGCCGCTGTTGGTTCGCATCGAGTTGGGGTGAGATTGGCACCATTCATTACGTTTAAAGATATGGACTGCCCAGATATCGTGCCAACGATCCTAGAGGCATCAAAACAGCTACAGGAGCGCGACATTGCCTACTTGCACTTGTCCGAGGCCGATTGGGCCGATGCACCAACGATTCCCGAGACGTTTCGAATCGAACTTAGAAAGCGCTTTCGCAACGCTATCATTGTCGCAGGTCGCTACGATCCTCAACGAGCAAACGAAGTGTTAGAGAAAGGCTACGCGGATCTTGTCGCATTCGGACGACCATTCGTAGCAAACCCAGACTTGGTCTCTCGATTGCAACATCACCATCCGTTGGCAGAACTCGATGGCTCAACGTTGTTTGGCCGGAAACGAACGAGGCTACACCGATTACCCTGCTCTGCAACAGGAATGCGCAGAACAGGCCTAACAAAAAAAGCCCCAACCTAGCTGCTACGGTTGGGGCTGTCACCAAACTAAAATTGGTTTTAGCTAGCTTAATCTGGCTAAGAGTTAAATCACTTCTAACGCGCCGCAGCGCCAAGGTTCAATAACGACTTTGATGTGGTCATTTGGCGTCATTAACTGTCTAAACGCATCTTCCACACCATCGATTCCCACTTTGGCGGTGAGCATTTTCTGCCAAGGCAACGTGTGTTCGGCAATCGCTTGTAGGCATTGCTCAAACTCGTGCGGTTGGTAGTAGTAAGAGAATCTCAAATCGAGCTCTTTTACCGTCGCGTACGCGTAGTTAATGATTGCGGGTGTAGTATGGATACCCGAGATGACGATTCGCGCTCGGGCAGGGGCGCGGCGCAGAAAATCGTCAATCAAAGTATGCTTGCCAACACACTCGTAAATGACCAGACGTGAGTTCATCGCGTACTGTTCACCAACGGCGATCTCGTCTTCCCTGGTCGGGTTGATCAATCGATTTGCGCCAAACTCACTAGCAAGTTGCAGTTTCTCTTCCTGAAGATCGACCGCAAGAATATTGCTCACGCCACGTTGTTTCAGTGCAGCAATCACCGCCAGCCCTATAGGGCCGCAACCGACAACCAGCGCGGTTTCTTCCGTTTCGATTTCACTGCGATTGACCGCGTGCAAACCGACTGCCAGTGGTTCGGTCAATGCCGCCGCCTCAGACGGCATTCCGTCTGGGACAGGTAGCAATAACGCTTCATCAAGCAGGAAGTACTCAGAGTAAGCACCATAAGTACCTGGAGTGACACCAACGCCCGCGCCATTTTGACTGAGCAACATCGGCACTGAGGTGACTCGGCGACCAACAGCCAACGTCTGCTGAGTGTCAGCACCGTATTCGACAATTTCCGCACAGAACTCGTGCCCTAACATCACTTGAGCGTGCTCACCGGCTTCATCAGGCATCAACCCGAGCTGGTGGAATACATCAAATACCTCATCCGCGTGTCGAGTAATGTGAAGGTCGGAGCCACAAATACCGCAAGCTAGACTACGAACCAACACTTGTCCCGCTGCGGGTTTGGGGATTCCGACTTGCTTCAGGCGGACACTACCATCCTGCATTATGATACTGTTCATCTGTTGCATGGGGTTACTCCGCTAGCTCATCGCTGAGACCAGCAATCGCACCCGGTTTGATGTAGCGCGCGGTGAAGCCTTGTGCTTTCGCTGTTGCAATAACAACTTGCTCAATCCAACCTGCATCCATGATGTTGATGAAGTTACCTTCTTCGTCAAAGTTAATGTTTGCACCAGTGATCACCATAAAACCGTCGGCACCGCCTGAGCTTTCAGGGCAGTGGAAGGTATGAATCGAACCACCTGGCTCATATAAGTAGCTACCAGCGGTTTGGACTTGGTCTGGATACTCGATGTAGTGCCACGCGCCACTCAGTGTGTAGAAGTGCACCACACCAGTGTGGAAGTGCTTAGGTAGAGTCACGCCCGGTTTGAACTTGGCGCGAATCACCCACGTACCGTTTTCTGGATCAAGAAACAATGGGTAAACATCCACACCCGGTAGCGCGTCTTTGATGAGCGACTCCTCATTGGTATTAAGAGTTAATAGGAAATCTTGATGCTGAATAACTTCTGGTAATGACATAACTTACATCCTCGCTATTGCTGTAATGTGGCGTGCTCGCCTATCCCATGAGTGGGTACTTAAAATTCTCGAAGCCGTCAGATGCACTGACGGTACAGCCGTTGATACAGTTGGCTTTCTCGCTGACCAGAAACGCCACCACATCAGCAATCTCTTCTGGTTGTGTGAAGTTTTGACGCATCTGTTCTTTGCGGATGTGGTCCCACAGGCCAATCTCTTCGTATTGCCTTAACATCGGAGTATCAACGCGTCCCGGAGCGACAGCGCAAACACGAATACCCAATGGTGCGAGTTCTAATGCGGCGCATTTGGTCATCATATCGACTGCGGCTTTACTGACGTTGTAGGTAAAGGTCATCTCAGACGCCATTCGTGCGTAAACAGAAGAAGTATTGAGGATCACGCCCGGCGTGCCTTGCGCTTGGAATTGTCTTCCAGAGGCAAGAATGCCGTAGTAAACGCCATTTTGGTTGACCTTAGAGATCGGCTCAAAATCGGCAATTGGGTCGTGGTCAAGCAGAGGTTTCGGTGCACCGATGCCCGCGTTGTTGACCATGATGTCAAGCGAGCCAAACTGTTCGACCGCGCACTTCACCATAGCTTCAACTTGTTGGTAATCGGTGACGTCCGCGACAAAGGTTCCCAACTGCTTTGAGTCAAAACTTGTGTACATTTGCAGTGATTGTTCTGAAATATCGACAGCAAGCACTTTGGCTCCTTGCTCTCTCAGCTTTGCAATGATGGCTTGGCCAATTCCACCAGCCGCCCCAGTCACAATGGCCGTTTTATTGATAAGTTCCATACTGCTTCTCATCCATGCGTTGTTGTTATCAAAATGTAACCTAGATCAACTCACTGACACTCACTTGACCTTTTGCGAAGTAAATTTGATACATTGCGATTTACAACCTGTTAACATTTAAAAATCGAGACATGTATATCGTACGAAGTGGCGCTGCCGATAAATTTGATAGCTTGGTTTCCGAACTGGGGCAGAATCCGGTTGAGATTATGGCTGCCGTCGGGCTGTCTGCGGCGCAGTTTCGCAATCCCGATACGTATCTCGCCTACCCTAGGCTGGCTGAATTGCTGGAGGAAGCGGCTGCTCGTTGTCAGCAACCGCTGTTTGGCGTGTTGCTCGCCGAGCGTCAAAACCTACAGAGCTTGGGAGACTTACCAATGCTGGTTTCCCGGGCGCAAACGGTCGGTGAAGCCTTGGCGCGGGTGAATGATTTTCTCTATCTGCATTCGTCAGGGGTCACTCTCAACATGACGCCACAAGATGATTGGGTACGGTTGTCGCTCAATATTGATGTGCACAGCGAACGAGGTATCGCGCAGTTGATGCAGCTCAGTGTGTCGCATCTGGCGATGTTTATTGCCAGTCTGCTTGATATTGAAGAAAGTCACTTCGCGCTACATTTGACTCAACACGCAACATTGGAAGTAGAAAAAAGCAAGTTTGCCCAGCAGAACAAACTGCGTTTCGGTGATAAGTTTGACGGTATCCTACTTAAAGCGACTCTGCTTAACGCTAAGAACCACCAAGATGAAGACGCACTAGAGCGCCATTTTCAACAGCACCTCAAAGAGCTGCAAACCCGTTACCCCAACAATCTCAGTGACCAAGCAGCAAACATGATTGGCCGTCTGCTCTCAACCGGAGAATGCAGCGTTGAGCGCGTTGCAAGAGCATTGGACCTGCATCCGAGAATGCTGCAAAACAAGCTGAAACAACAGGGCACAAATTATCGACAGCTTTTACAACAAGTGCGTCAGGATTTCGCCGAACAGCGATTGCATGAGAATATTCAGAGTATTACTGATATCGCGTTGCAACTGGGCTATGCAGAAACTGCGGTCTTCAGCCGCCACTTTCGTCGCTGGACGGGAAAATCACCAAGGCAATGGCGACAAGAAAAAACTCAGTTACAAACGTTTAAGCCCATCAGTTAAAAGCATAAATAACCTATCGTTCAAACCAAAAAGTGTGAGGTGGGAGGGTTGGTATCGAGAATTTCAGCAATCACAGATAACCCGTGTTTGATGTAGCCTCGGTTTGTTTCTGCTCCCAAGCTGATTCGCACGTAAGGCATTGGCTGATTAGTATCGAGAACAAACGGTTTATATCCAGTGATCTGCACCCCTGAACGCTTAGCCGAAGCAACCAGGTCATCGCTATTCCACTGCTCGGGTAGTCTCAACCAAATGTGCTGTCCATTCGGGTGCGAGCTATAAACATGCCCTTCTAAAGCGGCTTTTGCTATTCGCTGTCGCTTAGCAAACTCATTGACTTGAAAGCGAATAAGTCGATTTAACGTACCGTTTTCGATCCACAAATGAGCAACTTCAAATGGTAATGGAGTCGCAGACCAACTCGTTGCCGCTAAACGACCAATCGCGTGCTGCAAAAAATGACGTGGGACCGTCAGATAGCCAGTGCGCATGCCTGGCGCTACAACTTTGGTTAAACTGGTGACATAGAAAGCTTGTTCGGGTAACAATGTGGCAAGGGGTGGGACACGGTTAGGTTCTAGTGCTCCATACACGTCATCTTCAATGACATAGATGTCGTATTGCTGCGCAATATTCGCTATCGCCTCTCGGCGTTCAACATCCATATGCGCACTAGTCGGGTTAGCCATGCTAGGTGTGCAACACAATACCTTGATTGGTTTGTGTTTACATGCCCATTCAAATGCATCCGGCGTTATACCAAACTCATCCATTTCAAGTGGTTGCAACTTAAATCCAAGCATTCTCGAGCGAGAGATCAAGCCATGATCAACCAAGTGACCACAAGCAACTACATCACCGTGTTCAACAACTGTGCTTAAAGCCAACGTTAAACCATGGCATGCACCATTTGTGAGTAATATTTGATCGGCACCCACATCCAGCCCTTGGCTACTTAGAAATCGCGCTCCTGACTCAATATGATGAGGCTGACCTGTTACCGGCTTTGCTTTACTGATCAAACCACGATTGTTTGTTTGCCCAGCAATCTCCATTAACGCCTGATTAAAAAGCGTAATGTGGCGATCGGTCACCACTGGATGTGCAATCGACATATCAATTTCATCCGGCGTTTCTTTCATCTCTTGTGTCAGCATGAACTCCGTGTCCGTACTTTCATCCACAAAACCTGATTTGACAAAAGTACCATTCCCAACCCAAGACTCGATCGCCCCTTTTTTCTCTGCATAACCATATGCATGGCTCACCGTTTGTACGCTGACGCCAATTTGCTCTGCAAACTCACGATGTGTGGGTAATCGAGTCCCCGGTTTTAGATAACCACTGCGGACACATTCGACAAGATAGTTACCAATGGAGATGTATTTAGCGGTGCCTGGCCGAATGATCGGGTTCAAAGAAATTGTCATGACACAATATTTTAATTGATTCATTTTTAACGCTCATTGTAACTTCCATTTAACAATTGGCGAACTTTAACTCACAAAATGAGGTGAAATGCACAAAAATAAACCACAATTGTAATGATTGACATGAAATGTATGGGTTAAACAAACATGTTAAACAGCATCGTTTAATCCAAATACAACCCCAGAGGTAAGTTGCAATCATTTTTAACGCAGATCTGGCTAGCTGGTAGAAGGTAGAAATACCTCAGCGTCTCCGAAGGCCCATAAGGCGTCGGATTTCTAACAAGGAGAAAATATGAGAGGCGTTGCTTTGCATTTTACACTGGATGAGTTCCAGGATCGGTTAACGAAAGTTCGGCAATCGATGGAAGAAAGAGAATTGGATGTCCTTATCATTCATGACCCTTCTAACATGGCGTGGCTGACAGGCTATGATGGGTGGTCTTTTTACGTGCCACAATGTGTCGTTGTTGGTCCATCTGATGAACCCGTTTGGTTTGGACGCTGCCAAGATGCCAACGGAGCATACAGGACTGCGTATATGTCGGCAGAAAACATCACCTACTATCCAGACCATTATGTAATGAATCCGCCGCTACACCCGATGGATTTCCTGGTCGAAGCCGTACTGGCTCCGCGCCTTTGGGATCGTGGTCGTATCGGTGTAGAAAAAGATAACTATTACTTTAGCGCCACCGCTTACGAATCACTCACCACGCACCTACCGAATGCTCAACTTCTCGATGCAACTGGACTAGTCAACTGGTGCCGCGCCGTTAAATCCGATCAAGAACTGGCGTACATGTACCGTGCCGCTCGCATTGTTGAAAATATGCACCGTGTCGCGTTCGACATGATTGAACCAGGATTACCGAAACACCACCTTGTTGCCGAGATTAACCGCCAAGCCGTGCTCGGGCATGAAGACCACTTTGGCGATTACACCGCGATTGTGCCGCTTTTGCCATCAGGTTCTGATGCTTCCGCACCTCACCTGACCTGGGATGACAGACCGTTCAAGAAAGGCGAAGGGACGTTTTTTGAAATTGCAGGGGCGCACCGCCGATACCATTGTCCACTCTCTCGCACTATTTTTCTTGGCGAGCCTGACGACAAGTTTAAACGAGCCGACGAAGCCCTAACTTTAGGGCTTGAAGCAGGCTTGAAAGTGGCAAAGCCCGGAAATACCTGCGCCGACATCGCCAATGCACTAAACCAGGTTCTCGATAAAGCGGGATTCTCACGCGAAGGCGCCCGTTGTGGCTATCCAATAGGTTTGAGCTACCCGCCAGATTGGGGGGAACGAACCATGAGTTTGCGAGACACCGATAAAACCATCTTGAGAGAAGGCATGACATTCCATTTTATGCCGGGGTTGTGGTTCAAAGATTGGGGATTAGAAACAACGGAAAGTATCGTCATTACCCATGATGGAGCAAAAACGCTGTGTGACTTTCCACGCCACTTATTTGTTAAACACTAATTTTTCAAACCTCAAGCTCTGTTGAGCTAGGTCTGAGAACTAAAAGGACTTGATATGCAAAAAAGCTCGATCACAGCCACCATAGACTTTGACCGAGAAGGTGTACAGCACGGCTTTTTAACGCTGCCCTATTCACATGACGACTCCGCTTGGGGAAGTATTATGATACCTATCACCGTGATCAAAAATGGTCACGGACCAACCGCACTGCTTACTGGCGGTAATCACGGAGACGAATACGAAGGCATCACCAGCCTGCTAAAATTGACGAACTCGCTTCAGGCAGATCAAATCCAAGGTCGTGTCATTATTGTACCCATGATGAACTTACCTGCGGTACAAAATGCCTCACGTACGTCGTTTATCGATAAAGGGAATTTAAATCGCAGCTTTCCCGGCAACCCCATAGGCACAGTGACCGAGAAAATTGCGGATTATTTTACTCGTTACCTAGTTCCTAAGTGCGATTTTGCGTTAGACATTCACTCAGGTGGCAAAACGTTAGATATCGTGCCATTCGCCGCTGCCCATCGTCTCGACAATCTCGATCAAGAAGAATCCTGCATATTAGGTGCAAAACTGTTTGGCGCACCTTACACCATGATCTTGCTCGAAATGGACGCCACCAGCATGTATGACACTGCCGTGGAGTCTCAGGGAAAAATCTTTGTTACCACCGAACTAAGAGGAGGCGGAACCAGCACTCCAGAAACCATCGCTTATTCCGACCGTGGCATTCGCAACTTCTTACGCTTCTCAGGCAACTTGCCCGGTGACTACGAACAACCAACCCAACCAACTAAATTATTAGATATGCCTGATGCAAGTTGTTATGTGCAAAGCCAACACCACGGCATCACAGAATACTTATTTGATCTTGGCGATACCGTCAAAAAGGGAGATGTATTAGTGAGAATCTTCTCGACCGAGCGCACAGGTACCGCCCCCGTTGAGTACAAGTCACAGCGCAATGGTATTTTCGCGGCACGTCGTTTTCCTGCTATGGTGAATATCGGTGACACTATCGCAGTTATAGCCGAAGACTGCGGCGAGATAGGCTGATTGAAAAGCCAACTAAAGAAATCAAAACAAATGGCATACCAGAAGCAAACTGGAAAGCACCTTATAACAGCGACCAGTCATCAGCCTTTATGAAATGATTAGTATTCAACAGGGAGACTCATAATGCGCCTCGATCGCTACGACGTAAAAATTCTACAAATACTTCATGATAATGGTCGTATCACCAAATCTCACCTTGCCGAGGCCATCAACCTATCCGTGAGCCCTTGCTGGGAGCGCGTCAAAAAACTGGAAGAAGCAGGCATCATTGAAGGTTACGGAGCAAAAGTAAATACCGATATTTTGTTCAAACGAACGTCAGTTATGGTTGAAGTTACGCTCAAAGAACACAACGCCCAAGCGTTCAAACGCTTCGAGCAACTGGTTCAACATTCACCAGAAGTCACTGATTGCTATGCCACGGGCGGTGGTATCGATTACATCCTTAAAATTCAGTCAGAAGATATCGACCATTATCAGCGGCTTATCGACAACTGGTTAGACTCAGATGTGGGCATTGAGCGCTACTTTACTTACATTGTGACAAAAACAATCAAACGTGATGCGGGCACATTCGAAGTAAACCAAAACGCTTTGTTATAAAAGGGAAAATGCGTATCAGGCGTGAACAGAAAAAACACCATATTTAACGGCACTAAAAAGAAAGTTCTGACGTTTTAAACCTCGGTATCAGAAATTACTTCGGTCACTTCTCCATTACAGTTTCATTATGGACAACGATGCTGGGAGAAGGACTCATGACAGCACTGCACAGCTTACACGCTGAAGAATTAAAAGCCTCGCACGACATGATGGCGATAATGAAAGACGTACGTTTGGTGAGAGGTTTAGCGTACGTGAATGGCAAATGGGTAAGTGGTGATCAATTTCATCCGGTGGATAATCCAGCAGATGGCACGGTCATCGGTTACATCACTAAGCTATCTCAGCAACAACTCTATCAAGCGATTGATGAAGCCGACCAAGCCTTTCGTCAATGGCGAAAAATGCAAGCAGAAGAGCGCGCTGAAATTCTCATGCGTTGGCACGACCTGATTCTAGAATCAAAGCAAGACCTTGCTCATTTGATGGTGATGGAGCAAGGAAAAACACTAGGTGATGCTGTAGGTGAGATTGACTACGGCGCATCCTTTGTTCGTTGGTTTGCCGAAGAAGCACGCCGCTGTTATGGCGAAACCATCCCAAGTCATATTCCGAATGCGCAGCTATCAACGGTGCGCGAGCCAATTGGTGTCGCAGCACTGATTACGCCATGGAACTTTCCTAATGCCATGATCACACGCAAAGCCGCAGCCGCACTAGCAATAGGCTGTCCGGTGCTCATTAAGCCAGCCAGTGAAACGCCTTTTTCTGCGTTAGCGTTGGCAGAGTTAGCAGATCGAGCTGGCTTTCCACCTGGTGTGTTTAACGTGATCACTGGCGATGCGGTGATGGTGTCACAAACCTTGTGTCACTCCGATAAAGTCAAAGCGCTCTCGTTCACAGGCTCAACTCGAGTAGGCAAACTATTGCTACGCGACGCGGCACAAACCGTGAAGAAGTGCAGTATGGAACTCGGTGGTAACGCCCCTTTCATCGTGCTGCCAGATATGGATGTCGAGCAAGCAGCCAAAGCCGCCGTGGATGCGAAGTTTCAAACCGCAGGACAAGACTGCTTGGCCGCAAACCGTATTTTCGTCCCTGACGATAAGTACGAAGCGTTTTTGGAAGCGTTTGCCAAAGAAATGAGCCACATCGTTTTGGGCAATGGCTTAGACGAAAAAACCACCATGGGACCACTTATTAATCGCACTGCGGTGGATAAAGCGCATGATTTGGTGCGTGACGCGCTCGACAAAGGCGCGCGATTGGTAGCGGGATACCACCAGCCCGTACCAGGCGAAAACTTCTTCGCGCCGACATTGCTAGCCGATGTAACCCCTGAAATGGCGGTGTATCGCGAAGAGAATTTTTGTCCTGTGGCAGGCGTATTGCCTTACCAAGACTTAGATACCGTGATTGAAATGAGCAACGACACTGAGTACGGCTTAGCTGCCTATGTTTATGGTCACGATATTCACCAAATTTGGCACTGCATGCGCGGTTTGGAGTTTGGCATGGTGAGCGTGAACTCCGTCAAAATGACAGGGCACCCTATCCCATTCGGCGGCGTGAAACAGTCTGGTCTTGGACGAGAAGGAAGCCGTCACGGATTTGAAGAATACAGCGAAATCAAATACTGCTGCTTAGGCGCTTTACCAACCGTCAGTGGCAGTTGAGACACGAAATATGGATATCCAATTATTCGAGGAGAAGGATCATGAGTAACAAAACCCAACAACTTTTAGAGATCGATCGTCAGAGAGTATTTCATGCCTCAACCCACCTGAAGCAGTATGCGGCCGGGGAGCTTCCGGGAAGAATTATCTCGAGCGGAAGCGGAATACGCATCACCGATTCAGAAGGCATCGAGCTGATAGACGGCTTTGCCGGGTTGTATTGTGTAAACATTGGCTATGGCAGGACCGAAATGGCCGATGCGATTTATGAGCAAGCCAAAGAACTGGCGTACTACCACACGTACGTCGGTCATACGAACGAAGCGCTCGTGACACTGTCAGATCGCATCATCAAAATGGCGCCTGAAGGCATGAGCAAAGTTTACTACGGCATGTCAGGCAGCGACGCGAACGAAACTCAACTTAAGTTGGTATGGTATTACAACAATGCTCGTGGTCTACCAGAGAAGAAAAAAATCATTTCGCGTGACCGCGGCTACCATGGTTCAAGTATCGCGTCCGGTTCAATGACAGGTTTGCCGCTGTTCCACGCCCATTTTGATTTACCACTTGAGCGTATCAAACACACCATCGCGCCATATTATTATCGCCGTGAAGACGAGAGTATGTCTGAGCTCGAATTCTCTCAATATTGCGCAGATCAACTCGAAGCGATGATCTTGGAAGAAGGCCCAGAAACGGTAGCAGCAATGATTGCAGAACCAGTGCTCGGTACTGGCGGTATTGTGCCACCACCAGCAGGGTACTGGCAGGCGATTCGCAAAGTGCTCGACAAATACGATGTACTCTTGATTGCGGATGAAGTGGTGTGTGGCTTTGGTCGCCTCGGCTCCGATTTTGGCTCACTGCACTACGACATGAAACCAGATCTCATCACGGTAGCGAAAGGGTTAACCTCAGCGTATCAACCGCTGTCTGGCGTGATCGTCGGTGAACGAGTTTGGAGTGTGCTAGAAAACGGCACCGACCAATGGGGCGCTATCGGACACGGTTATACCTACTCTGGTCACCCAATGGGAGCGGCAGCCGCGAACTGCAACCTCGATATCATTGAACGTGAAGGCTTGGTAAAAAACGCGGCCGAAGTCGGCGCTTACTTGCAGCAACGCATGGCGGAGACGTTTAGCGATCATCCATTGGTCGGTGATACTCGTGGCGTTGGCTTGTTGCATGCGTTGGAGTTTTCTTCAGACAAGCTCCGCCGTGCACACTTTGATCCAAACTTGAAAGTAGGCCCGCAAATCGCGGCGGCCTGTTTAGAGCAAGGCTTAATCGCTCGCGCTATGCCACATGGTGACATCCTCGGTTTTGCTCCACCGCTTATCGCGAATCGTAACGATATAGACACCATTGTCGACAAAGCGCATCAAGCGGTAAACAAAGTGATGGATAACCTCGTCACATCTAAACAGTGGCAGCCATAACCCACCTAGATTTCAGTAATGCTCGCGGGCTTTGGAGAAGGCCCGCTTTGCACTTTCCATTAAAGAGACAACAAGCCAACCAAACATTTTAGACCCATAGAAAGCACTATTATTTACTACAAGTGGCAATAGTGGGTAAAATGCCCAAAATTGCGCACTAACTGGATGAAACATGGCAAAACTTACCCTTCAAGAACAAATGCTGAAAGCTGGCTTAGTTAATGAAAAGAAACTAAAGAAAGCGAAGAAAGGCTCAAAAAAATCACGCGTTCAAGCACGCGAAGTAAAAGCGGCGGTTGAAGAGAATAAACGCCAACAGTTAGAGCGTGATAAACAATTGAGCGAGCAGCAAAATGCTGAGCGATTAAACAAAGAGATCAAAGCGCAGATCAATCAATTGATTGAGATGAACAAGATCGACTTAAAAGATGGCGACATCAAATACAACTTCACTCACGGTACGCTAGTGAAATCACTTTATGTAGATTCACTTATCCGCGAGCAGTTGATCAAAGGTATTTTGGCAATCGCAATTTTTGGTGAAAGCTATGTTGTCATTCCACGTGGAGTAGCGAATAAAATTGCTCAACGTGATGAGTCCGTCATCATCGAACAAAAAGAACCTGAATCGGACATTCCAGCAGAAGACGATCCATACGCAGATTTCGTCGTGCCTGACGATTTGATGTGGTAACAATAAATAATCGATGCATCAACGAAAAGAGCCGCTGATGTAACATCAGCGGCTCTTTTTATAGAAAAATAATCTACGGAGATGATGTGTTGTTATTGCTTACTTAGTAGCAAATTCGCACCTGATGCGGCTAAAAACAACGAACATCCGCGATTGAAACGTTTCGCCATTTTTGGATTTGAAAACCAGTGCCTCAAGTACAAACCAAAGATGGCATAGATTGAAATGGCGACCATTTCTAATATCAAAAACGTCGAGCCAAGGGCAAAAAACTGCTCTTGAACGTTGGCATTGGCATCAACAAATTGCGGCAAGAATGCAGTAAAAATAAGTATCGCTTTCGGGTTGCCAGCAGCAAGCGTAAATTCTTGCTTCGCAAGTCCTGCGTAATTGCGCGAATTGTCCAAGTCAGAGATCGGGCTGGACTCTGAACGCCAAAGGTTAAACGCAATCCACAGTAGATACAGCGCTCCTACCAACTTTATTGCCCAAAATAGCATTTCTGACGTATACAAAATCACAGCCAGACCTGATGCAGACAACGCAATCATCGCTGAAAAAGCAGCAATTCTGCCTAAACTGGCCGTAAACGCGGCCCTAAAGCCGTAACAACGCGCATTATTCATTGCCAATAAATTGTTTGGGCCTGGAGCCATATTTAGAGCGAAGCAAGCAGGAATAAAAAGGAGAAGCTGCCAAATATCCATAATAAAATGGTCTTAGTGAGTGATTTTGATCGGTACCCTAACATCTGTTAATAAAGTGAGTAAACCACAAACCGATCTTAAAGCAACTCAGCACCAAATCGTACCGTGCGAGCTTGAACTAACGTGCAGTTCGTTTCAGCCATCAGCTCCGCTAGGGTGATGTTTGGGTTTTGTCTCACCAAACGTATCAACTTCACGTCCAAAGGTTCCAATTTGTCTTGGTGAGCAAGTAGAGCTTGTTCGATCTTGTTGATCGCAAATCGCATCGTCTCTGCTTCTTCGTTTTTGAGATCCTCTAAAAACGCTTTTACATCCAAAGCCTCGCCCGAGATTTGCCAGTGACGAGATCGTCTAATTCGCTTAAGATCGCACTGTTTTTCTGCTGCGAGTGTTTTCGCTCGCTTGGCATGGTCGCCCCCAATACGGTGAATCAAGGATGGGAGCGAAATCGTAATCTTCGTCTCTTTCATGGCCTTTTCTTTCATCGCCTTAGCCCTCAACCACCGACACATTCTCGCCAACCCAAGCCAACAACTGTTTTGCCGCTTTGGATAACACCTGATTTTGACGCACGATGTAGCCGAAATCAGTGTTTGGAAAACTTGGCAAAGGCGTAACTTCTCGAGAAAGCTTTAATCTCGGATCGAGCGAAAAATCCGGCACAATAGCAGTCCCAAACCCCGCTTCCGCCCAGTCGATTTGTGCTTCCACACTGCCCACTTCCATCACGCGATGCTTAGGCAGATTTAGTTCAGGTAAAGACGCATCAATCAGCTCTCGGGTTCGAGTATCGTGCCCTAGCAGGATCAGCGTCTGGCTCTCTTTTCGATTGTCTTGCCACTCAAAAATGTTATCACCAAACGCACACCAGTGAATTTGCGTGAGAGGCGTAAAATGCAGCGGTTGACTCTCTTTTTGTGCGATAACAAAGCCGATATCGGCACGCGCACTTTTCACCAAATCCACCGCTTGAGAAGATGTGGTATTGAACAATGCCAAGTCGATCCCCGGATATTCACTTTTGAACTGCTGAAATGGTTTGATAAGCAGTAAACGTGAAACAATATCGCTCGCCGCAATAGAAAGCGTCCCCTGCGTAAGATCGTTGATGGCATTGAGATCCGACTGACAAATTTGCAGCTCATTAAGCATCCGCTGCGCCGTAGCTAACAAACGCTTCCCCGCTTGCGTCAACTGCACGGGATTTCGCTCAATCAATTTCGTGCGCGTGGCTTGCTCCAACTGCTTGATATGCAAACTTACGTTCGGCTGCGTCATGTGCAGTTCCGTCGCTGTTTTACCAAAGTGTTTTACCTCTGCAAGAGTTACGAAGGTTCGCAGCCAGTTCAAATCTAACATTGCCAATTCCGATATGAAATTCTTATCAAGTTAATGAGTATAATTAATTTCTCTTATTATGGCGAACACCTTAAGATTTTTGCATCTGTTTTTGGAGATTAAATTATGTCGTCTATCGTTGTTGTGGGTGCAAACTGGGGTGATGAAGGCAAAGGCCGCATCGTTGACTTTTTGGCAGAGCAAGCTTCTGCGAGCATTCGTTTCCAAGGTGGTAACAACGCGGGTCACACCGTGGTTAACGATCTAGGTACGTTCAAGCTGCACCAGCTTCCAAGTGGCGTATTCAACCCTGACTGTTTGGCAGTGTTAGGTCCGGGTATGGTTATCAGCCCTGCGTTGCTGTCTCAGGAGATTGCGGAAGTTGAAGAAGCGGGCGTAAAAGTGAATATGTGCATCTCTGATCGCGCAACACTGTGTCTACCTCTACACGCACTAGAAGATACGCTAGAAGAACAACGTTTAGGCGACAAAGCATACGGTTCAACTCGTCAAGGTATTGCACCTGCTTACGGTGACCGCGTAATGAAGAAAGGCATCCTAGTTGGTTGGTTGAAGCAACCAGAAGTATTGGTTGAACGCCTTCAATTCATGATGGATTGGAAACTGCCGCAACTGCGTGCACTTTACCCGACGTTCGAGTTTGAACAAACCGCTGAAGAACTGGCGAACTGGCTGCTAGAAGTGTCTGCACCTTGGCGCGATTCAATTTGCAACGTAACGCTTCCTCTAAAAGAACTACAAGCGAAAGACAAAACTCTCTTGTTCGAAGCGCAGCTTGGCGCGGGTCGTGACCTTGTTTACGGTGAGTACCCTTGGACAACATCTTCTAATGTTGTATCAATGTACGCGGGTATCGGTAGTGGCCTTCCGGCACTTCGTCCTGAACGCGTTATTGCGGTTGCAAAAGCCTTCAGCTCATCAGTGGGTACTGGTACGTTGATCACTGCAATGGAAGAGCAAGACGCTTTCCGCGAACTTGCTGGCGAGTTCGGTGCAACTACGGGTCGTCCACGCGATATGGGCTACTTTGACGCAGTCGCTACGAAGAATGGCGTTGAACTGCAAGCCGCAACTGAAATTGCACTAACGAAAGTAGACTGTTTGACTGGCCTTAACGATCTGAAAATCTGTGTTGGCTACGAAGGCAACCACAGCGAAAACCCAATCTGGCCTCAAACTGCCTCTCTTGCGCCAATCTACGAGAAGATGGAAAGCTGGAGCGAGGACATCACAGGTTGTCGTAAGTTTGAAGAGCTTCCAGTAGCAGCACAGAAATACGTTCTACGCATTGAGGAACTGATGGGCGTACCAGTAAAAATGGTGTCTGTGGGTCCTGGTCGTGAACAAATGATTATGCGATAAGATGTGAATTAACACATCATTGGCAAGCGGCTTTTATCTGTTCCGGGGTAAAGCCGCTTTTTTTACACTGTAAACTTTGGAAAATTGCACGGCTAAATTCATGTTTAATAACCTCATCACGAGACTCCTACCTCCTTTATTTATAAATCAATAAATTATAGGACTTAACACGTTGTGCACGTTACTAGCACATCTCACTTGTTAAAGAAGCACGTTAATTAGGTTAACTGGTTGATTTGATATTCTTTAAGTGATTAGTTGATCACGATTTTCATATGCAATTTGTTGAGCTTGTGCTCAAAAATTCTCCCGTTCTGTTTTTAGGATAGAGGTTGTTCCCCAACCAACATCTAACCTAAAAGCAGGTGATTCCCATGACAAAAAATCTTTTCCGCCTCAGTACGATAACCCTCGGTTTATGCATCAGTTCGTTCTCTTTTGCGCAATCCGATCTTCCGAACATTAAAATTCTTGCCACTGGTGGCACCATAGCAGGCGCAGGTCAATCTGCAACAGAATCAAACTACACAGCAGGTAAAGTCGGCGTTGAATCATTGATTTCTGCGGTGCCGAGTATGACCAAGATTGCCGATATTTCTGGAGAGCAAGTGGTCAGTATCGGTTCACAAGATATGAATGATGAAGTGTGGCTAAAATTATCGAAAAGAGTTAATGAGCTACTCGATCAAGATGATGTTGACGGCATCGTCATTACTCATGGTACGGATACGTTAGAGGAAACCGCTTACTTCCTTGATCTGACCGTCAAGAGCAAAAAGCCTGTCGTGATCGTCGGTGCAATGCGTCCTTCCACCGCAATGAGTGCTGATGGACCAGTCAACTTATACAATGCAGTCGTAACAGCCACCGATGAAGATTCAGAAGGACGTGGCGTGCTAGTCGCAATGAATGACACGATTTTCGATGCGCGAGATGTGACAAAAACCAATACAACCTCCGTCAGCACTTTCCAGTCACCCAACTTTGGTGCTATCGGCTACATTCATAATAGCGATGCCAAATATCAACGAAGCCCAGAACGTAAACATACGACAGAAACCCCATTCGATGTATCAAAGCTTACTAAGTTGCCTAAGGTCGGTATTGTTTATAACTATGCAAATGCCTCCAGTTTGCCGGTGAAAGCCTTTGTGGATGCGAAGTTTGACGGCATCGTAAGTGCTGGTGTCGGTAATGGTAACTTGTACCACACTGTGTTTGATGAGCTAGAGAAAGCGAGTAAAGATGGCGTTGTTGTTGTAAGAAGCTCCCGAACGCCTAGCGGCTCAACGACTTTGGATGCTGAAATTGATGACGACAAATATGGCTTTGTTGCCGCAGGTACATTGAACCCACAAAAAGCACGTATCTTACTGATGCTGTCACTGACTCAGACGAAAAACTATCAAGACATCCAAAAGATGTTCCAATACTATTAATTCTGTCTAAGGCTCATTCGATAGAGGAGGTACACACCTTACCTCCTCTTACACATAGCGACATGAGCGTCTCTTGTTAGCCAAACAAGCGACGCTTCATTCCTGCTTTTTCCAGAATACGCGTAGTAATTTCCTCAACAGACAGAGAGGACGTATTGATATATGGGATCGCCTCTCTTCTAAACAACGCCTCAACAGTGTCTAGCTCCAGCTTGCACTGCTCTGTGCTAGCGTAATCACTTCCAGACAAACGATTTTCACGGATTTCAGTCAAGCGCTCGGGATCGATCGTCAGCCCAAACAACTTATGACGATGGATCTCAAACTCAGGCAACAAACGCATCATCTTCACATCTTCCGCAATGAACGGATAGTTCACAACACGTAAACCAAATTGCATCGCCATGTACAAGCTAGTCGGCGTTTTTCCGCTGCGCGATACTCCCAGCAGGATAATATCGGCTTGTTCCAACCCTTTTAGCGTGATGCCATCATCATGCGCCAATGTGTATTCAATAGCCGCAATACGGTCAAAATAGGTGTCGGAATCTTTCCCCACGCTGCGAGAACGCTGCAACTTAGGCTTTGGTGCCATCTGAATGTCGTCTTGCACTTTCTGCACAATACTCTCCAACACATCGTAACTGTATGCCGGCGCTTCAAGCAGCATTTCACGTACTTCTGGAACGACAATTGAGAAAAAGACCAGAGGTTTGACGCCATTGCGCTGGTAGGAAGTTTCAATTTCTTTGACTACGTCAGTAGCTTTGTCCTGGCTTTCTACAAACGGAAAGGTTTTTTCGTTAGGAATGAACGGAAATTGACCGAGAACAACATGCCCTAATGTCTCACATGTTATCGCCGTACCGTCAGAAACATAGAACACATCACGACTTTGGTTATTTATTTGCATTTCTGTTTAATTTTTCAAAATCTTTTGAGTAGGATGGTACACATAATATTAATAAATCAGTTTGGCTTTCAGTTAGGTTCACCACAGCTTTAAAAATTCTTTTGAATTTTTTTCAGCCAGAACGTAATCGTTTGCCTTTGATATCAATCTAAATGAAGCAATGTATGGTCAACGTGTAATAACAGCCAACATGCGATTGTTTAGATCGATTTAAGTCCCCCTACTAAGCTGCAATGTTTCTGGAGAAAGACATGCAAAAGAACACCCTCTGGTTCAATGGCCTATCCATGGATGATGTCGACAAAGTCGGCGGTAAGAATGCTTCACTTGGCGAAATGGTTTCTAACCTAGCAAACGCAGGCGTTTCTGTACCAAATGGTTTTGCGACAACCTCATACGCGTTTAACCAATTCCTTGACCACGAAGGTTTGGATGAGCGTATTCACCAATTACTCGATGAACTAGACGTTGAAGATGTAGAAGCTCTGCGTAAGACAGGTGCAAACATTCGTCAATGGGTATTAGAGGCCCCTTTCCCTGCGGACCTTGAACAAGAAATTCGTGAAAATTACCAAGAACTGATCGAAGGCAATCCTGAGCTTTCAGTCGCAGTTCGTTCATCTGCTACGGCAGAAGACCTACCTGATGCTTCTTTTGCTGGTCAGCAAGAAACGTTTTTGAACGTGAAAGGCATCGACGCAGTACTAGAAGCAACTAAGCACGTTTACGCTTCTCTATTTAACGACCGTGCGATTTCTTACCGCGTTCACCAAGGGTTCGACCACCGTGGCATCTCGCTATCTGCGGGTATCCAACGTATGGTGCGTTCAGATAAAGCCTCGTCGGGTGTTATGTTTACACTAGACACTGAATCGGGTTTCGACCAAGTTGTCTTCATCACCTCTTCATGGGGTCTAGGCGAGATGGTCGTTCAAGGTGCAGTAAACCCTGACGAGTTCTACGTTCACAAGCCAATGCTTGAAGCAGGCGAACACCCAATCGTTAAGAAAACATTTGGTTCTAAGTTGATCAAAATGATCTACTCAGATAACCAAGAAATCGGCAAACAAGTTGATATCGTTGATACTTCTGATGAAGAGCGCAACACGTTCTCATTGAACGACGACGAGATCAAAGAGCTCGCAAAACAAGCAATGATCATCGAAAAGCACTATCAGCGTCCAATGGACATTGAATGGGCAAAAGATGGCATTGATGGCAAGCTGTACATTGTTCAAGCGCGTCCTGAAACCGTATGTTCACAAACGGAACAAAACGTGATTGAGCGCTACGAGCTACAAAACAAAGCGGATGTTTTGGTTGAAGGTCGTGCAATCGGTCAGCGCATCGGTAAAGGCGTGGTTCGCTTGGTTGACTCTCTGGACCAAATGTCTTTAGTCCAAGAAGGTGACGTGCTAGTTACAGACATGACTGACCCAGATTGGGAACCAGTGATGAAAAAAGCATCTGCAATCGTAACCAACCGTGGTGGCCGTACTTGCCACGCTGCCATCATCGCTCGTGAGCTTGGTATTCCTGCAATCGTTGGCTGTGGCGATGCGACAAGCAAGTTAACCGATGGCGCAACCGTGACCGTATCTTGTTCAGAAGGTGAAACGGGCTACGTTTACCAAGGTGAACTTGAGTTTGACGTAAAACGCTCTTCTGTTGATGAACTGCCACTGCTACCAACAAAAGTGATGATGAACGTGGGTAACCCTGATCGCGCGTTTGACTTCGCACAAATTCCAAATGAAGGTGTTGGTCTTGCTCGTCTTGAATTCATCATCAATAAGATGATTGGTATCCACCCGAAAGCATTACTTAACTTTGATGCACAAAGCGATGAGCTAAAAGCAGAAATCACTCAGCGTATTCGTGGTTACAAAGATCCTATCGATTTCTACGTAAGCAAGCTGACAGAAGGTATCGCAACCATTGCTGCGGCATTTTGGCCGAAACGCGTTATTGTTCGTATGTCTGACTTTAAGTCTAACGAATACAGCAACTTGGTTGGCGGTAAAGCATACGAACCGCATGAAGAAAACCCAATGCTTGGCTTCCGTGGCGCGTCTCGTTACATTTCTCCAGTGTTTGAAGACTGCTTCGAGCTAGAAACTCAAGCAATCAAACGCGTTCGTAACGAAATGGGTCTGAAAAACGTTGAAATCATGATCCCATTTGTTCGTACACCAAGCGAAGCAGCATCAGTGATTGATTTGCTAGCGAAGTTTGATCTGCGCCGTGGCGATCAGGGTCTTAAAGTCATCATGATGTGCGAACTGCCATCCAACGCGGTCCTTGCCGATGAGTTCTTGAAGTACTTTGATGGCTTCTCGATTGGCTCAAACGACATGACTCAGCTAACGCTTGGTCTTGACCGTGACTCTGGCGATGTCGCACATCTATTTGATGAGCGCAACCCAGCGGTTAAGGTGATGCTTCAAATGGCGATTGATGCGGCAACAAAAGCAGGCAAATACGTTGGTATTTGTGGTCAAGGCCCATCAGACCACGACGACTTAGCGGAATGGCTAATGGATCAAGGTATTAGCTCTGTATCACTAAACCCAGATACGGTTATCGATACTTGGTTAAAACTCGGTAAAGTTAGCAGCAAGTAACACACGATAAACTCTAGCCCTCACACTCCCCTTGTGAGGGCTTTGTTATTCACACGTCATTTCACAATCAGTTCGTGATTCCTCTCTCAAGTTCGTCATTTAGTCAATTTCATTATCAAAGTCTGATGACCTAAAATGAATGGTATATCGATAACTCCAGAGAGAATTTGATGAAAAAGCCTATCGCACTCCTTACTACATTGATGCTCCTGGCATCCCCTGCTTATGCCGATTGGGATGAAATTTCCAATAAAATGTCTGAGCTTGGCGACGCAGTTTCTGATACTGCACAAGATGCTTGGGACGACACCAAAGCGTTTTCAAAACAAGCGTGGCAAGATTTCACGAACTGGTCCGAGGAAGCGATCAATACCGCAGGCGAATGGACGGAAGCCAGCATCGAGAAAAGCAAAGAATGGATAGATGCTGCCGACAAAAAAATTGATGAGCTGATGGAAGGCGATACGCCAGAAGAAGCTCGCCAAGCCGTGGACTTAATGGCAGATAGCGCTTTGCTCAAGTTATTTAATGAAAAGCCGGAGGCAAAAGCTATTTACGACAACGCGTACGGCTACGCGGTCTTTGATTCTCGTAAATTATCTTTGCTGTTTCACACCAACTCAGGGTCAGGAGTCGCAGTGAATAAGGAAACAGAAGAACGCACTTATATGAATATGTTTGGTTTGGGCGTTGCACTTGGGGCTGGCGGCAAATTTTACCAACAAGTGGTTCTGTTTGAGAGCAAAGAAGACTTTGATACGTTCGTCAACGAAGGATGGGAGGCCACAAGTGAAGCCTCTGCTGTTGCGGGCGAAGATTCAGAGCAACTTTCAAAACAATTTAACAGCGGCGTCGCCGTCTATCAGTTGAACGCTAAAGGTTTGCTCATCGATGCTAACGTGTCTGGTTCTAAATATTGGGTTAACGAAGAGCTCACTAACTCGCAGTAATGCATAGCAACTAATCGCTTAAATAAAACCGTTGTTATGCACCCTTATCAATAAGTTAACGGGGATATGATTCCTCAAAACTGAGCACTTACGCAACTTTCTCTATGGAAGTCACCAGAAGATGGCGACTTCCCTTTCTCGTTGGATTGCTTTTGGTTATGCTTGCGCAAAACCACCTGCAATTCGGTATCCCATGCCTGACAATAACTTTAATAATCTGCTAGCAGAAGCAATTTCTGCTCTTAACACGCCTAACTTTACTCCTAAACTTATGCGTGTCATTCGCACTCTTTTTCATTTTGATTGCGCAGTTATTTTAGGTTACCGAGAAGGTAAACATCCTATTTATCTCTACGACTCAATTGAGAACGAGCGAGAGTTACTTTTTCAACGCTACCTTACTGACTCATTTCAAAATGACCCTTTTTTTCTCAAACTAAACGAGACAAAGCAACAAGGCGTATTTACGCTCAAAGACGTGGCGCGTAAAGGCGTTGACTTCACCTCATACTGCGAGCAGTTCTATCATCAAACAGGGTGGAAAGACGAGCTTAGCATGCTAGTCGAAGTTGAATCTGGCCGTTGGGTCATGCTGTACTTCGGATATATGACTGATGGAAAATACTTTTCTCAGCCACAAATCAATAAGCTAAAGCCCTATTTCCCGATAATTCAGTCGCTTTGTCAGCAACATTGGAAACAAACGGAATTTACCTTTTCTGAGCCTGTTTTTGCACAGAGTGCTTATTCTGGCAGTATGCGATTAGCCATTGAGCAAGCTTTAGCAACGTTTGGCGTAGAATCACTCACCCGTCGCGAACAAGAGGTGGCTTCGCTTCTCGCTCAAGGGTTTGACACCAAAGAAATTGCCGCGCGGTTACACTTAGTTCAAGGCACGGTCAAAAATCATCGAAAGCGAATTTACTCGCAATTAAATGTGTCTTCATTGAGTGAGTTATTCCAGCTTTTCCTCAATCACCTCATTCTCCATTCAAGATAAAAAACTGTCCCTTAAGGGATATATCGAGAAAAGGTGTCGCGTTTTAGTCTGAATGTAACAACCACTAAAACAGACAAAAAGAATGACAACACCATTACTGCAAGATTTACAAGATCGTGGCTTGATTGCACAAGCCAGCGATTTGGAAGAAATTCAGACACTTCTCTCACAGCCACAAACCGTTTACTGCGGCTTCGATCCTACAGCTGGCAGCTTGCATATCGGCCACCTCGTGCCTTTGATTATGCTTAAGCGCTTTCAAGATGCCGGACACCAAGCTGTTGCCTTGATTGGCGGTGCAACGGGCATGATTGGCGACCCAAGCTTTAAAGCGACTGAGCGCAGTCTGAACTCAGAGGAAATCGTCTCAGGCTGGGTTAACGATCTTTCTAATCAAATTCAGCAGTTGATGAACCTCCAACTGACCAAGCCGATGATCATGGTGAACAACGCTGACTGGATGAAAGCGATCAATGTGATCGACTTCTTCCGCGATGTGGGTAAGCACTTCTCGATCAATACTATGGTCAACCGAGACTCGGTAAAACAACGCCTGCAACGACCTGACCAAGGTATCTCCTTCACCGAATTTAGCTACGCCCTACTGCAATCGTACGATTTTGCCGAGCTAAACCGTCGATACGGTTGCCGTTTGCAAATCGGTGGCAATGACCAATGGGGAAACATCGTCAGCGGGATCGATTTAACTCGCCGTCAAAATGGTGAGCAAGTATTTGGCTTAACTCTGCCGCTGATCACCAAATCCGATGGTACCAAATTTGGCAAAACCGAAGGCGGCGCAGTATGGCTAGATCCTAGCAAAACCTCTCCTTACGCGTTCTACCAGTTCTGGCTTGGCGCAGAAGACGCCGACGTTTACCACTTCCTGCGTTACTACACGTTCTTGAGCTGCGAAGAAATTGCCAGCATTGAGGCGCAAGACCAAACAAGCCAAGGTAAACCGCAAGCACAACGTATTCTCGCTGAGGAAATGACGCGATTTGTTCATGGCGAAGAAGGCCTAGCTAGCGCCGAGCGCATCACTCAAGCTTTATTCAGCGGTAATGTGCAACAACTGAGTTTGGGTGAATTAAAACAATTGGAGTTGGATGGTTTACCAAGCATTGAGAGCGCACAACAAGATTTGGTTGAGCTGTTGGTTGAGTCGGGTTTAGCAAGTTCGAAGCGTGTTGCACGCGAACACATCAGCAACAACGCCATTAGTGTAAACGGTGAAAAAGTGTCGGCTGATAACCCAAGTTTGAGCTTCCCACTGTTCGATCAATACTGGTTACTGCAACGCGGTAAAAAGCACTTCTGCCTCGTAAAGCGTGCCGCGTAGTAACACTCGCAGTACAAAGCCTGTAAAAAATTCCCCTCACCACTTTCGTGATGAGGGGAATCCAAATTTGAACGATTTTAAGCCTAAAAATAGGTAAAGACGTCGCTTATTGCGTTCTTAAACGTTGCCAGTACTTTTCGTAAATCGCTAACGTTTCTGCGCCAACATCATTAATGAACTCGCCTTTTTTCATGTCTTCTGATGAAGGGAAAATAGTACGGTTGTTTTTCAACTCTTCTGGCAATTTGTCACGCCCAGCGTTTGTTGCCGACGCATAACCCAAACTGGTCACGATTTCCGCTTGGTTCTCTGATTGGTACATAAAGTTAATAAATTTATGCGCCAATGCTTTGTTTTTACTGCCAGACGGAATAGTGAAGTTGTCCATCCACAATACCGCGCCCTCTTCCGGCATCACGAACTTCAGCTCAGGCATTTCAACCTGCCCTTGGAATGCGTTGCCGTTCCATTGCATGCCGACCGATGTTTCACCGGACACGTAAGGGACTTGAGGTGCATCTGAGTTGTACAGCAATACGTTATTTTTCAGTGCCACTAAAGAATCGAAAGCCTGTTTGATTTCTGCTTCGTCTTTGGTGTTCACACTATGGCCATTTTTCTTCAGCGCCATACCGAACACATCGCGAACGTCATCAATCAGCATGACTTGTTGTTCGTATTGTGACTCCCATAAGTCAGCCCATTTTGTCACTGGTTGCTCAACCATGGATTCATTGTAGCTGATCCCGGTAATGCCCCAAATATAAGGCAATGAGTAATCATTTTTCGGATCGTGCGCTTGGCCAAGTAAGCCGTCCATTGTGTCTTGCATGTTTGGCACTTGAGCGTGATCTATTTTCGAAAGCAGTCCTTCTCGACCCATTTTTTCAATGAAGTACGCAGAAGCAAAAACCACATCGTAACCAGAACCTTTTAGCAATTTTAGCTTGGTATACATTGATTCATTATTCTCAAAGGTCGAATAATTAATCGTAACGCCTTCTTGTTTTTCAAACGCTTTTAACGATGCTTCCGGCAAATAGCCACCCCATGCATAAACGTTCAACGTTTTGCTATCTGCATGAGCAAACATGCTGAGCACAAGAGCACTCAGCCCCAATCCTTTGATGATTAATTTCATGGTATGCAATCCAACCAGTCCAGCGACGCGCTGGGATTCGGGTGCATAATTAGGTAATTGTTACCCAATTGAAAGAAAATTTAATTAATCTTTAACAGCAAAAATATTTATCGAATTTATAAAATTAACGCATGTTTTTAATAGCGACTGTGCATACCAAAATGATGAGACATTCCATCTTCCATTCGACCTCCTTTCCAGCCACCAGAGCCGAGTAAATTAAGCACATCTTGAGCGGTATAATCGACACCAGCGAAGAAGTCATGCGCTACATCAGAGCGGATGGCTTGCAACTCTGGTTGATTTTCCAAATCAAGATCTTGCGGATTCGCATACAACGCCAACGCAATTTTTTGTTGGCACGCGCTTAACTCGCTGGTGCTCGTCTTTACCTGACCAACCGAAAAGTACTCACGACTGCCGTATCCCACCACCAATCTGGTACTCATTAGTTTAATCACTTTCTTAATGCGGCGACGTTGTATAAATCTCAACATGTTTTGTTATTCCTGTATTAAGTTGGCTATGGTCGTATTCTTTTGTTCGAATTAAAACACTCTGTTTTATCCGCGAAATTTCTCTAGCGCTTTTCGCGATGATCGGTTGTATAATACGATCCTGAAATATTTTGTTACGTTACCTCGGTAACCCCTGAGACTGCAACATGAACAACAGCAGATGGGTCGGCTTTATAGGCGGCACGATTGTCTTACTTAGTACCTTTATCCTCTTTGGATCTTCCGTCCACTCTGCTTGGTACCGAATCCCTGCGGAAGCCATTCATGGTATCGCCTTCACTCTGGCTTTTGGTTTAGGGTTAAACAGCCTACTGGCGTACGCGACGGCAATGATTACTCTTGCTGCACTATTCTACATTGGCTTTGTCGTTAGCTATCGGGTCCATCAGAAACTTAAATAGTCTTCTGTCTCAACCTGAGCTTAATAACGGATACTTGGTAACTAAAAAGGGAGCAAACGCTCCCTTTTTAGTTGTCAGCATGTAGATGTTCTATACCCGCTTTAATCATTAAGGTGGTATACCCTCAACGACTGCTGCATACCTGAAACATCATCACCTAAATACTCAACCGTCATTGGAACGTTGACCAACAGAGTAAAACTGGAGTCACTGAACCTTCCATCAGCATCACTCTCCAAATGAACAAAAAACGCAGGCTTATCCGCAATCAATGTAATTCGCCTCCCTTCAATAGAGACATCTATATTGGCTTTCGCTATCGGCAAGGTTTTTAGCTCGTGAGTACTAAACCATGTGTTGCTTATTCTGTCTTCACCGATTTGCGCTTCAACATAGAAGAAGCCTGACGTAAGTTCATCCTTCTCGATCAATTCATCCAACTGCCACAAAATCGTATTGCTGTCTGCTATGACTGTTTGTTCTAAGCTCCAACATTGCTTTTCTTCCCCTTGCCAATCTACCCACTTGAGCAATGCGTTGACGCTTGCGGACTCTTTCGCATCATTGAGCAAATGTAGGCTCAACTTGCCTGTATGCTCGGAAAATACCAAATACTGCGGCGCAAAAAAGCGTTTTGCATGGTAGTGCAACTGCTTCCATCGACCACTGTATTCCAAACTAGACCAAGAGCTGACAGGCCAGTTATCGTTGAGTTGCCAGTACAGCATGCCGCGACAAACTGGAGAAATGGCACGCCAATGATCGCATGCAGTTTTGATCGCGATTGCCTGCTGAACTTGACTTAAATACAGCATGCTCTCAAATCCAGAGGGAAAACGAAAATAGCGCGTGAACATCTCTGTGATAATACTATTACCACGCGGGTTCTTCTGATGTTGTTCGAAAGTTGGGGATGTAATATTCCAGTCTTGCTCAGGGACAAACCGCTTAACTTCAGCAAAAGATGGCCAAGATTGAAAACCAAACTCAGAGCAAAAACGAGGATTCACGTCAAGGTAGGCACTGAATGATTTTCCTGAATGCCAAACGTCCCAAAAGTGCATATCGCCTTTACTATCATCATGCCACGCATCACCGAAATCCAGTTCACCATTACATGGGGAACTTGGCCAGAAACGGCGAGTGCTATCTTGCTCGGTAATCTCCTTCTCAATCATGCGGTTGAGGCGATCGTAGTTAACCGTGTATTTGACTTTACTGCGCTTAGATTCGTCATACCAACCAATAGCTCCAATCACTTCATTGTCACCACACCAAAGTGCGATTGATGGGTGCTCCTTGAGCCTCGGGATTTGGAATCTAAGTTCTTCTTCTACCTCTTTTAAAAACTCGTCGTTTGATGGGTACAACGAGCAGGCGAACATCATGTCTTGCCACACCAACAAGCCAAGTTCATCACAAAGGTTATAAAAGATTTCACTCTCGTACTGACCACCGCCCCATACGCGAATCATGTTCATGTTGGCGTCAACCGCACTTTGCAAAAGGTTGCGATAACGTGTTTCGCACTCTCGCCCCGGCATTGCGTCAATAGGGATCCAGTTGGCACCTTTAGCATTAATCGGTACGCCATTGACGATAAATTCCATTGCAGAGCCGTGCTCATCAGCTTGATTATTTAGAGTTAGCTGACGCAAACCAATGTTGTGCGTTAACTTTTGCTCTCTGCAAGAAATGGTAATGGGATAGAGATACGCTTCGCCATAACCCGATGGCCACCAGCGTTGAGGCTCCAAAATGTGGAACTGGCAATGATAGTGACCACTTCCTTTTGTTTGAATACATTGACGCTCACCATTAAATTCAACCATCATTTCATGGCGTTGACTGTCCGTTTCCACTTCAACTACTACATCAAGAAACACACTCCCATCGGCTTGCCATTGCTGCTCTGTCGAGAAGCCTTTGAGCCAAAGCTCATTCACAATGTCGATTTGAATGGGGTCGTAAATACCCGATACCATCAAGCAAATGCCCCAGTCCCATCCGGAATGGCACTGTGTTTTGCGGATCAAGTTCATGTGTGGAATTTGGTTGTTGCCCATTGCCGATGGAATAGGAAATGGCAGTTTTTTTGCTCTTGCGATACCTTCTAAATCCACCCGAGCAAACTCAACCCGAATCGTGTTAGTACCTTGCTTTAAATGCGGTTTAATATCCACACGTTGCTGGGTAAACATGTTGCTGCAAGTTTGTGCTAACTCACCATTAACATAGAAGGTTGCCAATGTATCGACACGAGTTAGCGTCATCCAAATTTGCTTGGCAGACAACGTAAACGCGTCGACGTCAAACTCACGTGAGATATGCCACTCACACTCTTCAATCCATCGAACTTTGTTTTCATTATCGGCAAAATAAGGATCTGGAATCTGCTCTGTTTGTAAAAGCGCCGACACATTATCGCCCGGAATAAACATTGGAATTTCAAGATTGGGACGCTGTGGCGAGGTAAGCATCCACTGCCCGTTAAGTTCGAAGTGAGCCATCGAGTTAAACCTTAGCTTGGGAAAAACATGTTTTCTCAATGTAATCCTGACAATCCCATGCAAAAACAAGGGAAATGTTAATTACATACGAAATGCGGTGCATTTCACGTAAAAACTCTTTCTTTTGATCTCTACCCAAAAATCAGCAACTTGGCTAACCTGTTAAAAATTAATCGAAATCTAAGGTTATATTTGCAACTTCGACATGTTAACATCATCAGCTTTTTGAACATCCTCACACTTTTCGTTGAAACGATGTGAGGGGAAATGCACGGCTTCATAGCCCTAAAAAGCGAAGTAATTATGTCAAATATGACGAATGCCGCCTCCCACACAGCGCCTATTCAGGATGCTGACTATTCTGCTATTCATCCCCCATCTTTACTCAAGCGCCTCGAACTCACCAATCCTGTCTTTTGGTTAAGTGGTAGCTTCCTCACTCTATTCGTTTTACTTGCTCTAACGAATACCGACTCTCTAACCGCAATGGTTAACACCGGCTTCGGCTTTGCTACTAAATATTTCGGAGCTTACTGGCAAGTACTGCTTCTTCTGAATTTCCTAATTGGTTTGGCTCTTGCGTTTGGTCGCACTGGTTATGTGCGCCTAGGTGGTCTAGCGAAACCTGATATTGATAACTTTAAGTGGTTGTCAATCGTACTCTGTACTCTACTTGCAGGTGGTGGTGTGTTCTGGGCCGCAGCTGAGCCTATCGCGCACTTTGTGACTGCTCCGCCTCTATACGGGGAAGCCTCACCGAAAACTGCCGCAATCAATGCCCTATCTCAGTCTTTTATGCACTGGGGCTTCTTAGCTTGGGCGATCCTTGGTGGTCTATCTTCCATTGTCTTAATGCACTTGCATTACGATAAAGGCCTGCCTCTTAAGCCGCGTACTCTGCTTTACCCTGTTTTTGGTGATAAAGCCATTAAAGGCTGGATTGGTGATGTTGCTGACGCATGTAGCATCATTGCAGTAGCAGCAGGAACCATCGGTCCTATCGGCTTCTTAGGTTTACAAATTAGCTACGCGCTAAACTCATTGTTTGGCCTGCCAGATACGTTCGTAACGCAAAGCATGGTTATCATGGCGGCGATCCTGATGTATACCCTTTCCGCACTGAGCGGTTTGAGCAAGGGTATTCAAATCGTCAGTCGTTACAACATCATTTTGTCTGTACTATTAATTGGTTACATCCTGTTCTTCGGGCCGACAAGCTTTATCGTTGATGGCTACGTGCAAGGCGTTGGTCGTATGGTGGATAACTTCTTCCCTATGGCACTTTACCGTGGTGATACAGGCTGGCTAAGTTGGTGGACAGTATTCTTCTGGGGTTGGTTTATCGGTTATGGCCCAATGATGGCGATCTTTATTGCTCGTATCTCTCGTGGTCGTACAATTCGCCAATTAATCATGTCTATTAGCATCGCGGCACCGCTGATTACTTGCTTCTGGTTTAGTATCGTTGGTGGCAGTGGCCTTGCGTTTGAACTTGATAACCCTGGTTTGATTTCATCTGCGTTTGAAGGCTTTAACTTGCCTGCAGCACTGCTAGCGATTACTGGTGAATTACCTTACCCAATGATCATTTCGGTTCTGTTCCTGATCTTAACGACAACATTTATCGTGACGACGGGTGACTCGATGACTTACACAATCAGTGTAGTGATGACGGGCTCAACAGAACCAAACGCAGTGATTCGCTCGTTCTGGGGTCTGATTATGGGTATTGTCGCTATTGCGCTTATCTCAATGGGCTCTGGTGGTATTTCTGCATTGCAGTCTTTCATTGTAATTACTGCCGTACCTGTGTCTTTCATTTTGCTGCCAAGCATTTGGAAAGCACCCGGCATTGCAAGCAGAATGGCAAAAGAGCAAGGCCTCGTTTAAACCGCCTCTCTAACCAATATGCGAAAAAGAGCCCTTCATTGGGCTCTTTTTAATTCTGCGCTTTATCCTACGCTATCAATGCGAATCATCACGGCGTCTGGACGCCAATACTCGAATTCGCAGTCCATTAAATGCCCATCTTGTTTGTAGTTTACCCGCCGAATTTTCAGAACGGGTTGTCCTTCAGCTAGGTTCAACGCCTTAGCGACATGAGCAGGAGCTGACGTTGGAATCACATCAAAACGAGAGCGCTTTGTCTCGTAACCATACTTCTCACGATAAATGCCCGTCAGGGACATGGTGAGGTTCTCAGACAATATACCCTCAAACAGTGCCGCTTTGAGCACGTTCTCAACAAACAATACCGCTCGCCCATCAATAAAACGTAACCGTTCAATTACATAAATTGGGGTAATTCGCTCCACCTCTAACGATTTGGCATACTCACCTGCGGCCATTTCACTTCGCACGTTGAGTAACTTAGTTTCTGCAATACGATGCTGCTCTCGAATCATCTGATGGAAGTGAGAACGAGACAACGGGTTGTAACAGATACGCTCAGGAGATACATACCAACCCCGGCGCTCTTCTCGATAAATAAGACCTTCCGTTTCCAAAGACACCAACGCATCTTTGATAGTGATTCGAGTTGTAGAAAACAGCTCACTGAGCTCTCTCTCTGACGGCAGTTTTTGTCCTTCCGACATGATGCCGGAAAGAATCTGCTGTTTTAAGCTGCTTCTAATTTTTCCTAATTGGGTACCAAATTGTCCGGTGCCTGTCGCTCTCATTCTGATCTAGTCCAACGATAATTTGACGAATAACATAAGGCGTTTACGTAACAAAAATATGACATTAATCAACAGAACACATACTGAACGTATGAAATATAAGTGCCACATAAAATCAGCAAAACTGTCAAATTACTTGCGCTAAATCGTCACATTCCATCCATAGCATACAAAGCGAACTTACTGACCTAGTCCAGAAGGATGGAGACAATGAAAACTTTGCTAAGTCGTTCAATTACCGCACCAGCGGCAATCATTGCGGTAACGCTCGCTACGCCAACAGTAGCGAAAGAAGCCGATATTGAATCTTTGGTAGCAGCAGCACAAAAAGAAGGGGCGGTTTACAGTGTGGGTATGCCTGACAGTTGGGCAAACTGGAAAGACACTTGGGCTGATTTAAAGTCAAATTACAACCTTAAGCACCAAGACACGGATATGAGCTCGGCTCAAGAAATCGCAAAATTCGAAGCTGAGAAGAAAAACGCGACCGCAGACATTGGTGACGTAGGCTTTGCCTTCGCACGTGTAGCGGTTAAAAAAGGCGTCACTCAGCCATATAAACCAACAACTTGGAATGACATCCCAGATTGGGCAAAAGACGAAGATGGTCATTGGGCACTTGCTTACACTGGCACTATTTCTTTTATCTCCAACAATAACCTCGTAAAAGACGCGCCAAAAACGTGGGATGACCTATTAAAAGGCGACTACAAAGTGACCGTAGGGGACGTAGGCGTAGCAGCACAGGCAAACAACGCGGTTCTCGCCGCAGCGTTCGCCAACGGTGGGGACGAATCCAACCTCAAGCCTGCGCTCAAATTCTTTTCTGAACTCGCGAAGCAAGGTCGTCTTTCATTTACCGATCCGAACATCGCCAACCTAGAAAAAGGCGAAGTTGAAGTGGCGATCATGTGGGACTTCAATGCATTGAACTACCGCGACAAAATTGACCGCGACCGCTTTACAGTGAGCATTCCTCAAGATGGCTCTGTGATTTCTGGTTATACAACCATAATCAATAAATACGCGAAGAACCCTAATGCAGCAAAGCTTGCTCGTGAATACATCTTCAGCGATCAAGGGCAAATCAACTTAGCAGAAGGTTATGCGCGTCCAATCCGCACCAACATCACACTGCCTCAAGCAGTGCAAGACAAGCTAATTGCTAATGACCAATACAGCAATGTTCACCCAGTGACTGACTTCTCAGCTTGGGAAAAGTCCGCACGTAAGCTGCCACGTCAATGGCAAGAAAGTGTCTTAATCCACCAGCAATAAGAGTAAGTCGTTATGAGCAATAAGGTCATCCTTGTTGTTCTAGATGGACTGAACTATCAGGTAGCCCGTGATTGCATGGGCTACCTCAATGGTCTTCTAGAGCAAAGTCGTTCCCAACAAGAAACTCGCGCAACGCTTTATCCTGTGCAGTGTGAGCTGCCCTCTATGTCTCGCCCACTTTATGAGTGCATTTTAACGGGCGTTCGCCCTGTAGAAAGCGGCATCGTAAACAACAATATCGTTCGTCTATCCAAACACGATTCCATTTTCAGTTTGGCAAAAGCCCAAGGAAAAGTGACCGCTGCGGCTGCCTACCACTGGGTAAGTGAGCTTTATAATCGCGCGCCATTTGAACCTGTTCGCGATCGTTTCACGCATGATGAAACCCTGAATATCCAGCACGGCTGCTTTTACCATTGGGATCATTATCCTGATGAAGCCTTGTTCCTGGACGCAGAGTATTTACGCCGCAACTATCAACCTGATTTCTTATTGATCCATCCGATGAATATCGACGATACAGGACATAAGTTTGGCCTAGACTCTCGCCAATACCGCAATTGTGCGCGAGGTGCAGACATTATTCTTTCCAACTACATCGATCAATGGCTTGCTGATGGGTATCAAATCATTGTGACCAGCGATCATGGCATGAACAACGATCTTTCTCACGGTGGGATTTTACCTGAAGAACGAGAAGTTCCCCTGTTTGTCATTGGTGATAAGTTTACCCATCAAGATTGTCATATTAAGCAAACTGATATTTGTGGCACCGTTTGTCAATTGCTAAACCTTGACCACACGAAGCCATACACTCAGGAATTGTTAGCACTATGAGCAGTTCAGTCCTCTCCCCAAGCTCTAGCGAATCACGTTCAAATTTGGCAAGTACTTGGTTAAAGCGCTTTAAGCCAGCCATTTGGTTGGCACCTTTCGCACTGTTTTTCTATCTATTTCAACTCGCACCGATGATTTGGGTGCTGTTAAACAGCTTTATCTACGATGGCGAGTTTGCCTTCGATAACTACATTGAAGTGCTCGACTCCGCCTTTATGATGCAGGCGTTTGGCAACAGTTTGTGGTTAGCTGTGTGGTCGAGCATTTTTGGCTTAGCCATTGCGACTCTGTTGGTCTCTTCTCTACGCAGAGTCGATTCTAAAGTCCGCGACGGTGTGATTGCGTTTACGAACATGAGCAGCAACTTTGCAGGCGTACCTCTGTCATTCGCTTTTATCATTATTTTGGGCACCAATGGGGCGATTACCCTTTTGCTCAAGCAGTATGGCTTACTCGGTGATTTCGACCTTTATGGTAAATGGGGTCTGCTGGCCATTTACATCTACTTCCAAATCCCGCTGGCGGTGTTGTTGCTCTACCCTGCGTTCGATGCGTTGAGTGATGATTGGCAAGCAGCTGCTGCGCTACTGGGAGCCAAAACATCACAGTATTGGGCGAAAATCGCGCTGCCAGTGCTCTCACCAGCCTTATTCGGTACCTTTATTATCTTAATAGCCAACGCAATCGGCGCATATGCGAGTGTTTATGCGTTGACCTCCGGTAACTATAACGTCATCACAATTCGAATTGCGAGTCTGGTATCGGGAGACCTGTTCCTTGAACCTAATCTCGCCGCTGCAATTTCGGTGGTTCTAATGGTGTTACTTGCCTTTATCACATTGATTAACCAATGGCTCATTTCGAAAAGCTATGCAGGTAGGAAGTAGTCATGCACAACGTTAATACTCGATTCCATAAAACAGTGGTTTATTCCATTGTTGGGATCATGCTCATCCCGATTTTAGCGACCTTTGTCTATTCGCTTTCATCACGCTGGGGTGCCACGGTGCTTCCAGATGGTTTCACTTTTGATTGGTACGTTAAATTGCTGACCGACCCACGCTTTTTGCAAGCGTTTGGGCGTTCGCTGTTTATTTGTATTGCTTCGCTAACCCTCAGTGTGCTTCTGGTTCTGCCAGCGATATTCGTGGTGTTTTACTACTTTCCGAAGCTCGATAAGCTCATGAACGTATTGATTTTGCTACCATTCGCTGTACCACCAGTGGTGTCCTCCGTCGGCTTGCTTCAACTTTATGCTGACAGTGAAATCTCCCTTATCGGTACTCCTTGGATTCTAGTAGGTACTTACTTCACCATCGCGTTACCGTTCATGTATCGTGCGATTTCTAATAGCTTCGAAGCAATTAACCTTAACGATTTAATGGACGCTGCACACTTGCTAGGGGCAAGCACAACCAAAGCGTTTTTGATGGTCATTTTACCTAACCTCAAAAAAGGACTGATGGCATCGCTTTTCCTTTCATTTTCATTTCTATTGGGAGAGTTTGTGTTCGCCAATATTTTAGTCGGCACACGTTATGAAACCCTGCAAATCTACTTGTATAACATGCGTCAGACGAGCGGCCACTTTACGTCTGCCTTAGTGATGACCTACTTCCTATTTATTTTTTTACTGACTTGGTTGGCAAGTCGTTTCAGCCGAGGAGTCAAACAATGAGCTACGTAACAGCGAAAAATCTGACTAAACGTTTTGGTGATAACACCGTATTTGAGGACATTCACTTTAACATCGAGCAAGGTGAATTCATTACGCTTTTGGGCCCTAGCGGTTGTGGTAAATCGACACTACTTCGCAGCCTTGCTGGGCTTAACCCTGTCGATGGAGGCGAGATTTGGGTAAACGGAGAAGATATCACGCATCAAGTCCCGCAAGAGCGTGGTATTGGGATGGTCTTTCAATCGTATGCGCTGTTTCCCAATATGACCGTCGAAGGCAACATTGCATTTGGCTTAAAAATGAAAAAGCTTGCGAATGATGATATTCGACGTGAAGTGGCTAAAGTCATCAAACTGGTGGATCTGGCAGGTAAAGAAAAACACTATCCGCATCAACTTTCTGGCGGTCAGCGCCAGCGTGTCGCACTCGCTCGAGCATTGGTGGTGAAACCTCGCATATTATTGCTTGATGAGCCACTTTCTGCGCTTGATGCCAAAATCCGCAAACACCTTCGTCAGCAAATCCGAGACATTCAGAAAGAGATGAATCTCACCACTATCTTCGTAACTCATGACCAAGAAGAGGCGATGATTATGTCTGATCGTATCTTCCTAATGAGTAAAGGGGAAATTGTTCAAGCAGGAACACCTGAAGAAATTTATACTCATCCTGCTAACGAGTTTGTGGCCGGTTTCATGGGGCACTACAACCTTGTAGAGGCCAATAAAGCCAAGCAACTCTTCAACATTGATACCGAATGGAAAGTAGCGATTCGCCCAGAGTCTATATATGTAAAAGAGCAAGGTCGTCAATATGATAGCCACATCTCAGCGCCACAAGTAGGTACGATCACCAACCACCAGCTTCTAGGTAATGTTATTCGCTATCAAGTGAACGTTGAAGAGTGTGAGCTCACTGTTGACTTGCTTAACCGCTCTTCAGAACGCTTACTAGCGAATGGCAGCCAACTAGAGCTACTCTTTAACCTAAACGAAATTCAACCAGTGAGAGCCTAAACATGTCCAAACCTTTGTATGTTTTTGATATGGATGAAACCCTAATAAACGCTGACTGCGCAATGATTTGGAACGAGTTTATGGTTGAGAAAGGCATCGCGACTGATCCTTTATTTATTCAGGAAGATCAGCGTCTAATGGCCTTGTACTCTGAAGGCAAAATGGACATGGAAGACTATCTAGCGTTCTCCATGAAGCCACTAGAAAACATGCCGATTGAAGAAGTAAATGCCTTGGTTGAAGAATGTGTTGAAAGCCATATTTTGCCTAAACAGTTCCCTCAAGCCAAAACCCTGATTGAGCAACTGTCTCGTGATGGTATAGATATGGTTATCATCTCTGCCAGCGTCACTTTTTTGGTGGAAGCCGTTGGTCGCCGTCTTAATATTCCAACCGCACTCGGAATTGATTTAATCGAGAAAAACAACCGTTATACTGCTGAAATCGACGGTGTCCCGAGTTATCGTGAAGGCAAAGTCACGCGATTAAAACAGTGGCTAGAAAATCAGCCTGAGCCTTATTCCGAAATCCATTTCTATACCGATTCAATCAACGATTTACCGCTTTGTGAATACGCGAACTACGCTTATCTGGTAAATCCATGCCCACAACTAAAAGAACACGCCAACAGACCGAATTGGAGTGTGTTAAGTTGGGGGTGATATAGCCTCACAAGACCGTTCTTCCTAAGTAAATACTTTTCTATTTGTTCAAAGAGCAGTTCTTTCTGCTCTTTTTTACTTCTCTTCATCACAAATTAATCACTTGATTAAATACTGATTAATTTTTCACATGTCGCATGAGAAATCAGCGTCTTATAATTAATCAAATGTTTAATATTTTGAGAGAAGATTGTGACGGAAGCGCATCGAAGGGCGGGAAGACCCACAGATAATATCGACGCAAGGGAAAAACTGATTTTCCACGCGCGCGAACTCTTCACCATTATGGCTTATGACAAGGTCTCTACTCGCCTAGTCGCGCAGAAAGCAGGCGTGAACGTGGCGATGATTCGTTACTACTTTGGCAACAAAGAAGGCTTGTTCGAGACCATGTTGCGCGAAACACTGTCACCGATGCAAAAGCAGATGCAGACGTTGGTATCCAACAGTAACGAGCAAAACTTTCTCGATCTAATGCGCACCTACTACCGCGAAATGATCAAGGTACCACAGTTCCCACGCTTAGTTGCCCAAGTTATGAATATGCCCCCATCGGAAACCCAACGCAAACTGCTCGAAAAAGTCTTCGCAGATATCAGTAAGCCAATGCAAGGCGTGATCTTTGATAAGTTGATCGACAGTGGCGTTTTACGAAAAGACGCCGACCCTCAACTTTGTCGCGTCTCTTACATCAGCTTGATGGTATTTCCTTTTATGGCACCACCAGCACTGCTCGCCATTCATGGCATTGAACTTTCTGAAGCCTTCTTGAACCGATTATTCGAACACAACATACAACTGATGAAACATGGATTTTTAGACTCGGGCGACCAATATGAAGATAAATAAAAAGCTGCTGTTCTTTCCTGCTCTTGCGGTGGGGGTCGTCATTCTGTTTTTGGCGATTAGCCTCAAACCAGATTTGCCCGTAAAACCCGCTGGAGATCGTGCACGGTTGGTCGAGACGATTCCACTTGAGCTCAAAGCCATTGCTCCAGTAGCCATAGGGTTTGGCAAGATCGCCCCAAAAGTGGAATGGAAAGCGATAGCCGAAGTGACGGGTAAAGTGGTCTACCGCCATCCGCAACTGGAAAAAGGACAAGTGTTGCAAGCAGGGACAGAAATCTTGCGCATCGACCCGCTCGATTACGAGTTGAAACTGGTTCAAGCTCAAGCCGATCTCAAATCTGCCCAAACCTCTCTGGCTAAGCTGAACCAAGAAGAAGCGAATCTCAAAAGCACACTCAAGATAGAAGCCAACCGTCTGGTTATCGCCAACAAAGAGTTAGACCGTAAACAAAACCTACGTAAGAAAGGCTTAACCTCGCAATCGGATGTAGATCAGCAAGAGCAAAGCGCGCTCTCTCAACGTAAGTTAGTACTGGATATTGAAAATCAAATTGGTTTGATGCCGGATGAGAAACGAGTCGCGGAAGCCCTAGTTAAAGTTAATGCATCAAAAGTGGATGAGGCCGAACGCTCGCTTGATAAAACCATCATCACGCTTCCTTACGATTTGCGTATTGCTGACGTAGAAATTGAGAAAAAGCAAGTGGTTAACCTCCAACAAACCATGGTGACAGGACATGGTATTGATGTCATGGAAGTGGAAGCTCAACTATCCATTCATGACATGCAAACTTTGGCGGCGAGCATCGGTGAGTTTGTCCGCGATGAATCTGGTATTCCACAACCTGATATGAATGCGATTCATGCCAACATTGAACTCAGCAGCGGTAACCTCTCTGCAAGCTGGCCTGCGAAAGTTGCACGCATCAGTGAAACGGTTGATCCAAGCCAAGCGACTGCCGGTGTGATTCTGGAAATTGAACAAGACTACCGTGCATTAAACCCAACGTCTGCGCCTCCATTGGTGAACGGCATGTTTGTGCGTGCCTTGATTGAGGGACAAGAGAACCCGAGTTGGGTCATCCCAGAGCGTGCGCTTCATGGCAATAAGATTTACCTGATGGGCGATGACAATCGTCTGCAAGTCGTTACGGTTGAAGTGTTATATCGTCGCAATAACCAAGTGGTGATCGATGGTGAACTAGAGCAAGGTCAGAAGCTGATCATCAACGATTTGCTGCCTGCGATTAACGGCATGCTATTGAAAGAGTCACCTGAACAGTCAGAAACGGCTATTGAGGAGTCTGATTCATGATCCGATTCTTCGCCAAGCATCCAACAGCAGCCAACTTGCTGATGCTAACGCTGCTGATATTGGGGATTTCTTCACTTTCCACGATTAAGCGTGAAACTTTTCCTGAGTTTGATCCGCCCTACATCCTAGCTGGTGTGGTTTACCCCGGCGCTTCCCCTCAAGAGGTAGAAGAGAGCATCTGTATCCGAATGGAAGATGCTGTCGATGGCCTTGCCAACATTAAAGAAACTCAGTGTGAAGCGATTGAGGGTTCTGCGCGTCTTATCTTAAAACTGAATGAAGAAGCCGACATTGGGCGCATGTTGGTTGATGTTCAAACCCAGATCAACTCGATAAACGACTTCCCACAAGAGATTGAATCTCCTGTGGTCCAAGAGCTCGATTGGAACGAGCCAGTTGTGGATGTCGCGATCACCGCAGATACCACATGGCCAGAGCTAAAAGCGTATGCCGAACAGCTTAAACGCACGTTAAAAATCGATTACGATGTCTCTTTGGTTGAAGTTGCTGGCTTCTCTGACCACCAATACCGAGTAGAGTTAGACACTCAAGCTATCCGACAACTTGGTTTGAGTGTTGGTGATATTGCGGAGCAGATTGGTCGTCAAAACGTCAAGTTGCCAAGTGGTAATGTCGAAACGCCAGATAAGAACTTTCTGATCCGCTTTGACGAACGACGCGTGACGCCGGAAGAGCTTGAGACTATCGTCGTGGGCTCTGGTACAAATGGCTCAATCATCCGTCTAAGAGATATTGCGACGATTACCGACCGGTTTGAATTGGACGAACAGAAAGTCCTCTTCGATGGTCACCCTTCTGCCCTACTAAAAGTCAGCAAAAACAAAGAAGATGACGCACTGCGTATCAAGGAACGGGTTGCTCAATTTGTCGAAGAACAACAAGCTATCGCGCCAGACGGTGTGATGCTACAAATGACCAATGACCTTTCATCCGTGCTTTGGGATCGCCTGACCATGATGGTCAAAAACGGTTGGCAAGGTATCATTCTGGTCTTCGCCACCATGTGGTTGTTCTTTAGTTTTCGCTATTCCTTTTGGGTCGCAGCTGGTTTACCCGTTGCCTTCTTAGGTGGGTTATTTTTGATGGCGCAACTTGGCCTGTCCATCAACATCATGTCTTTGGTCGGGTTACTCATGGCCATCGGTATCATGATGGATGATGCCATCGTTATTGCCGAATCGATTGCCGCTCACCTCGACCGAGGAGAAGAGATCGATGATGCCGTTATCAAAGGAGTGAAAAAGGTACTGCCAGGGGTAATTTCTTCCTTCCTAACTACGGTGTGTATTTTTGGTAGCTTGTTATTCCTGCAAGGTGAAATGGGTGCGGTACTTAAAGCAGTTCCTCAAGTTCTGATCCTCGTTTTGAGTTTGAGTTTGGTGGAAGCCTTCTTGATCCTACCTAACCACCTTTCTCATTCGCTACATAAACAAAAGCAAGAGCGAAAAACACCGAAGTTCAAACAAAAGCTGCTCGCTTCTTTTGAAAACTTCCGCAACACCACCTTGGTCAACGCAGTAGATAAAGTGGTCGAGTATCGCTATGCCTTTATGGGTGGCGTGGTTGCCTTGCTTCTTATCTCCGCGGCCACGTTAGTAGGTGGTTTACTCAAGTTCCAACCCTTCCCTGAATTGGATGGCGACATTGCAGAAGCGCGTATTATTCTTCCTCCGGGTTCTTCTCTGTCTCAAACGGAAGCTGTCGTCGATAAGATCGTCGCTTCCGCTCAAAAGCTAGATAAAGAATGGACAGAGAAAGTGGAAGACGGCAACCCATTGGTTCTACACATTACCAGTCAATTCAACGCTAACGCCGACGCGAATGAATCTGGCCCTCACATTGCCACGGTACGTCTGGATTTGCTGGGCGCCGAGAGTCGTAACACACTCATCGATGAATTTATCGACGCATGGCGTGAAGACATTGGTGAACTTGCCGATCCTATCTCGCTGGTATTTAAACAACCGACCATGGGGCCGGGTGGACGAGCGATTGAAATTCGAGCGAAGCATGATGAACTGGATGCGCTCAAAGCCGCCTCTATCGACATTCAACAATACTTAAATGAGTTTGACGGTGTCCATGGCGTGTTGGATGACATGCGTATGGGTAAAGAAGAAGTCTTGGTAAAACTGCGTCCGGGCGCAGAAGCTTACGGGATTAACGGCCAACTCATCGCCAATCAATTGCGTGCAGCTTTCTTTGGCCAAACCGCAGACGAGATCCAAGTTGGGGTAGAAAACATTTCAATCGAAGTTCGCCTCGATAAAGCACAAGCCGGTGACTTACAGCAATTGGCAAACTTTCCGATTATCTTGTCCGATGGCAGTCAAATCCCCCTCGCAACCATTGCGACTTTGGATTTCCAACGTAATTACGTAAGAATCCAGCGCATTGATGGCTTGAGGACTGTGAGCGTATTCGGCGATATCAACAATACGAAAGCCAACTCAACCGCCATTATTCGTCAGTTCCAACAGGATGAGGCGCCAAAGCTTATGCAAAAGTATCCTGGTCTTCGCTTTGATTTTGAAGGCGAAGCCAAAGATACCGCTGAAACTGGCGCATCAATGGGTAAAGGCTTCTTGCTTGGTTTATTTGGCGTGTTTGCGATTCTGAGTTACCAATTCCGCAGTTATTTGGAACCATTCGTCGTCATGCTTGCGATTCCACTCGCCTTTATTGGCGTGGTATGGGGACACATCCTACTCGGTCACTCATTAAGTATGCCGAGTATGATGGGCTTTGTCTCACTAGCGGGGATTGTGGTGAATGACTCGATTCTGTTAGTTCAGTACATACGCCATCATGTCGATGAAGGGGATAATGTGCACGACTCAGTAGTCAAAGCCAGTCGGGAACGCTTTAGAGCAGTATTCCTGACATCAATGACCACTGCAGCAGGTTTGCTTCCGTTACTGACTGAAACCAGTTTGCAAGCACAGGTTATCCAACCACTGGTTATCTCTATCGTGTTTGGTATTTTCGCATCCACTCTGCTGGTGTTGTTTATGATCCCTGCTGCGTATGCCATTTTAGCTGACTTCGGCCTAGTCCATAAGCACGAAGAAATCTAAAACGACTGATAAGTAAACTTATCAAAATGCACAAGAGCGGCTTAGGTCGCTTTTTGTTCAATACCAATGCGTTAAAAAACACACAATCACTTAACAAACAGAGGGTTATTGTGTCTCATTAAGTGTGAATATGAACAGTTAAGGATTAAGTATGTTGAGTTTTATATAACCAAATCAAATAACCAACACAAGATTTATAATATGTCTTATTGTCAAAAACGGAATTTCACAGAGTAAAAATACACGCAGGCAACACATTCACAATTTAAACTCACGATAATGAAAACATTGATTGAAGAATTAACATTTTAACAATCATTACAACAATGTTAACTTTAGCCTCGTTGGTCGTGCTGGTGGTAAGCCTCTCACCAAGCCTATTGTCAGTTTTATATGGACGTTCGACCACCTCCAAAATGAATAGACACCCAATTTGGTGCCCTTTTTTCGCCCGTGAAAGCATTTTTCGCGGGCTTTTTTCTTTAAGTTAAGTATGAACGCTCTGGATCAACTTTTTTTTGTCAACCTTTCGGATTTGGAGGTAGTATGTGAATCAATAAGCGGAGACAGTGCTAGCAACTCTAAAACATTTTTTTCAAAGATTTCATCCGCGTGTCTTACCCAATCTAAAAACTTTTTTTGAGCAAACATAGGCTCGATTTCATATAAAAATTCAATACTAAAGTAAAACTCATTTTTGATAGGCAAATTGTACACTCTTCGATAGTCTTTTTTATACTCCAAATTTCCTTCTACATATTTTGAAAATGTATTTTCACCAATCTTGATATCTTGGCATTTGATTGGAGGGTAACCACGAAGAAACTCTCCTACAAGGAACTCTTCTTTCGCTCTCTTTTTTTCTTCGTTTATCGGGTCCATTCCCCAACGATGATTTGCGTACGCAATGGCATCATTCATCAACTCTGTATGATCACCTTTTCGAGAGCCGTCAGGTGACTCTACAGCATGATAAAAATCCACGTACTCTTTCTCTATAAATGAAGATAGTTCATTAACACTAGTAATATATTTATCTGAAGATTTAATCCTTAACCGAATATATAAACCACCTTGTTTATTGATTGGTAATAGTGGATTTATTATTTTATTTTGAAAAGAGAAATAAATCGTGGCCAATTTTATAAACTTTTCATGCCGCTCTACTTTTGAATCAATATTGAACCGTTGTAATTCAATAAAATCTTGGTATACATGTCCTTCATATATGTTGTTCGGACACTCAAATGACAGCACTAAGTCATCTATCTGGAATACATTATGTAACAAGTTTGCAAAATCTGGCTTTCCTCGAAAGCCATCTTTATACATTTTAATAAGGCCCATATATCTAACCCTTGTTCTTTAAATATTCATCAATATCTTTTAAACGTTTACTAGCCATATTATTACCAGACATCATCAGTTGTCGTCGATAAGATTCCACACCGAAATAGGGTAATGTATGTGGGCTCTCTGTGACCTCTCCATTCATCACTAATCCCAAGAATTTACAACAACGAACGAGACTACTTGCAGATAATGGAGTTTGTCTCGCAGCAATATTTGGGACAATATCAAAGGGATTCGTTCGGGTTTTTGTGTAATTAACTTTCAAACCAAGCTGCTGTGCATTTTTCCCTATCTTCGTTGTATTTGTTCCCCCTGCATGCACAACGATTTGTTGATTCAATAGTCTTAAGCTCGGATTATTTTTTCTAACATACTCAAGAGCAGAGTTAAAAATAATGGCACCTTGGCTATGCACTGTCCATTTTACTTCCTTACCCTGCTCTGCACATTGTTTCATTACTGCTGCTAGGTGTTGAGCATTGTGCGAAGTAAAACGAGTTTTGTCATAAACACATTCAATAAGGTCCAGCTTCGCATTATCAGAAGGGTTGTGAAACAACGTATACTCTGTTGGCTTATCTTCTTTGTACGCCACCTGCGTATGTACCCCCATCAGTGTCGCCGCTTTCTCATAATCATTCAACATTCCATTTACCGTTGCATGAAGCGTATTGACTTGATGAGTTACTTGAGCTTTAGTGTGGTCCCACTCAGCCAACAATAACTTTGCTTCATCATTGTTCTGCACTCCATTATACTCACCATTTTTACCTGTTTCTTTCTTCACATGATACATTTGGGTTCTTTGATGTGAATGCTTAAAAATAGACTTACCATGCAACTGTCGATCAAAAGCAATATCATGAATTACAACTTTCCCGTCTCTAAGGATACAAGTTAATAAGTAATGATAATTTTTGAAGGGATACCTAGTTCGAAATATTCGAAGCAATGGATTGCGTTTGTGTCTAACTACAGAGGGTGTGCTTGGATTAGATGAAAGAAAATACATTTCTTTGACAACTTGCTTCTGATCATATTCATTCAGAGACGCAAGCATGACGAGGGATTGTCTTGATAAGTATAGTTTTTTATTGCTAAAGAGTGCAGCTGAAAGTCTCACTCTTCCATGTAAGAATTGTTCAACCTCATTAACCGACTTATTATTTAGCCCAATGTAATCAAAAGCCTCTTTCCTTTCAATAAATTCCCAAGTCATTACTAATCCCTCTTCAAATAAAAGTGAACCACATACTAAGGTATTATGAAGGTCAAAAAGGAGATCGGATCTTTTCTAAATTTTAAATATCTAACATCACCTCCACTTTACTGAAATCTACACTTTTAAAAGTTACATCCGCTCCATCCAGCAATAGCTCATCAAACACGCCAACTATTGATAATAAGCTTGAGGATCTGATCTCCACCCATGAAATGAGAAACAAAAAAGCCAGCCTTAAAAGGCTGGCAAGTTGAGCAACAAGGTCAGTGCTTACTGCTAACTAACACCGAACTCGTATTGGATTCATTTTCGTCTGTTAGTCTCTTTTAGCGGCGTTTATGACTTGCTTGCTTTCTCTTTGTGGCACGTTACCTTTACTAACTGTTCTTGCTCATCTTTAATGTTTTTCACGATACGCTCATCACGTGCGTGAATGGCATCCATGTTCATTTGCTGAATATCTGCTATAGCTTCATGTTTCATCTCAGAAAAGTCCTGACGTAAATCTGAGCTCCACTCCTCTTTGTCTAAAGTGTTAGCAGCAGCGATTGGTGATGACATTACAGCAATAAGACTTAGAGTAGATAGAAATACGCTTTTCATAATAAGCTCCTTGAGGATTAGCAGTTAATTTTAATTACAATTTATATATTGCACATACGATGCCAACTTTTATTTTGTTATTTTTCAACAACTTAAATAAAGCCTCATATTCAACGTTATCTTCGTCTGGTAAATTTCGCTAACCAAGTGTCAAATTAACCATGCGAATTTAAAACATTAGAAACATACATATTAGAAATACTTTGTCAGGCAGTTTTCTCATCAGATAATTACGTAACTGCCCACTAAAAAATCACTTTGAATCAAAATGCGGAAACAAAAAAGCAGCCCGAAGGCTGCTCCTAATCGTTAACATCAAGCTTGTTAACTCGATACGCTTGCTTCAACGCTCGACGTCACTGGCGACTTTCTGAAACGATTAATCAAACGATGGATAAACCTCTTAATCGATCTGAAAATATTTTTAATATCTTCAAGCATTAAATACAAACAAGGCACCAACACTAAAGTCAGAACCGTTGCGTACAACACCGCAAAGCCCAAAGCGACAGCCATCGGTATGACAAAACGCGCCTGCAAACTCGTTTCAAACATTATCGGCAATACACCCGCAAACGTCGTTATTGAGGTGAGCGTGATAGCTCGAAAACGAGCACAACCCGCCTCAACAACCGCTTGTTTGATGTTCATACCCTTTTCTCTCACTTGGTTTACGTAATCTGTCATAACCAGAGAGTCGTTGATAACCACGCCAGCAGCGGCGATCAAACCAAATGTCGACATCATACTGATGTCTAAACCTAGCCAGAAATGGCCCCAAATCGCCCCCGTCAGACTAAACGGAATGACGGACATTACAATCAAAGGTTGGGTATAACTTTTTAACGGTACAGCTAACAAGATGTAGACGATGATCATGCCTGCAATAAAGAACAAAATCTGTTCATTACGCTGCGCAGCCTGCTCTTCAATATCACCGCCCAATTCTGTTTTCACAGTTGGGAAGGCTTGCTTCATGTCCGGTAAGATATTGTCGTCAATGACCTTCACGATTTCTTGAGGTTCAACCAATTCTTCGTCTATGGAACCATAAACATAAACGGTTTGATACCCGCCTTCACGTCGAATGCTACTCACGCCCGGCTGCTCGTTGATCTTCACCACATCACCTAGCATGACCTTCTTACCTGCTGGTGTTGTAATCACAGCGTAACGCAATGATGAGAATGCTTCACGCGTCAATTGCGGGTAACGCACCATAACTTTAATTTCTTCACCATCACGAATAATGCGCTGTGCTTCGCCACCATAAAAGCTGCCACCAACTTGCTCTGCGATCATGGTGAGATCCAGACCGAGATCGTACGCTACAGGCGCAAGAGACAGGAGTACTTCTTTGCTTCCAGAATCAATAGAAGATGAAATATCATATAACCCTTCTTCCTGCTGTAAACGCTCTATCAAGTAACGCCCAGCCTCGTTGAGCTCATTGATGTTAGAACCAAACAACAAGTAACCAAACTCATCTCTGTCACCACCACCCGCACTCTGCTCGCGGATTTTGATGCTCTTCATACCTGGAATAACAGGCATAGCTTCACGCCAACGTCGAGCCAGTTCAAATGTATTGAACGGGCGTAACTCTTCATCAACCAGAGGTACTAATACACGACCTTCGGTGCGGCTTCTGTTGTACGACAGCACATCACGAATCATTCCTTGACCATGTTCTGCAATGGTCTCAGATTCGATCTTTTGCATGACACGTTCAATAGTCTTGAGTGCACTGATTGTCTGCTCACTTGAAACGGTATCATTCATTTCAATAGTGATCGCAGGATAGTCAGTCGGCACTTTAGGGTTAGGGATCACCCGAACATAATTCGCGTTGATCAAAGCCGCGCTGATCAGCAGTAAACCACAGAACACTGCAAACACTGTCCAGCGCCAATGGGTGCATGTTGTTACAAAGTTACGATACGGACCGTTTACAAAGCCGAAGAAACGTTGGTTGAAACGATCTCGCCATCCACCAGGTTTGACTGGTTTAAAATGGGTATGCGCAAGGTGTGCAGGAAGGATCAGCTTCGATTCAATCAAACTGAAGATCAAACAAAGAATCACGACCCCCGCGATACCATAAAAGAAGGCACTATCAATACCGCTAGACAACAAGAAAGGGGCAAACACAGCAATTGTGGTTAACACACCGAAAGTGGCTGGTGTGGCAACACGTTTTACACCACGAACCACGTTTTCGACGCCACCGCCCTTTTCTTCGATTTCACTGTACGCACTTTCTCCCATCACGATGGCGTCATCAACTACAATACCGAGCACCATAATGAAGGCAAAAAGAGACACGATGTTTACCGTGATCCCTAATGCAGGCATCATCATTACGGCACCGAGAAAACAGACAGGTAGCCCAATCATTACCCACATAGCCAAGCGGAAACGTAGGAAAATGGTCAGCATAATCGCGACTAATGCAGCGCCTTGCAGCAAGTTTTTCAACATCATGTCGAGACGCCCATTTAAATAATAAGTAGTATCAACTAAAACTTTGAGCTTAACATCCTGCGGTAATGTCTTGTTTTTTGCTTCAATATAATTACGAACGGACTGTGCAACAGGGATAATGTTCTGATCACGAGTTGCTTCAACAGACATGTAGATCGCATTTTGCCCTGAGTATTCAAAATAGCGCTCTTCTTCCGTAAAACCATCTTTGATCGTGGCGATATCTTGCAGTAAAACCTTCGCACCATTTGCGCCAAGCTTTACAGGAATATTTCTAAACTCATCACCACGGTAGTATTGGTTTTCAATCCTTACTGCAATCATCCCTGAATTTGTTTTTACTTCGCCCGCAGAAAAGTTGGCCGAGTAACGGCTGATCGCGCTGCTGATATCGCTCAACGTCAGGTCGTATTTACGAAGAACAAGTGGATCCACTTCAATCGCTATTTCTTCTTCTGGCGCACTCAGATACACCAGCATGACGTTTTCTAACTGAAGTAATTCATCTTCGATTTGCTTAGCAATCGGTTTAAGCTCCTCGAGCGGTCGGTCCCCAACTAACCCCATTTCGATTACATCTTGGCGCCATTCAACTTGGTAGACATTGATTGGTTCCATACCCGCTGGTAAGTTAGACAAAGTATCAATACGTTGGTTTACATCATCTAAGACACGCTTGATATCGGCATTAACGTCTACCTCGATAGAAACATACGCGCTACCTCTAGAGGCCGTTGAGACTGCTTTTTTAATCCCGGTGACGTCTTTAATCGATTCCTCGACCTTAACGAGAATACTCTCTTCTATCTCTTGAGGAGAAGCGCCAGGATAAGTCGCACGAACATCAATGTAGTTCACCTCAATATTCGGAAACATCTGCCTTTGAATAAAGAGAAAACTCACCACACCCATGATAATGATGAACACCATCAAAAGGTTGGCAGCGACGGGGTTATTCGCAAAATAGGCAATTAAGCCCTTTTGTTTAGTATCTTCCATGACAAACTCCTACTTACTGTACGACGGTTTCGGAGTCGTCACTCTTTTTTGCGATTTGTACCGCCATGCCTTTTTGAGGGTACTCGGGCAAGGTCAGTACCAACTTATCACTTTGCTCTAAGCCTTCGCCCACCAGCAAAAACTCACCTTCTGCTCTCAAAACCGTGACAGTTCTGGGTTGAAGTTGATTATCGCCATTCACCACCCACACGGTACGGTTTTTAACTAATTCCTGTGGCAAGCGGTAGATGTGCTTAAGTTCCTTACCAGTGAAGCTCACTTCAACGTAGGAGCCGAATTTAATTGGAGGCTGCTGGTTATCGACACCGTATGGGTCCGCGATTTGAATGACCATGTTAATCATTCGGGTAGCACTATCAATCATGCCTAAATCACGAACTACTCGACCTTCTCTAGTGGTAGAAAACACACCTTGCTGCGTCACTGTCGCAGTGAGTTCACCAATGGATTCGGGTAAAAATGCACTATCAAAACCGGCAATGGGTACGTGCACCTCTGCCACTTCGATGTTGTTTAACGTGGCAACTCGAGAACCAGATGTAACAAATTGACCAACACCAATATCACGCTCAACAACCAGCGCATCGTAAGGTGCAACGACTTTGCAATTTTCTAACTCTCTTTTTGCTCGTTTGAGTGCCGCTTGAGCCGACTTCACTTGGGCTTGTGCGCTCAAAACGTGAGGTTTGCGTAAATACAGATCCGTCACTTGCTTATCGCTCAGTCTCTTTGCCTGACGTTTTGCCACTTCGGCTTTCGCTTGTTCCTCAATCAAGTTTGCGCGTGCACTAGCTAAATCGGCTTCAGCTTGTAGAACCGACGCTTCATAGTTGTCACTTTCAATTGTGAAAAGAACCTCTCCTCGTTTCACGATGCCACCCGTTATAAAATTCGGGTGCCAACTTATCACTTCACCACTGACTTGCGCGGAAAGGTGTGTTTTTTCAAAAGGGACTAATTCACCGTGACTGGTAATCACCACTTTGTGATCAGTAGGAAAAAGAGAAGAAGCCTGAACAGTAGGTTCTGTAATTGCATCTTTGGTTGACTCTTTTTCCGGCGCAGTTGCGGCAATTGCAGCATATCCTGCATAAGAGCCTCCAACGACGGCGAAGGGTAAAAGCCAACGTAATATGGGTTTTGCTAACATCGAAAATCCTTTTTTATTGTTGTTTTCAACACCACACTTTTATTCAGTCCATTGCTCCCGGTAAGCATGGTGGTGAGAGAATTGAATTTGAATAAACATCAAAGCGGCGCTTGCCTAGTCTTTTAAGCAGCAAACTAGATAGTTATTGCCAATTCAAAGTTAATAAAATTAACAAAAAATTAACCAACTGCGCAAGTTGCTCTGACTTAACTTTTATTCTAAACAGCAAATGACATGCCAAGCATTTATTTATTAAAAATCATATGGTTATATAAAAATCATTATTTTGTCCAGTGTGCTATTGGTCATAATCACCAGATATTAGTGATTATGACCAATACGGCCATAATGATAATTAAAATAAATGATTATCTGCGCTCTAAAAGTTGAACTTAGTGCAGGCTCTATGGCAATTCATTGATTAATCGCTCGTTATCAAACGGTTCTGGGTGCATGTGGCGTCAGCTTAAGTCTATAATTTGGAGTAGGTAACACTCTGTAAGACAAGGAAATGTGCTTTGTTACAAACACTCGCCAAGTTGCTCTTCCCCTCGCTGCTCACTATTTTATCGGCATGCTCATCCGTATCGTTGAATGACGCCAGTGAAAAGTCCACCAGCTTTCAGCTCGGTTATCAAAAGGATTCTGTTCTTGCGCAGTACTTTGAAGCTTACGGGAGAGATCCTAAGTCCATAACTGGCTTTGCACCGTTAAATCAGGGACACGATGCCCTTCTTGCTCGAACCTCTTTGATCGAGTCCGCCCAGAAAAGTCTTGATCTTCAATACTATATTTACCGTGGTGACGAAACGAGTCAGCTAATAACGTGGCGCTTGTATGAAGCGGCAAAGCGTGGTGTTCGAGTAAGGCTGTTGCTTGACGATATGCAAAAGCGAAACGACGATGTGATGGCTGCCCTCAATGCACATCCTAATATAGAAATCCGCTTATTTAACCCGCATCAGTATCGCGACTCCCGTTGGTTCGCTCTTGCTAGCGATTTTGAACGTCTTAATCGTCGTATGCACAATAAGTCTCTGATTGCAGACAGTGTTTCCGCCATTGTCGGAGGTAGAAATATCGGCAATGAATACTTCTCTTTTGAATCGCAAGTTGAGTTTGGTGATTTTGATCTTCTGCTCTATGGTGAGGCGGTACAACAAACTGCCGATCAGTTCGACCTCTACTGGAATAGCGCCTATTCGATACCAATGGAATGGATTACACCGAATTCACAGCAAATTACCGACCAAGCGATTCAAAAGCAGGTCAATAAACTCCGGTTAGAGGAAAAGTTTTCAACCGGCCGCTATGACTTCACTCAACTGGATATGTACCAAGATCTAAAACAAGGCAAACTCAAGCTCTACTGGGGAGAAGCGAAAGTATGGTTTGACCTGCCCGATAAAGTCGCGACCCGAGAGAGCCAACTTATTGATAATTTAACGGAACTGGTTAAAAGTGTTGAGGGTTCATTTGTGCTCATTTCTCCCTATTTCGTTCCAACTGAAACAGGTACTCAAGCATTAAGTAACGCGGCCAAGCGAGGCGTTGATATCACGATTGTGACCAATAGCCTCGCGTCTAACGATGTGTTTGCCGTGCATGGTTGGTACGCAAAATATCGAAAAGATCTACTCGAAGCTGGAATCAAGCTTTGGGAAGTAAAAGCGAGCGCGAAACTCAAAAGTAAGTGGAGCCTCACGGGGAGTAGCAGAGCAAGTTTACACGCTAAAGCAATGACGATTGATAACAAAACACTTTTCGTTGGTTCGATGAACTGGGACCCACGTTCGGCCGCTTTGAATACCGAAATGGCCGTTGTTATCGAACAGCCAGAATATGTGCAAATGTTTCTAGAACAACTGCCGAATCAACTGTCGAGTAACGCCTACGCCTTAACTCTGCGCGACGGGGACATTGTCTGGACCGACGTAAAAACAGGCGAAGAATACGACTCCGAACCAGAAGCAGGAGTATGGCGAAAAATGGGCGCTTGGTTCTCCGGAATATTACCGATTGAAGATCAGCTATAACAGCTGCCAATACTGCAAACCTCCCCAGTCAAGCAAAACAAAATGGACGCTAGTTTTGGGCAGGGGACACAACCAACATAAGGAAGTTCAATGCCAGCGCAATGGAATGAATACTATCAGAAAATTTTAAGCCAACCTCACCGCCCAAACGTGGAAAATGCCCTGAACCTACTTAAGATAGAAGGCAAAGTCGCTCTCGATATTGGCTGCGGAATAGGTCGAGACAGCCACTTTCTCCTCGAACAGGGATTTAAGGTTCACGCATGTGATAGCAATGAAAATGCAGTAAAAACTTGTTTAACACGCTTTGAAGGTAATAAACGATTTTCGGTTTCGCAGTGCTGTTTTACTGAATTTAATTACCCTAAGTGCAGCTTGGTTATCGCAAATGCCAGTTTGTTCTTTTGCCCTGACACAGGCTTCAAACAAGTCTGGACAAAAATAGACAGCGCATTACAACCGGGCGGTATCTTCTCCGGCGATTTCTTGGGAGTGAAAGACTCCTGGGTTACCTCCGAAATGCACCCAAACATTACCGCATTAACAAAAAAGGAAGTGGAAAGCTTATTCGAAGGTTACGACCTCATTTCATTGCATGAAAGAGATGAAGACGGGACCACTGTAGTCGGAAGCCAAAAACATTGGCACATGTTTAGTGTGACCGCTCGAAAGCGCTAAAAATGGTCTCTCAGTAAAGAAAGCAGCACTTCAAATCAGTGCTGCTATCAGAGATTAATTGACGGGATACACCACTTCAAAACGCTCTAAAACCAGCGTACGTTTCTCATGCCAAGCGATGTTCAACTCATCGCATTCAGCTTTAAAAAATGCAGTATGAGCATCACGCCACCAGTTTAAGGTTCTATCACCTTCGCCTTCTGCGAAGGCAAACTCTGCGGTTACATCCTCATATTTGCATGTACTTACGTCAGTAATTCGTATCACGCAAACCGGGTCCCCATCCCAATTCGTCACTACTTGTAAATGACCGACTTGGGGCATGATTTCACCATGCTCTCGATACCAAAGCTCCAAACTGCACGATGCAGTTTTCTGTCCAATACGAACCAAATCTGCGCATACATTCGCGTTGTATTCATCGGCACAATAATAGTCAGCACTGACTGATGGTACAGCTTCCCTTTGTTCTGGTGATAATAATTCTAGGAATTGTTCTAAGTAATCCTTAGCTCGCGCGTCCATGCTCACTCCATTAATCATAAATTCGCAAGGAGGATAAAAGATATCACAACAAATAACCATCAGGAACAAACTGAAAAACAACAAGAATATGACTTCTACGAAGACGACTGTTATTTCTTTTGTAATAACTTTGCTAAACGTTTGTGCTATTTGCTATTGTTGCATGGTCTATCTGTACTCTTCTCGTGAAAGGACGTTATATGCGCTTATTTATTGGTATTTTTTTCTCGCTGATACTTGCCTTGCCAACAATGGCATCGGAGGAAAAGTATTCAGAATCGGATCTGTTAGATAGACCATTAATGGAACGCTATATTTTAGATGAACTAAAAGCGCTGCGTCAGGACTATCAAAGCCTAGAAAAGCGAATGATCACAGAGATCACCGATCGCGAGCTAACGGTCGCAGATAAATCGTTGAACTATGCCAACGTGACCGTTACATACTTCTTCTACATCATTGCTGGTGTCGCATCGCTGATTGCCTTTGTCGGATGGCAATCTCTGCGCGAGTTTAAACACAACACCAAAGAGATGGCTGATAAACGATTGGAGAAGATCGCCCAAGAATACGAGAAAAAGTTTGTCGCCCTTGAGCGAGATTTAAAACGCAAAACTCGCATTATCAGCGAAAACAACAAAGAGATTGAGAAAATCAACGAGATCCATAACTTATGGCTACGTGCACAAAGCTCTCAAACTCCAGAACAACGTATTGAGATCTATGATGAAATCTTATTAATTCGTCCAGGTGATTTAGAAGCGTTGACTTACAAAGCCGACGCAGCGATGGAAATCAACGAATACCATTGGGCACTTAGCATTTGTAACCGCGTACTTGAAGTCGATTACACCAACGGCCCTGCACTGTATCAACGCGCGTGTGCATACTCTCGCCTTGGTATCGAAGAGCAAGCTATTGAAGACTTGGAACGCGCAATTGAATACAGCCCATCCATTCGTGATTTACTTGCCGAAGAACGAGACCTCGAATTGCTGCACGGTAATGAGCGTTTTGAAAAGCTCTTACATCTAGCAAGCGAATAATGGAATAAACAGCATGAGCAGCCACTTTAATCTAGAAGACGCTAGCCAAGTATTGGTTGGCGCTTTTGCCCTAGCAGTCCCGATCTCATTTTCGGAGGAAGCGTGGCGATTGGGTGAGAGCCTACCAATGGCAAACTTGCTCATGCTGTTAAGTCTTTCTGTCATTTTCCTCAGTTTTTTCGCGTATCAAAGCGTGTTTCAAAGCCACATCAAGAATCGCGTATCCATCTTTATTTTTCGTGTGGTTATCGCGTACCTCATTGCGGCAGTTGTGGTAGCGTTAGTTCTTTTCTGTCTTGATAAGCTGCCACTCATGAATGAGCCTTTGGTTGCGATAAAGCGCGTTATCGTCATCACAATGCCTGCTTCGATGGGCGCGATCGTAGTCGACAGTTTCGACAAAGAATAGAGATAATCGCTACTCTTCTTCTAACGTTAAGTTCGACCCCGAGTGGTCTTTCCCTAATACATCTTCTGGGTTTCGCAGTGCGCAGGTTTCTAACGACAAGCACCCGCAGCCAATGCATCCGCCTAAATCGTTTTGCAACGCTTTAAGTTTTTGAATCTTTTGTTCTAACTGTTCATGCCAATGGCTTGCCATTTCTTCCCATTGCGCTTTGTTAGGGGCTTGGTGTTTCGGCAGTTCATCTAACGCATGTTTAATTTCTTCTAACGACAACCCAACTTGCTGCGCTGCTTTGATCACCGCAACACGGCGCAACACACTGCGATGGTAGCGACGCTGATTACCTTGATTTCTCCAACTCGAAATCAGTCCTTTTTGCTCGTAAAAATGTAGGGCAGATACTTTCACTCCAGAACGTTTTGCCACTTCTCCTACGCTGATTTCCATCCTTGACTCCCTGTATATCAATTTTGTTAAAAAAACGCTTTACCTCAAGTTTACTTGAGGTTTTAAAGTTGCACCATCTTAATTAACGCTAAACCCCGGCGAGCTCAAGATAATGTGTTCAGCGCGAACGACTTGGTTGTTAAACACAAGACAGTTGGACATCAACCTTTTGAAATACATCGGGAGTTAGAGGCAAACATAATGAAAAATAAAACTCAGCCGTACTTAGCTGGCCGCTTCTTCGACAGTATCTCCTCTGGCTTATTCATGATGGCGCTGCCATGGGTCATGCTTTCCGAACCTAACATGGGTACATTCGTCGCTTTAGTTTCTCTGAGCTGCACCGCGATTTCTTTTCTAGCAGCGCCTTTCTTTTCCACTTTAATTGACCGACATTCACGCAAAGTACTACTCGTGCTCAATCAATGGATTCAATCGGGTATGGCTTTGGTGGTGTTCATTGCTTATTGGTTAGGGTTTGAGTCACACTGGTTACTGGCTTTTGCACAATTGGTGTATTGGGTTTCGAGTAATTTTGCATGGACGACCAACAACGCCTTCACCCAAGAAAATTATCAGCACCATGAGTATGCGAAAATTTCGGGTCAGCAAGAAATTGTAATGCAATCCACAACCCTCGGAGCTGGCGCGTTGGGTATTGTTTTGCTTGAAATGTGGGGTATGAAAGAGTTTGCTTTGTTTGCGGCCAGCGCCTCTGCGTTAGCAGCGATGTTCTATATTCTGACGCCTTATACCCAACAATTAAGGGCATCAAAATCCGTTGCTTTCATCGCGCAACTCAAAGAGAGCAAACAAATATTCCGTCTCGAACCTCGATTTTATGGCTTTATTCTGCTCTCTTGCCTCTCTTATCCTGCATTGACGTATTTGAGCAAACTGGTGCCGATTTGGTTTTCTGAACAAGGCATCTCTGGCGATTGGTTTGCAGGGTTCAACATCAGTTTTGGCCTCGGCTCGTTGCTAACCGGCTTTATTGTCACCAAAGTGCTAAGCCGTGCCTCCCATAGCCACATTATGTTCGCTTCGATGGTTATGGTCTCTTTTGCGCTTATCGGTATGAGTTTTGCGATGAGCCCGCTGACCATCTTATTGTTTACGGCGCTGTTTGGCGTATTTAACGCGCTAAATCGCATTGCGAGAGTCAACTGGATGCATCATACCGTAGCGGTTCATCAACGAGGTCGCGTCGATGGCGGCATCAGCATGTTTGCCACCACCATTCAATCTCTCAGTTACGTGTTAATCGCGATGTTAAGTCATTACGAGCTAACACAATACGGTTTTGCAATAGCAGCTGTTGTCATGGTGTTAGCAGTGGTTTTGATGGGATTACTCAGCCGAGACGTCGAGCCGTTTAACGACCTGCCCCTTCATGCAGCAGCAAAGTGAAGCATAGAAGTTGAGAAGTTGAGAAGTTGAGAAGTTGAGAAGTTGAGAAGTTGAGAAATTGAAAAAGCGAGATAAGAAGGCAACCAACATCGTCTTCCTATTTTTTACGCCAGCACTTTTGCCTCTATCGCTTATCAGCAAGGTTGGGTATTCTGAGGTGACCAACATGAGCAGGGGGAAATCGCAGTGAACTTAAGGCAATTAGAAGTCTTTTACGCCATTATGCAAGCAGGAACGGTGTCAGGCGCGGCTCGCTTACTGCACGTTTCCCAACCTAATGTCACTCGAGTTCTCGCCCATACAGAACAACAACTGAGCTTCGCTTTATTTGAGCGTGTAAAAGGTCGCCTCGTTCCCACTCAAGAAGCCAAAGCCTTATTGCCAGAGGCTGAAAAAGTCTATCAACAACTCGGACAATTTCGCTCTCTGACCAACAAAGTCAAACAGGGAACTCAACATTTACGAGTCGGTGCCCCGCCTGTTTTGGCCGCGCACTTGTTAGCGCCGACTGTCGCGTTGTTGTCGAAAGAGCACGGCATCTCCTTTGAGCTATTAACGGCCAATCGCGATGAGCTGTGCTCAGGATTACTGAAACATGAACTGGATGTCGCCATTGCGTTCGGTGAAGAAACACCACCAGCGATCATGGGGCACGTGTTATTGAAAGAAAACTTAGCACTGATCGCTCCTAAAAGCGCAGCGATACCCGCAGAAAAAACCGTCATTTTAGAAGAACTCATCAGTCACGATTTACCCATTATCGGTTTAGATAGCCGAGACCCTCTGGGCTTGCTGTTACATCAAACCTTGTCAGCGCGTGACGAGCATTATCAACATGCCATTACCGTCCGCAGCTACTCCGCGGCGGCTGAACTGGTGAAAAACGAAGCAGGATTCGCGATTGTAGACCCTTGGACTGCAAAACAATATCGCCAAGATAATGCCGTTTCCGTGCATGCTTTGGAGCCAAATATGTCCTTCTCTGTCTCTATTTTATTCGCAGAGCACACACCTCAATCCATTGCGACAAAGCAATTTATCACCGCTCTAAAACAACAGATGGTTTAAAGGTATAACCTGAAGTTATACCTGCCTAACAAATAAGCATTCGGTTTCCTAAATCAGTCTGGCTAAATTAATGAGCAATAACGATGACGAAGGGAACCATCATGCAAATTGCTCAACCTTACCTACTTTTTCTTGGCGATGTAACCGATCCACTTGCAGCAAAAACCGCGCGTGGCATTTACCAATGGCGACCTGAGATTTGCCTTGGCCAAATCCGCCTGACGCCAGAAACCGTATCGCTTGGTTTAACCGACATGACAATACAACAAGCGCAGCAGCAAGGAGCAAAAACGCTGGTGCTCGGCACGGCAAATCCAGGAGGCGTCATTCCCGAAGCTTGGCAAGCAACCTTACTTGAAGCGGCAGAGATGGGATTTGAAATTGCATCGGGCATGCATCAACGTTTGGCGGAATTTTCTCCTCTTGCCGATCTAGAACAACGCGGATTAACCAAACTGTATGATGTTCGCCATTATGATGCCCCGCTCAAGGTCGGCAATGGCAAAGCTCGTGCAGGCAAGCGAGTACTTACTGTAGGAACAGATTGCTCCGTTGGCAAAATGTACTCTGCCCTTGCCATTGAGTATGCATTGAAGCGTAAAAACTGTCGTGCAGAGTTCAAAGCAACGGGTCAAACCGGAATTCTCATCGCAGGCAGTGGCATTTCGATTGATGCCGTAGTTGCCGATTTTATCTCCGGCGCAGTAGAAGCGATCAGCCCTGAGTTCACCGATCACGATTGGGACATCATCGAAGGGCAAGGTTCATTGTTTAACCCTTCGTTTGCTGGCGTAAGTTTGGGCTTACTTCACGGCGCACAAGCTGACGCTCTGATACTGTGCCATGAGATTGGTCGCCCGCACATCCGCAACTTACCACATGCGAGCTTGCCAACCATTGAACAAACGATAGAAGCGAATCTGGCCGCTGCTCGCCTAACAAATCCAAACGCTCAATTAGTGGGTATTTGCTTGAACACTTCGGCGGTCAGCGAAGAAGATGCAGCCCAGTTATGCCAGGATTGGAGCGACAAATACCAAGTGCCCGTCACCGACCCTGTACGTTTTGGCGTTGATGCGGTTGCAGATAGGCTCCTTACGATTTAAGAAACATTTACGGTTTAGAAAATAACTGCGGTTTAGGGAAAACTAGTGAGATGAAAATTCATGTAGAACCTGTCACGATTGCCATGGCGACACCATTTCGCATCTCTCGCGGCAGTCGGACAGAGTGCCACGTAGTCCGCGTGACAATTGAACATCGAGGCATGACCGCCCAAGGTGAATGCACGCCATACCCTCGTTATGGTGAATCGGTTGAATCGGTGATTAAGGCGATTTCTCACGCCGCACATGAACTGCAAAGTTTGTATGCCAAAGGCGAAGCTGATGTCATGGTTCTCAAAAGCCAGCTTCAATCGTTATTGCCCGCGGGGGCGGCAAGAAATGCATTGGATTGCGCCCTTTGGCATCTTCACGCGCTTTTGAGCCACAAGCAACAGGTTCACGACCTCTTTACGTTACCAGAGGCGATTGTGACGGCGATGACGGTTTCTATCGACACGCCGCAAGCGATGGCAAAACAGGCACAAGCTTACCTTAGCCAAGGCGCAAAACTGCTTAAGGTAAAACTGGATGGTGAACACGTGCTTGAGCGCGTTGCCGCAGTACGCGATGCTGCGCCGCACGCGCAAATTGTTTTAGATGCGAATGAAGCATGGCAAGGCCTCGACCTCGCGACGGTATTTGCTCAACTCGAACCGCTAGACATCACCATGATCGAACAACCGTTGCCACAAGACTGCGATGACGTACTCGCCAGCATTCCACACCCCATTCCACTTTGCGCCGATGAAAGTTGTCACACCAGAGAGCAATTACATCAGTTGGTTGGCAAATATGAAATGGTGAATATTAAGCTAGATAAAACTGGCGGGCTCACTGAAGCACTATTATTAGCCGACGACGCCCAAAAACTCGGTTTTAGCCTCATGTCCGGTTGTATGTTGGGGACGTCGCTTGCGATGCGTGCTGCCTTACCCATTGCTGCTCAGGCAAGCGTTGTCGATCTTGATGGCCCGGTGTTGCTCGGACAAGATGTAACGCCAAGCTTGGTTTATCGCGACGGCGAAATCGTTCTTTCCAAATAGCCTAAACAATCCAGAGGTTTTGCTCCAAAAGTCAGAGCCTCTGAGTTTATGATCTCGATTAAAAAACAATCAGCCCCATCATGAAATAAGTCACATAAATTATATGGTTATTGAGGCATGCTAAGATTCCAGTAGTCCAAGAAGGTGATCTTATGCATCGAGTCATCCGGAAAATGACGTGGAAAACGAATAGGCGGTAATCCCGCCCTACTCCAATGCAGTGCGTGGGTTTCTATAACAACCCACTTCCTAGCAATTCGTAGGTTTTTCACGCCATCTTGCAAGGAGGCTCTATGCCTATCAATAAAATACGCAATATCGCTTTTGTCGGTCAAACCGGGACCGGTAAAACCACACTGATAGAAAAATTGCTCTTCACCTGTGATGCCACCCACCATTTAGGCAGCGTAGAAAAAGGCGATACCGTTACCGACTTCGACCCTCAATCCATCCAATATCAACACAGTATTGAAGCAACGCCAGTCGCACTGCGCTGGAATAAACACCGGCTCAATATCATCGACACTCCGGGACAAAACGAGTTACTTGGCCGTACGATCAGCGTTTTTCCCGCCGTTGAAACATCCGCCCTTGTCATCGACCCTCAAACACCGCTTAACCAAACTTCCGATCGCTTATTCACCTTTGCTAAAGAGCAGCAAAAATGTCAGATGATCATCATCAATAAGCTCGATAACCACGGTAATCAGTTAGAAAGATTGATGGAGAACATCGTTGAGCATTTTGGTGACCACTGCTTGCCGATCAACTTACCTTCGGCTGACGGAGAATCTGTAGTTGACTGCTATTTCGAACCAGAATTGGGACGAGAAACCTTACTTGCAACAGTAGATGAAGCTCATGAGACCTTAATTGACCAAGTTATCGAAGTCGATGAAGAACTGATGGAACTGTATCTGGAACAAGGCTCCGAACTCACCGCAGAGCAACTGCATGATCCGTTTGAAGAAGCACTAAGAACTGGACATGTGATTCCGGTCTGTTTTGTCTCAGCACAAACCGAGGCGGGCGTCGAGCTGCTGCTACGCACCTTGGCGGAGATCATGCCCATGCCAAACGAGGGTAACCCTCCTCAACTGGAAAAGAACGGCAAAAAAATCAAAGTAAATTGCGAAACCTTAGAGCACACCGTCGCACACGTGTACAAAGTCAGCGTCGACCCATATATGGGAAAACTTGCCTACTTACGTGTATATCAGGGTGAAATCAATGCGGGCAGCCAGCTTTATATTGGCGAAAGCAACAAGGCATTCAAGGTTGGGCACTTATATCAACTGCAGGGCAAAGATAGAACCGAGATCCCTCGCGCGCTTACAGGCGACTTCTGCGTTTTAGCCAAAGTGGATGATCTCGAATTCGATTCAATCGTTCATGACTCTCACGAAGAAGATGGTGTTCAACTCAAAACGTTGGATCTTCCTGACCCCATGTATTCTTTGTGCTTGAAGCCTCTTAAGCGTGGAGATGAGCAAAAATTAGGAGATGTGCTGAATAAAATTGCCAGTGAAGATCCTTCTCTGCGCATCGAACATCGCGCTCGCACCAACGAAACCATCATCAGCGGCCAAGGGGAGTTTCACCTCAAAGTCGCATTAGAAAAGATGGCGAACGTGTACAAACTGGACGTCGAAACCTGCCAACCAAGCGTCGAATACTTTGAAACCATCACCAAACCTGCCGAAGGGCATTATCGACACAAAAAACAAAGTGGCGGTGCAGGCCAATTTGGTGAAGTGCAATTGAAGGTTCGTCCACTCGAACGTGGTGCCGGATTTAAGTTCATCAACAAAGTGGTGGGTGGCGCCATTCCAACCGCGCTCATTCCTGCTGTTGAAAAAGGTATTTTGCAAGCGTTAGAGGAAGGCGCGATTTCTGGCAACCCAATTAAGGATGTGGAAGTCACCGTTTATGACGGTAAATATCACTCCGTCGATTCGAAAGAAATTGCGTTTGTCATCGCAGGTAAGAAAGCCTTTTTAGATGCGATTAACAACGCCGATCCTATTGTGCTAGAACCCATTGTCCAGATGGAACTGTACATCCCAACCGCGAATGTTGGCGATGTTTCTGGTGATTTATCTGGCAACCGAGGCTTAATCGAAGGCTCCGAGCCAATCGACAGCAGCTTCACCTTACTCAGAGCCAAGTCACCTGTAAACGAGCTGCAAGATTACGCTCGTCGATTACGCTCTATCACTGGTGGTGAAGGCAGCTTTAGTATGACCTTAAGCCATTACGAGCCTGCGCCACCAGCAGTGCAAAAACAGGTCTGCCAAGGCAGTACACAACAAGGTTAATTCCCTAAGATTCAAATCAATCACATAAACAAAAAAGCGCCCTCATTTTGAGGGCGCTTTTATGTAAAAGAAAAATTATTTATCGAGAGACAAACCTATCTGACTGATTTTGCTTTCAAACTCTTCGATGCTGTTCGCTTTGTAAGTCGGAGCACCGTTAAAGTAGCGCGGTTTCTCTGGCAGCATCGCATTTTTCAGCTCTTGTTCTTGATCGATATTGTCATGGTAAACCGTTACACGATTTGGAATATCCTGCTTCATTACAGCCATTTTGGTTCTCCTTTATTAAGACGAATAGTAAGCGTAGAACGAATTTATCGGAGTACAGGCGTAACTGTGTAAAATTTAGACACCAACGACAAAATCATATTTAAACAGTTGCATTTAATATTTTTGAGGCACTTTGTCGTGGCTATTGGCAAACGTGAGTGCAGCGATTAAGGTGAGCTCTCTCTACATGAAGACAGGAAGTCCGGTGTCGCAGCAAGAACTCAACCAAATGGGCAGTGCCAAAGTTTTTCTCATCGAAAAAGATGGCGTCCAAGTAATAGAAAAACGTAACTCTACTCAAATAGAAGTCGCGTTTTATCAACGCTATGCCGAACAGTTTAACGCGCTTGGAATACACGTACCGCGCTTGATTCAATTCGACGACCAGAAAAACGTTCTGCACATTGAATACGTTCCCCACGCAGTCGAGCAAGCATTCTTACTTGAAGATGATCGAGTCATTGAACAACTCGTCAAACTGCACCAACTTCCACCAACATCAGATGGTGTTTATCACCGCCACCAGTGGACACCACAAGCGACTCAACAAGCACTCACTACACTTAAGCTGGGCTCAGAGACAGAACAGTTCTTCCACCAGCTACAACAACGATCGGCGCACCTTTTTGATAGGCGGAACTTGATCTCCGGAGACACCAATGCAGGAAACTGGGGACAGCGCGAAAATGGCGAGCTGGTGCTGTTCGACTGGGAGCGCTTTTCTACAGGGCATGTCGCGATAGATTTAGCGCCGCTCATCGAGGGCATGGGCACATTTGATGATTACTTGAACGTAGCAGACAAATATATAAAGTGCGCAGAGAGAGGTGAAACAACAGAATTGGCGCGCGATATCGGACTAGCAAAAGCGTGGATCGTTGTCGAGGTAGTCAACATACTGGTCTCCAGAGAGAATCCGCAGACCAGCAAATATTTGGACTGGTTTCGGCAAACCTTGCCGCAATGGGCCAAAAGCCTTAGTGCTCAGGTGATGAGTTAGGCTCTGAGATTTGATATAAACGCCTTTCAGGTTCTGCGCATGAGGTTTCGCAGTTGCATACTTTATCAACACCGACGTTGTTTAAACCGCCGCAACTTCCTTGAATACGCTTGTTATGAAAAATGACGCCAAGTGACATCAACAAAATGATTGCGAGAAAACCAAGAAAGGTAAATAACCAAACCATATTAACCTGCCTTATTAGCCATCGACTCTAGCTTAAGTATAGCAGGGCTAGATGTTGCTTTGAGTAGCGCTTTAGGTCTTGCCAACAAGGAGGTTTTTGATTTTTGGCCACCACAACCACAGGAGCCGCAGCCGCCTTTTTGTTTGTGAACACTTTTCTTATGATTGTTTGATGGGCGTCCTTGAGAGGGCTCAATCAAAGGCTCTCTTGGAACCGCAAGCACATCTTCCAATGAACTACGAGTAGACAGCCTAAATACTGGCGTGCCACTGCTAAGTAGCTTTGCCAATACACGTTCACCAATATTTCGCACAAGAACAGCATCCACATTGTACCCTTGTAGAGACTGAATCAACTGAGACTTCGCATTACAACCCGCTTGTGGCATAGAAGCAATGTTCGCTAAGTTTTTTAGCATACCGTCAGTATCAGAATAAATAGCGATGTATGGTGCTTTTACAAAGTGGTTTGCCACCCGCTCACCATCATTAGGAATAGCATAAATCATAAGTTTGACTCCTCATTCGGAAAAACTAATGCATGACCTTCAACTAAACTTTTTGCGACTTTCAATCTTGCACTTTTTACTGTGTTACCAAAAGTTTGTCTAGAAACGCCCATCTGCTCCGCAGCTTGCTGCTGGCTAAGCCCCTCTAAGTCGGCTAAACGTAGCGCTTCTAACTCTTCTGGTAATATGGCGACTTGCTCCAACTGATTAAATGGAATGCCATTGGGCTTAAAGCAATGGTGAGCCGCACGTCCGCATATTCGTCTTTCTATCTTTGGTCTTGCCATCATTGTCCCTCAAAAACGCAGAGTCAAATTACGCCTTAAACTGGCATATGCCAATAACATTTTTAGCATATGCCAATAAACTAAGTTTGCAAAAATCAACACGACAAATACGTAATACATCAGCATTAATTAGACATCTAATAATTTAGGAATTTTGATGACAAACGAACAAAAAGATCAATTCTAATTAACCGGATAATAAAAACGTTAGTTTGCGCAGATTTTTCATACAAATACACGCTAATGTGTTCATTTTATTGAAGAAGAAAAACTATAATCCAAGCAAATCATTAGTTTGAACACTAATGATTGTTTTATTTAAAAGGATGTATACCTAAAGAACGAAAAAGAGAAGTTTGACGACATTGGCCTGAGCTTAAGGGGTAATACTTTCGATACAGAACCTGTCGAACGACCATTACTTGGCCTAGGTGCCCTACTCTTCTTGCCAAATTAAGTTTCTTGAAAGCGCTTAGGTATATCAGAAAAAGGAAGTACATATGTCTGACTCAAATTGGCTCAGCGAATTCCCGGAAATGGATGCCTCTGATCTCAGGGCGATTCGCAAAACACTCGACGGCGCCTACAGAGATTTCTCTCGCGAGTATGGTGAACTCATTGAGTCTCTGTTTGATCCGCTCCTGGCGTTTCTTGTCTGGTTTGAAAAACTTCTGATTTCTACACCTTGGTTCATTATTTTAGGTGTCTGCACCACTCTCGTTTATGCCGCCAGCCGCTCTTGGAAACTGGCCGCTGCATGTTTTGGTTCGCTGATTCTGATTGGCTATTTTGGAATGTGGGAAGATACTATGCGCACGCTCAGTATCATCACTGTATGTACTATGCTTGCCATCGCACTTGGTATCCCTATCGGCATCGCTATGGCGCGCTCTAATCGCATTCAGTCGGTGGTAACACCATTACTCGACGTCATGCAGACCATGCCAGCATTTGTGTATCTCATTCCAGTTGTGATGTTATTGGGCATTGGGAAAATTCCTGGCCTTATCGCAGTAGTGATCTACGCGATTCCACCGGTTATTCGTTTAACCAATTTGGGCATTCGTCTAGTTGATAAAGAAGTATTGGAAGCCGCAACCGCATTTGGTGCCAGCACTCGGCAACGGCTTTTTGGGGTTCAGCTTCCGCTTGCAATGCCAACCATCATGGCGGGAATTAACCAAACGATCATGATGGCACTGTCAATGGTGGTCATCGCATCAATGATTGGGGTAAAAGGTTTAGGTCAGCCTGTTCTAAAGTCTATTACCAATCAATATTTCACTCTTGGTCTTCTCAATGGTTTAGCCATTGTCGCCCTAGCAATCCTTTTTGACCGTGCTTCACAAGCGTATGCGAAACGCACTCAAGCTCATTTAGGAGACTCAAAACATGACTAGTCCACTTATCGAAATCAGCGGTCTGTATAAAATCTTCGGCCCCAAACCCAATAGCGTGATTGAGCGCGTTAAGTTGGGACATAGTAAAGAGCAGGTTTTAGCGGAAACGGGCCACACGGTCGGACTAAAAGACATCAACCTGCAAATTCAAAAGGGTGAAATTTTTGTCATTATGGGATTATCCGGTTCTGGAAAATCCACCATGATTCGCCACTTCAACCGATTAATCGATCCAACCATGGGGCAGATTTTGGTAGAAGGGGTGGATGTCATGCAACTTTCTAACAAAGAGCTTGAACAGTTTCGCCGTCACAAGATGTCTATGGTGTTCCAGCGCTTTGGTTTGCTGCCTCATCGCACTGTTATCGACAACATCGCATATGGTTTGGAAGTTCAGGGAATGAATAAAGAGGCGCGCTTAGAAAAAGCAAATGAATGGTTAGAAACCGTTGGACTGACGGGTTATAAGCACCAGTATCCTGCTCAACTATCGGGTGGACAGCAACAGCGTGTGGGCCTTGCACGGGCACTGGCTACCGACGCCGAAATACTGTTGATGGACGAGGCTTTTTCAGCATTGGACCCTCTGATTCGGAGCGAAATGCAAGATCAGCTGGTAGAGCTGCAACAGAAGCTGCACAAAACCATTATTTTCATTACTCATGATTTAGATGAAGCGCTTCGACTTGGCGATCGCATCGCGATTCTTAAAGACGGTGAACTTGTCCAACAAGGTTCACCAGACGAAATTTTACTGCATCCTGCCGATGAGTACGTTGAAGCCTTTGTAAAAGACGTCAATAGAGCGCGAGCACTGACAGTCGAAACGCTGATGCAGCCACCTTCGTACTGTGTTCGCGCTGAAACCATTGAAGATGCACTAAGTGAAATGAAACGTGTTAAACGTGATTATGCCTACCATGAGACCAATGCAGGCTATCAAGGCGTGATAACACAGCAAGGATTGCTAAACGCAGCGAAGTTAACTCATATATCAGATTGGCGTGATGATATCTATGAAGAGGTGCCTATCATCTCTCCACATTTAGCCATTGAGCAAGTGCTGACTGAAGTCATGTCGTGTGAACATTCACTGCCCGTCATCGATGAGCACGGCCATTTGAAAGGCGAATTAAATCGTCAGGTTATTGCGGAGCTGTTTTCTGATCAACGAAGCACAAAACGAGGCACTTCACGCTCAAGCTTCAATAACGTTTCTTAGATGATGTTGATAATACAGCTCACAACAATGTGGGCTGTTATCAATTAACTCACTCCCACTCCCACTCCCCTTTTTAGATATTTATCTGTGGGCTCAAGCTTGATACCCCAAGCAACATTTACATTGTTCTGATTTTCCTGACAATTTCATGCTCATATCCGGTTTTATTGACATAGTTAGATCATTCTATTGCTTTTTGATGACGCAAATCCTCGATAAATGTCTACTATTACTCTCATACAAAATCTTGATTTAAAGAGGGATAAAATGAAAAAGACAATGTTGGCACTAACAGGCGCGGTAATCATTCTTGCAGGCTGTCAAGATGAGAAACCTGCCGAAACAAGCGCAGTTGAAGTACCTCAGGCAACGGAAACTGAAGTCACCACCAGTGCAGACGTTACGACTGAGACAATTGACACGTTACCAGTAGAAGAAGAACAGGTAATTACTGAAGAGACATTTGTAGACTCTGAACACAACGCACAAAGTGCTCTGGACTGGAACGGCACCTACAAAGGAACACTACCTTGCGCGGATTGTGCTGGTATCGATATGACCATCACACTAAATCAAGATGGCACTTACGTACTTGAAGAAAGCTACCAAGACAAAGAAGACGGTCAATCAAAATCTGAAGGTCAATTCACTTGGGACGCAAATGGCAGCATCGTAACGTTGACAAATGAAGATGCACCAAACCAATACTTTGTTGGTGAAAACGTACTTATGAAGCTAGACATGAATGGCGAAAAAGTAACGGGTGACCTAGCACCACTATACAACTTAACGAAACAGTAAGAAGTTAGTATCAATACCTGATAAATACCCCAAATCCGAGCCACCCCAGCTCGGATTTTTTCGCTGTTTTAACGAAAGCTATTCCAGCAACCTTTCTATTCTGAAGCAACATTCTGCTTCTTACCCTGATTGTTCATTACATTTCCATACGCTTTGCCGATAGATGCTTACAACGTCATTTTGTACAGTGTTCAAAACAAAACAGAACAACTCGGAAAAATGATGAAAAAAACATTAATTGCACTACTTACTCTGACAGCTGCTGGCTCAGCTTTCGCTGGCGATACTTACATTCGTAACGGTAACATCTACAACAACGAAGGCGGTTGGAACGTAGAAGCTGGTGTGGCTCAAGGCAGCGATCTTTTCAAAGATCAAAAGCATAATACAGCACCAATTCTCAACGGTGGTTACCATGGTGACGACTTTAATGCCGACCTAAGTGGCATTAACTACCGCTTCTTCGGTAACACCAATGAGTTAATCAACATGAGTGCCTACCTTGTAGGTAGTGGTGTAATGCGCGACGGTGATACAGCGAAAAGCCTGAAAGGCACAGATAAACGCCGTTTCGCCGTCGATCTAGGTTTAAACGCAGACTTTACACTGGATCAAAACAACGTCATTTCTACATACCTTCAGCACGATATCAGCGGTGCTTACAAAGGTTACTTAGCGGGCGCGACTTACTTCCACATCATGAAATTCGGTAGTGTTGATTTTGTTCCTTTTGCTAACCTAACTTATCAAAGTGAAGACTACGTAGATTACTACTTTGGTGTGAAACAACGCGAAGCAAACGCAAACCGCAAAGCATACAAAGGTGATTCAACGGTAAGCTATGGTGTGGGCTACAAACTTGTTATGCCAATCAACGACAACTGGCAAGTAAGCCAAATGACACAATACACGCGCCTAGGCAGCGGTATCAGCGACTCTTCTATCGTTGATAGCGCAAACCAATGGGTTGTTGGCGCAAGTGTGTCGTACAACTTCTAATCCGATACGCCCTTATAAAGCCATCATTTCGATGGCTTTATGTGTTGGACATTTGCATAATCTTGAACACCGACTCTAGTGTGAATGAGCAATCCATAACCTATGTAAATCGCTATAGCCTGTATTCTTCACCTGCACACCTCGCACTTGCTGTGTTTTTGTCACTTCTTCGTAGCCAACAAACAAAGGCAAATATAGGTACTGATCGCGCAGCGCTTTCTCTAGGTTTAATAAAGACTGTAGCGAGTGATCATCTGCCATCGCCCTGCGAACCTTTTCTCTATGGCTTAACATCTGGCTTTGATCAAAACTAAAACGCAGTCCAGTTGCTATCGACAGCCATTCGAAGATGCCATATTCAAATGGTGCTTCCATGACTTCCTCAATGAAGAGCAAATCTGCTTGGTGAGACACTACCTCAGGAAAACTAATGTCATCAATAACAATGATCTCTAACTCTAATCCCGTTGCACGAATCACACTGTGCAACCATTCGGAATGACGAATTAAACTCGGAATCGTCCAGACAGGTTCAGCTAATACCACTTTACCTTTCAGTTTAGGTATCACAACACCATCTGTTATTGATAAATCTTGCTCGTGAGTCTCTAACTGAATGCTGTCAACGGCACTTGGCGCATCATAAATTCGCTTTTGCACATGGATGTAATCAGCGAGTTGATACCAAGTCTCTTTTGTGAGTTGGGATTCCACGCGTTCGCGGTAGGTCAAATATGAAAATGCGCTAATTTTTTCCACTTCAACGTGATCGGAGCTTTGGTTAAAGCTCAACATATTTAAGGTTTTAACATCACCATGAGACAGCGTTATTTGATCTAACAATGCGCGTGCTGAAAAATACTCTTTGTGCGCTTCAAGAGTCATACTCTCCTGGTTCCAGCCGCTGATTTTAAATGGTCCAGTCCCTATGTGGTAGGAATAACTAGAACCGAAAGAGACGACATCTCGACATAGAATAGACGCATGAGGAGTTGCTAGCATGTATGGAAACAACTTGTTCGGATACTTCAATATAATTTTTAAGCAGTTAGATGTTTCTGCAACCACGCTATCAATACACTGCCAGAGCTCGTGAACTGGTCCTTTTATCTCCCTAAGTCTTTCTATACTCCAAACCACATCCTGTATGTTAAGGAGCTCGCCATCATGGCGATATATGCCTGGCCGCAACCATAACGTCATTACCTTGCCTTCCATTTTCCATTCGTGTGCTAACGATGGCTCGATACCACCATTGGAATTTTGGGTCAGCAATACGTCATAAACGCTTTTCGCGACGTGTAATTCAGTGTGACGGTAAGTATTCGCAGGGTCGATTTTGGATACCCAAGGGTAAGAAGAAATCAAAATAGCGTTATTTGATTCATTCAATCGATTCACTTTTTCAGAAGCGATAGTTAGTGCTCTAACCGCGGTTTGACCGAACCAATCAATAAGTTTCGTTATTGAGTTCATTCTTCCTCTGCCAAGCTCCTCAACCAAAAACTCGGTCATCGCTTGTTGGAGGGAAATATTAATACTGAGACGGCTAGCGTTACTTCGGCCAATCGCAGGTTGCCAATCGACCCAATCGTAAGTGGCAAGCTTTTTCATCACAATAGAAACATTGCGCCTCGACGTGCAAATCACCGCTTCTAGCTCAGAAAGCGTAACAAGGTGATACTGGTGAGGTTCAAAGTGCTTTAACAGTAGATCCAGATACCTAAGATTGACATCGTTCACAAAGATTCCTAAGAGTTATTCCAAAGCAAAAAAATAGCACAGGACGCTTAGCAACTAAACTTCCTGTGCTATATCTAAACAAATTCAAAGCTTGGACTCAGCTCGACCAACAGAAGTCAAAAACGTTTACTAAGCCAAGAGGTAACTTGAATAAGTATTCTTAGAAACGGTAGCTCATACCTACAGAGAACACATTGATGTCTGCATCAACCGTTACTTTTTCATTGCCAAATTTCGCAATGTCTAGCTCAGGCATCATGTATTCCCATTCAACTTGTAGAGCAAAGTTTTCAGTAATAGCGAACTCTGCGCCTAAACCGTACATGCCTGTTACAGTGCTGTCAGAAATGGTGGTATGGCCTGCGCTACCGTCAATCACAGAGTTGCTAATTTTGAATTCAGCATTGAAGTAAGAAAGACCAGCTTTAGCAAAAAGGTTGAAACGATCGCCAATCGGTAGAGTCGCTTTTGGCTGAATCGATAGATACTTCATATCACCAACAGTAACAACTTTGCCGTCTAAAGCATCGTAGCCACCAATGGCTGCTTCTAGAGAAATGTATTCGTTGAATTTGTAACCACCGAATACTTTGCCTGAAAGGCTTGAGTCATCTTCAAGTTTAAGTTTAGTGCTAGCGTTAGTACCACCACCATTGATAGAGCCATTAACATCACCAAACGATGCTTGACCTACAGATGCACCAACGTAAGGAGCTGCGTTTGCAACAGAACATGTTGCTAGAAGGGCTGTCATTAGCCATGTTTTTTTAAACATTGTATTTCACTGCCTGTTAATTATTGAGGTTGTGTTTTGCCCATCCTTAAGCATGCCATGCTATCCATTTCACTTGGTTTCAAAACCAAGTGGATGTTAATGAATAAAAACTCAATAAAACATGAAATATTTAGACACAACTTTGCCACTTTCTTTCTTAATTTTGACAATTTAGTCATTTCACAAGCATTGCTGCTTCAACCAGTTAGTGAGTTTGATGATTTCCGCTTGCTTGGCTCGACTCTTTTTATGAATAAAATAAAAGCTGTCGCCGGTTTCCAATCCATGAGAAGGGATGTACACCAAATCGTGCGCTTTATCTCTTTCATTGAGCATAAAATCATTCGCAAATGCGATGCCTTGGTCATAACGCGCCGCCTCTATTGCCAACAACATATGACTAAAATGTTGAACATCGACATCTTTCGGCAAGGTGTAACCGCCCGCTCTGCACCACTCAGCCCAGTCTTTTCCTCTCTCACGATAAATTGAGTCTGTCGACAAAATAGGGTATCGCCAAAGCGCTTCTGGAATCGGTTGATCTTGCAACTCTTTCCAAATTTTATGGCTGCAGACCGGATACAGCGTCTCCGCGTATAACTTTACCGACATGTAGTTTCGCTTTGGCTTTTCTACCGTGATGAAACAATCGCCAACGCTGTCTGTCTGTTCAGGATCACCAACGACCATATTGAGTGTCAGATCGATTTCTGGATGTAAGCGCTTAAAATCAGACAAACGCGGAATAAGCCACTTTACGGCAAGCGAGCTATAAATCGCCAACCGTATGCTGCCTTTGTCCCCTTCTCGCACCTTTTGGCTGGCCATCGCAATTGAGCTAATTGCTGGGCTAATATCCTCTAAATAGCGGGTGCCCGTATCGGACAAAGAGAGCTTTCTGCCTTGACGGATAAATAATGATTCACCCAAATAATCTTCTAATAATCGTATCTGGTGGCTAACGGCACTTTGCGTCACATTGAGTTCTTCAGCAGCAAGCGAAAAGCTAGAGTTTCTGGCAACAGATTCAAAACAGTGAACCGCTCTGAGTGGTGGCAATTTCATTATCTAAAAATCTCATACTTAAACTAATAAATATCACTTCACTTCATCCTATGACATCACCTACTCTTTGGCAAAGAAAGAGGAGAGGAAAAGTGAAAGTTACATCGGTCGGAGCAGCGATGCTGCTATTAATTGTTGGAAATCTCATTGCGGTGCTTTCGGACTCTTTAATTAAAAGTGTCGGAAATGAAGTGCCTATTTTTCAATTTGTCTTTTTCCGACAAATTTCAGCGGTGCTTTTCCTGCTGCCAGTCTACTTGCTAACAAAAAATGCGCCTTTTCTTGAAGGGTTTAAGTGGCATGCTGTTCGCGCTCACGTATGGTTACTTGGTGCAATATTCATGGTTTTGGCGATCTCATCTTTACCGCTCGCAACTGCGAACGCGATCTTTTACGCCGCGCCATTGATCATGTTGCCGCTTGCAGCAATCTTTTTTGGAGAACAGTTGTCTAAGCAATCGGTCGCCGCAGCGATAATGGGCTTTGCCGGTGTATTGGTCATCATTCGTCCAGACCAAATCGATTGGGCAGCGATTTCAGCTTTAGTTGTTGCAATTACTCTAGCAATCAATAACTTGCTCATTCGAAAACTGCCAAAAAATCAGTCTGTGATGCAAACGTTATTGATGACAAACTTGGCAGGTATTCCAGTAGCCTTCTTGCTTGTTCTGATCGAAGCAGAACCTTGGGACTGGAGTGCTTTCCCTGTTGCTGCTGGCTCAAGTTTGTTCATCATGATTTATGCAGCAACATGTGTCATCGCTTACCGCTCGATCGATAGCAACAAAATTGCCAGCGCTGAATACAGTGGCTTAATTGGTGCCGTGTTTGTGGGATTGATTTGGTTTGGAGAAGTGCCTGATATATTTATGGCAATAGGAACCATTATGATTGTTGTGCCTCTGGTTTGGCTTTCTAAACGAGAGCGTCGCAAGAAAAAGTTGCAAGAGCAACAAGAAGCGCACGTTACTTAAAGTTGTGCTCTAACCCAAAGACTAAAAAACCGAGCCGTAAGTGCTCGGTTTTTTTATGTGGCTCTAATCGGTTTTTACGTAAGCGACTACGTGAGATAAAAACTGCCTTGCAAAGCGATCATTAAACCGGATGCGATATTCATGATCGGCTTCCGACACTAGACGCCAGCCTTCAGCAAAGTATTCTTTGATATCATCAACCGCCTCTTCTTTATTTTTGATGTGTTTCGCGTTCCACTGATAAGTGCAAGAGACAACGATCAGCCCACCCACCTTGGTGGTTTTTTTTAGAGCATTGATCACGCTAAGTGGCGACTCACATTGATCAATCACATTTAAACATACGACTAAATCAAAGCGAGATTGGAGAGTATCAAGCTCAAAAGGCTGGTTAATTAGCGTCAAATCAACATGAGCACATTTCTGTACGATATCTCTATTCTCTACCTCTAAAGTGTTTAAGGTGTTCACATCGTGAAGGTAAGTAAGCTCGACGCGTTGTTCTTCTATTAATAGTTGCTTCAAGCCATCCATTAACCTATTTGAAGGCTCCACAAGCGTCGCTTCTCTAAGGTTAGGTAAGCGTTGCACTAACTCATAATAATTTCTTCCCAGCGCCGCCCCAACCTCAAGTAGGGAATACGGCTGAACGCTGCTTTCGATTACCGCCTGCGCAATAAAATCAGCAACTTGGGAGCAGTGAGGTGATGACAAAAAAGAAAGTGGGACTTGTTTTGAGCGACTGGTTATCATCTCAATCTGTTGATCCTCAATGAACTTGTCGAACCATTGCGCTTCGAAATAACCAGCCAAACCGTGCTCGGTCAGGTAAAAATCTTCCATGTTTTTTCCGTTCGTACTTTTAGAAAAGTGATTGTATCGAACACGGAAATTAACGGGTATTTCTGGCCGCACATTCCAATAGGAAAACAGATGAAAACGCCGCTTGTGTGAAAAAGCCCTTTCATCTCAAAGATAAAAGGGCTTGTTAATCGCTTCGGTTAAGTCGCTAACTATTGTGGTAGAACAACGTTACCATCTTGAATTGGGAACGTTTTTGTCGCTGGCTTGCTCGCCAAACGAACCGTCGTTGGTGCACCTGAAACTTCGTAAGTGACGTCGTAACCCACTACTTTATCAGATGTCGTATATTCTGTATGACACTGTTTTTTCGTCGTTGTTACTACATCACCTTTTTGCACATTCTCCTGGATCTTACGACCTGTCAGTGCACCAGCAATCGTACCAGCTGCAGTTGCAATCACTTTACCTGAGCCACCACCGATTTGGTTGCCCAGCGCTGCTCCAGCTGCTGCGCCACCAACCGTACCAATAATTTTATTGTCATCCGCAGGGGCAACTTGCTCGGTTACTACCACGTCTTTACATACTTGGTGCGGCTTTTTCACCGTTTCAGTCACCGCTTCAACCAAAGTAATGTTTGCTTGAGTTGGAGCTGGTGGCGTTTTGTCTTTACAGCCTGCTAGTACAGCAACAACTGCCGTTGCAATTGCGATAGATTTCATATTCATGATTTACATCCCAGTATGGTTTGCTTTGATGAGCGTTATGGTAAATCGCAAAAGGGAAATCACATCAGACGAAAACAAACCCTCTGTTATTAACAAGTAAAGAAACACTGTTTTATAAGAGGTACGTCAAGAAACACTCAGCAGAATGTCAACAGAGCTAAAACTGTATCACTACTGATTATGATTGGGCTGGACTAGTCTATGAGATTTATTTTTAAGCCAAGCTCAAAAATAGTTCGTCATCCGTTAAATACTTATGACGGTGGCTTAGATTACGCACGTGCATAAACATAAAATCAGGGAAACCAGGCGCTATAATGTTATTTGGTTCCCAGCATACACCGCCAACAAACACATATCGCCCCTGCTTGTCATCTTCGTGAAGGGGGTTATTAAGAGGAGAAGAAAACTCTGCTCGGCAACCTTCAACCACACAAACAATTTGTCCTTTAAAAAGGCCAATCACGCGCTTTACAAGATTTGCCTTGATACCACACTTCCATGCTTGGCGAGTGGCCATCTCATAGCCATATTTTCGGATCGCTTTCTTTTGCAAATGTACTACTAGGTTCATTTTGACTCCTGATTCAAGCAACTACGTGAAGCCCAAAGTCATAAAAGCAGATAGACGTCTATACCCGAGTGAGCTCATGGTACGTGGGAATAAACTACGTGATTAGACTGAGTTTAGTGTCGGATGAGATACACCGTCCACGATGCTGTAACGTATCGATTTACACCAATCAAAGGCAGATAACACATCAACTTTTGAGTGCTTTCCTGCGCTGTGTCTGGTTACTTCTGTATATTACTATAACGAAATCACCCTCCACGTTTACCTATATAAATTTGTCGTAACGATAGAGGGTGCTTATCATGGAGAGAGGATAACGCCTACACGTCGATGAGATAATTTTGACCTTCAGTTTCTAAACGATCGATCATTTTACGACACTCATTTAAATCAAGAGGTTGTTCAAAGCGGCGCTTGAGATTCATCAAAAAGAAGATATCTTCACACATGGCTTTCTCAGGTTCGTCACTGATTTTGGCGACCGGTGAACCATTGCACGTGACCATTTTTATCACGATAGAAAGTGGCTGGTAGGCTTCACCATCTTTATTGACATAATCACCCATATCATTGGCAAGAAAAGTACCGATACCAAAACTCACCTGAATACGTCCTTGGAAATACTCGCAAATATCTAACGCTTGTTCGAAGTTAAGTCCGTCGGTAAACACCAGTGTTTTTGTTAATGGGTCTATATTCAGCGACTGGTAGTGTGCAATCATTTTTTCACCCCAGCTATAAGGGCAACCACTATCGTGACGTACACCGAAGTACGCGTTACTTAGTTCTTCATCAAAGTCTTTAAGGAAAGCATCGATACCAATCGTATCGGTTAACGCAATACCTAGTGCACCATTAAACATTTTTTGCCAACGTTGCAACGCCACTTTTTGCGAATCTCGCACATTCACCAGAGCTTGGTGTCCCATAAACCATTCATGAGCAACCGTGCCGATAGGCGTCAAGTTTAGCTCTTTTGCTAAGTGATAGTTGCTTGTTCCTGTCAAACATTCCGGCACTTCCTGGCACAAATATTCCAGCATAGTGCGCTGAGCTTGAAAGGAAAAACGTCGACGCGTCGACATGTCAGAAAATTTAAAGTTAGTAATGTTACGACGTTTTAGTTCCGACTTTAGGTGTCGAACTTTCTCTTCTAAAACAGTGGTAAATTGCGCAACAGGGATATCTGACCAACGCTGACGGCTACGAACTTCAGACACGATACTCATGATGATCGTTTCGTACAAGATGGTATCTCGCCACAAACCGTTAATGGTAATTCTTAACTGGCTTGAGCCATCAGCCATGGCTTTATTATGGAAAGAGACATCACTTTGTGGGTTGAAACGGAAATGGCGCAGTGCATCAACAAAGTCAGGATTCAGGTAAGGCGCGACACGCTTAATATATTCAATTTCTTCTTGCGTAAATTGAATATCTTGCAGTTTAAGGACTTCGGCTTTTACCTCAGGCAAAAGCTCAGAGAGGTCTTCCTCACTGCGCACGATAAACTTATATGACACCATCGCATCAGGGTAAAGCGCTGTTACAGCGCTCATCATATTGACTTTGTAGACATCGAAATCCAAAGCGCTTTGAATGATGCGGGAAGAAAATAGTTTGGTGGTCATTAGGTGCCCTTCTACATGCCCTTCCTGGGTATATAACTTTTTGTTACTAACTAATTTGCGTAAACAATAAACACCCATCTATAGTTTGTCAACTTTTGTTACTAACCACTCATTTTTATAAGGTTTTTTTGTCTAGAATTCGAGCAAGCATTGTGAATAAGTCAGAGTCATCCGTAAATTTATGCTCAAACCGTATTACGAACACTACCAAAAACGTTTCTAACAACTCGTTACTTACCCATTGATTGACCACTTGTTATGCGCTAGATTATTTACAAATCAATATTAGGACCCAACCATGATCGTATCTGTCGACATTATTCCATTCAGGCTATCTGGCTGTGCCGATAAGGGATTGGAAGTGTTGTTGATTAAACGTTCAAATCCAAATCGGCCATACCATGGAGTCTGGGCACTACCGGGCGGATTTGTCTTTGATAAAGACTTAACCAGTGAAGGCGGACGCCCGGCCGATGAAAACTTTGAAGCGGCGCGTCGCCGAATTTGCCGTGAGAAAATCCATACCTACCCTCGCCATTTTAGCGAAGCGTTTATCGACGGTGATCCAAAACGCGATCCAGAAGACTGGAGCTTAAACATTACGCACTACGCCTTAGTTGATCGTAACAATGTAGAGCAAATAAATAATGCAGGTGTACCGGAATGCCAACTTAAATGGTTTTCGCTACAGGCTATTCTCAATGGAGAAGAGACTCTCGCATTTGATCATCAAAAAACCATTGAAAAAGCGTGGCAAAAGCTTCGTGCATCCATTGAATACACATCGGTTCTTTTGTTTGCATTAGACAAAGAGTTTTTGGTTGCGGACATCATTTCTGCTTATCAAGAGTTTGGTATTGATATCAGCCGAATGACGATTAAGCGCCGCTTGATAGATTCAGGCGTACTAAAACCCACTAATAAAGTCGCTTCAACCAACAAAGGCAAAGGTGGAAAACCCGCAATGGTATATACGCTGACTAGCGACGAAGTAACCTTTTTTCAAAACTGTTTGCGTGGATAAACGCAGACAATCAGACAGACAAGGAGTCTGCCATGACTGTTCGAGTAAACTATCAAACTACAGCAGTGATCGACGTTGATCCAGAGAAAGGCTTTAGTGAGTTATGTCCAGATGAACTGCCCGTTGCAGGTGCGTTGGAAATCGTACCGGAACTTTTGAACAATCATGCCAAAGGCCGATTAAAACTGGTCAGTCGTGACTTACACCCACCAAAAGCAAAGTGGGATGCAGAATCGCCATCCAATATGCTTGAGCCCGTTGGTTTACCGAATGTGGATATAAAGTGGAACCGTCACTGTGTGCTTGGCACAACAGGTTCTGAGCTGCTAGATGGCTTACCACCCGTGTTGGACTATGATTTTCAAGTTAATAAAGGTATGGATCCTGACGCACACCCTTACGGTATTTTTTTCCATGATATTGCCGACACCAAAACGACAGGCGCGCATGAATTTCTAAAGTTCAACGGGATTGATACCTTAGTTATCGGTGGCCTTGCCTTAGACTTTTGCGTGAAAAAATCCGTCATGCAAGCGCTGGAACTTGGCTACAATGTGGTAGTTAATCTTGCTTCAACTCGTGCGGTGCTGCCTGATAATGTAGAGAATGTGCTGACAGAGCTCAGAGATAATGGCGCATTATTTGTCGAAAAAGCGGACGACATCATCGTAGAAAAGTTCGCTTAGAAACGATAGTAACCGAGAAGGATTTCACCATGCATCAACATGAAAAATTGAATTACGTTGAATTTGGTTCCACTAATGTCAGTGCGACCAAACAATTTTTTGAGCGTGCTTTTGACTGGAGCTTTACCGATTATGGTCCAGAATATTCTGCATTTTCAGGACAAGGGTTGGATGGCGGATTCTTCAAATCTGAGTTTATAAACCAAACCGCAAATGGTGGCGCACTTTTAGTATTTTATAGCTCAGACATTCAGGCCACTCAGACAAAAGTAGAGCAGTATGGTGGAAAAATTATCCGCCCTATTTTCGAATTCCCCGGCGGCTGTCGATTCCACTTCACTGAACCGAGTGGAAATGAATTCGCAGTATGGTCAGAGAGCCATTAAGTCATCACACATCAACAACACACCATCAACGTGAGCCCAAGCTAGCCAGATCCGGAACTGGTATTACATTTCTGGTTGACCTCATCCTTGGTTTAATTCACTGTTAGCGCAACAATTAATCGATGAGGCGCTAGACCTCGACCAAGGATGTCAAATGACTGCCGTCAGTTTTTTTCGCTTACTCTGCCTCGCTGCTATTTGGGGTGGCTCGTTTCTGTTTATGCGAGTCGCCGCCAACACATTCGGGCCGGCTTACTTAATCGAATTTCGAGTTACATTTGCCGCCGTCGCTTTGTTATTGATCGCCGTATATTTGAAGAAGAAACTCACGTTAACTGCGCATACTAAACACTTCTTTATTATTGGCTTATTCAATAGCGCAGTTCCATTTTTACTCTTTGCGTACGCAGCCCAGACACTGAATGCATCAACTTTAGCAATATTGAACTCAACCGCCCCAATATGGGGAGCACTAGTTGGCTTTGTTTGGTACCGCAGCCCACTCACAGCGAAATCTGTTCTCGGTATGCTAATAGGCATTGGAGGCGTTGCAGTCTTGGTCGGCTTAGATACTTCAACCATAGGTGAAGAAGCCATGCTCCCTATTGCCGCCAGTTTGATGGCTTCTTTCAGCTATGGCATTGCTACCAACTACACTAAAAATGCGCCACAAGTACCAGCTTTTGACAATGCTCACGGCAGCATGTGGGCGGCGGTTATTTGGGTACTGCCGCTGCTACCATTCTTACCAATGCGTGCAGAACCAAGTCATTTCGAATGGAGCTCTGTTGTCACGCTCGGCGTTGTATGCACAGGGTTCGCTTATTTGCTCTATTTCCGCTTAGTTTCTGATATCGGCCCAGCGTCAGCACTGACTGTCACTTTTCTTGTTCCTGTTTTTGGTATCTTATGGGGCTACTTGGTGCTAGATGAGCCCGTCGGCTCTAACACCATCATAGGAACAATTCTAGTGCTTAGCGGCACTATGCTAGTCACCGGTTTCTCCCCAACAGCAATGCTCGCGAAGCGAAAACAAAGCGTTGCTTAATCAGCCTAATATAACTTCCACACCTCGCTTTTTGATTTGTTCAAGGTCGCTTTTCGGAGCGGCTTTGTCAGTCAGCAGCACTGATATTTCGTCAGTCTTACCAATTGATGAGGGATAAATTTGCCCAAATTTACTAGAATCCGTTAGAACAATATTGCGCCTTTTTTTCGCAATGATGGTTTCTGCGATCTCAGCACGCATCATGTCGCGGCTAGTAAAGCCAGTGTCTTGATGGAAGCCGTCAATACCCAAGAAGGCTGTGCTGAAATGAATGTTCTCAATACACAACTTAGTCAGCGGTCCGACCAAACTCTCGCCTTGGTGCTGATATACGCCACCAAGCAAGATAATGTTGGCAGAAGTGTTACGGATGAGATGGGCGATATACGCCGATGGCGTAATGATGGTCACATCGCCGCGCTCAGCCAAAGTCCGAGCCAACAACGCATTGGCACTGCCCCCTTCAATCAGCACTGTCTCATTCGATGCGACCAAATCCGCAGCTTGGTTTGCGAGCGATTGTTTAATATCGAAACGCACTTCTAGACGGGCATCAATGTCATCACTTTGCAACGCGGTAGCTGCGCCGTGAACGCGCTTTAGGTAGCCCTGTTGCTCCAGAAAGTTCAAATCCTGTCTGATGGTCACGCCCGACACACCAATGATGTCAGAAAGCTCCGTGACTTGAACGCGTTTACGGTCGTTCACTAATTGCAGGATTTCATTTTGTCTTGGGTTCACAGGTTCGCTCCTTATTGATGAGCTTACAGTATACTCACCTGATGTTTCATATGAAAAGAACTTGAAAGTAAAAAAGGAAAAAACGCGTGGTCTGATTAGCCAAGCTGTACCTTGCGAATATCGCTCCCATCAACAGATAATAGGGCAACGGAAATGGGATAGAAGAAGAGGGGTTAGCTCCCTACATCCCAACAACGGTAAAGACTAGGATAAAAGTGATGGAAGAAATTTACTTCGCTGGCGGCTGCCTTTGGGGCGTGCAAGAATTTATGCGCCACCTTCCGGGCGTAATCAACACAGAAGCCGGGCGAGCAAATGGCACAACGGATAACACTCAATCCGAATACGATGGCTACGCAGAGTGCGTGAAAACCCAGTTCGATGCTGAGCAAGTTTCGGTTGAAACTTTAATGGGGTATTTGTTTGAGATAATCGACCCTTACAGCGTTAACAAGCAAGGTGAAGACGTAGGTGAGAAGTACCGTACTGGTGTTTATAGCCAAAACGAACAGCATCTCACCATCGCGAAAGCGTTTATCGCAGCACGACCGGACGCCGACAAGATCGCCGTAGAAGTACTGCCACTCACAAATTATGTACCAAGTGATGATGAGCACCAAGACAGACTCACAAACTTTCCGAATGATTACTGCCACATCCCATTAGATTTACTACATAAATACAGGGATAACTCGTAACCATTCAGTCAGCATCGCTTTAAAAGGCAAGATGCATATCAGTTAAAATCGATGCCTTCCATTAATGACAATGTCATTTCTGCCGCCGATATTTCCTTACAACCCGACGAGTTTTGTCCGCACCACAACGGTGTGAATTCATCTCGGTTTTGCTTTTCCATAAGCGCTCTTAGTTGAGCCATTTCAATGGAGGCGTATGGGAATTTCGGCGCAAACTCACTGATGTAGCCTAGCTCCGACATTGCGCGATTCACAATGCCTCTCGCTGGTCGGCCCGAGAAAACATTGGTCACAGCGGTATGTTGCGCGCGTTCACTGGCAATGGCATATCGATGTAAAGACGATGTTTTCGCCTCATCACACAACAAATAGGCGCTGCCAACTTGAACGGCACTCGCTCCTAATCTCAACGCGGCTTCCACCCCTCTTCTATCAGCGATTCCGCCTGCAGCAATAACAGGCAAATTCACCCGTTTGGCGATTTGTGGTAATAACGCAATCAAACTTAATTGAGTAGTTAAATCATCCGATAAAAACATACCTCGGTGTCCACCAGCCTCCAAGCCTTGGGCGATAATACCGTCAACGCCTTTTGCTTCTAGCCAAAGTGCTTCGTCCACCGTGGTCGCTGACGAAAGGATCTTCCCTCCCCACCCTCTAATTCGAGCTAACAGATCATCGTCTGGCAAACCAAAGTGGAAACTGATCACTGGCGGTGCAAATGGTTCAATCGCGTCAGCAATATCATGATTGAAAGGCATCCTTGTCGGAGCGTTTGGCTGAGCCTGAACGGTTGCATCAACCTCGGAAAAATACGGTTGCAGCGTTTTTTGCCACTTTTCGTGCTTGTTGCCGTCATACTCCGGCATTTCATGGCAAAAGAAATTGAGGTTAAACGGTCGGTTAGTTGCCTGCTTGATAAGTTGAAGTTCTTTTACGATGGCGTCTTTGTTCAGCATTCCACAAGGTAACGAGCCAAGCCCGCCAACATTACTGACGGCTATGGTCATTTGGCTGTCTTGCACACCGGCCATTGGTGCTTGAATAATCGGTAACTCTGTTCCCAAAAGTGTATTAAATATCTTATTTATCATGACCTTTCCTTGAAAACTTAACCTTTACCTGTGATGGATTTGCGCCATCGTTATCCAGACTAGACTTTCACATGATTAACCGCTTATAAAGTTAAAGTGATGCATTTGTGCGCTATGCACTTTTGATAGAAATGACAAAGGGAGCCTATGGCTCCCTTAATATGCTGAATAACAAGAATCAAAGTGACTATCGTACGACATCTGATTCAAGCTCTAGCTCTGCTACAGACAGCATGGCAAACTCTTCCTCGGCGGTTGCTGCCACCAGTTTGTTGCGGCTGTATAACCCATAATAAACACCACCGATAAGAAACAATCCCATTGTCATGAAAAAGGCTGAGGGATCAAAAGCATAAACACCTGTCATTGCGATCAAAGAAAGCACCAGAGAAATACTCGAAGTAATTATCCCACCAGGCGTTTTATATGGACGAGTTAATTCCGGCTGTTTAATTCGCAATAAAATATGGCTCAAGGACATTAATGCGTACGATACAGTCGCACCGACAACAGCCATCGCCAAGATTAAGTCCCCCTCACCCGTAAGTGAAACCAAGAACCCAAAAACGCCCGGAACCAAAAGCGCACGAGAAGGCACTTTTTTGTCACTGGTTAATGACAAAGTTTGCGGTAAATAACCCGCGCGGGAAAGCGCAAACACCAAGCGACTGTAACCATAAATGATTGAAAAGAAAGAAGCGATAAGGCCAGCCAATCCAAGTAAGTTCACGGCCATTGCTACCGTTGAATTGCCCGTAAGCTTTAGGGCGTCAACTAATGGCACCGCGCTATCGCCTATGACCTTTGAGCCAACCGCACCAGCCAAAAGGAAGACTACGAGAGTTGCGGTTAGCAATAAAAACAGCATCGCACCAATGATGCCTTTGGGAACATCTTTTGCCGGATTTTTTGCCTCCTCTGCCGCTAAAGGCACACCTTCAACCGCAAGAAACAACCACATTGCAAATGGCAACGCAGCCCATACGCCATACCACCCAAACGGCAAGATTTCTGTTGCCTGAGCCGTCGCCGGAGCAATATCGAATAAGTTATTAACGTCAAAGTGACCAATAAGCACAGCAGCAGTAATTAGAATAGCTAGCACAGCCAAACCGCTGATGACCATCATTACTTTGAGAGCTTCGCCAACCCCTGCCATATGAATAGCGATAAAGACGGCGTAGAAAAGTGCGTAAACAACAGGACCATCGATACCAACCAATTCATTAACTGCTGAGCCAATAAAAATCACTATCGCAGCAGGCGCGAGCGCATATTCAATCAAAACTGATAAGCCAGTGAAAAAGCCACCTGTCGGCCCCATCGCCTGTCTTGCGAAGCTGTAACCACCACCCGCAGCAGGAATAGCCGCAGACATTTCAGCTAAAGACAATACTAGCGTGAAATACATTACTGCCATCGCGATAGCAGCAATAAGAAAGCCTCCCCATCCTGCTTGAGCGATGCCAAAGTTCCAACCGGCGAAGTCACCAGATATAACATACGAGACACCTAAGCCCGCAAGTAAAATCCAACCTGCGGTGCCTCTTTTTAGCTGCCTTTTGGCCAAGTACTCCTGATGTTTAGACATAGTAAATCCTTCTACTTTGATGAAATTAAAAAGTTGTCGCTGTGTTTATCTTCAACGCTTGCGCCACTTGGCTCATTGATATCTGAGCGATCTTTCAGATTCACTCCTGACAGTTGTAATTTTCGAGCCTCCTTGAGCAAGTAAAATGCGCGTTCACAGGCATCGTCATAGTTGAGTCCCTGGGGACGCACATTGGAAATGCAGTTTCTTTGGGAATCTTTAGAGCCTCGTTTAGCCCCCCAAGTGAGATACATACCCATGCTATCCGGAGAAGTTAGACCGGGTCTCTCTCCAATTAAAACCAGCACGGCCTTGGCGTTAAAACATTCACCAACATCATCCCCTACCGCTACTCTTCCTTGCTTTACGATTGTGATAGGTGCGAATTTCCATTGATGTTCATCATCAGCGCTTAAAAGAGAAATCAATCGCGTAACAACAGGCACGGCATGGTTTTGAATTGCGACGGAAGAAAGTCCATCAGCAATAACAATCGCAAGATCAATGTCAGTGTTATGCTCATTTGCTATCGAGTTGAGCGTTTTCCAAGAAGATTCATCGAGCTGCCGTCCTAAATCGGGCCTTTGCAAGTACATAAGCCGATCACTCACTTGGCTGCTCACTACCACTGGAGGCTCTAAGGTATTTTCAAGAATCGAGTAAGAGTCCGACAAACCAGCAACGAGAGACTCAATATTCAAACTGCAATGCACTGCATCCATAGCTTGGGCATGATCCAGCTGAAATGAGAGTAACTCGTTGGTTGGTACACTGTTTCCGCTGCGACCCAGAGCGATCCGAGCAGAGGTGAAGTCGCGTAACTTGCCCCAAGGGTTGTGTGTGACAACTTCAGACTCATCTTGTGGGGACTGAGCAATGGTGATTACTTTACCCATGAGAATACCCCTTATTCAGTTGATTAATTGCTCCCGAAAACGAGCGAGAGATTTGCTCACTTAACCGAACGTCTTGCACGCTCTCGAAAATCTGCATCTCCATTAACCATTGTTCAAACTCTGGAGCTGGCTTCAGACCGAGTACTTTTCTTGCGTAAAGGGCATCGTGAAATGAGGTAGTTTGATAGTTGAGCATGATGTCATCAGACCCTGGAATACCCATGATGAAAGAGCACTCGGCCACGCCTAACAGTGTCAGCAAATTATCCATGTCATTCTGATCGGCATAGGCATGATTGGTGTAACAGATGTCGCAACCCATGGGTAAACCAAGCAGCTTCCCACAAAAATGATCTTCAAGCCCAGCACGAATGATCTGTTTGCCATCAAACAGATACTCAGGGCCAATAAACCCAACAACTGTATTAACCAACAAAGGATCGAACTGTTTCGCGACAGCATAAGCACGGGCTTCACAAGTCTGTTGATCGACCCCATGAAATGCATTCGCAGACAGCGCGGTACCTTGTCCGGTTTCAAAATACATCACATTGTTTCCTACGCTACCTCGATTCAAAGACAACGCGGCTTCATGGGCCTCTTTCAAAATCGACAAGTCGATTCCGAAGGTATCATTCGTCCCTTGCGTGCCGCCTATCGACTGAAAAACGAGATCGACTGGTGCGCCCATTTCAATGGCTTCGATCGTGTTCGTTACATGAGTTAACACACAAGACTGAGTCGGTATTTGATAGTGTTGAATCACCTCATCCATTAAGTTCATTAACTTGATAGCTTGAGGCACATTATCTGTTGCCGGATTGATACCGATAACCGCATCGCCATTTCCGTACATCAGACCATCAAAAATGGTCGCTGCGATACCGTTGAGAGAATCAGTGGGATGATTCGGCTGTAAGCGAGTAGACAGGCGACTCGGCAAACCTATCGTATTCCGAAAAGCCGTGACAACTTGGCATTTTTTAGCAACGAGAATCAAATCCTGGTTGCGCATAATCTTACTGACTGCGGCCACCATTTCTGGTGTTAAACCTTGACGAATTTTAGCCAACGTTTCACCATCGGCTTCTTCACTCAGCAGCCAATTTCGAAAATCTCCGACCGTCAAGTGCTCAATCTGCTTAAAGGCTTCAAGGTCATGCGTATCGATAATTAGGCGAGTGATATCGTCGCTTTCGTATGGAATAACCGCCTCGTTAAGAAACGTTTTAAGTGGTAACTCAGACAGCGCCATTTGTGCGACTACACGTTCTGCCGCTGACTGAGCACAAACCCCGGCTAACGCATCGCCTGAGCGCTCCGGTGTCGCTTTCGCCATCAAGTCAGCTAATGACTTAAAGGTATAGACTTTACTTCCTTGTTGCCGACGATAAGTTGCCGTCATTGCTCTTCCTCTTCACTATTTGGTTCGCTTTTTGCTGAACTATCAATAAGCTTTAAGAAAGTATTGCCAAATGTGTTCCGTAGCGTTATCAAAAACTGGCAACATTTATAAACCAATAATAAACAATGAGTTATGTAAATACTGCTCCAACATGACTCACAAAAAAGGAATGAGCATCACAAGGATGAGTAACCAAATGCCCCAAACTGCACCAATGCTGTGCATCCATCACACTAAGGATGCAAACCAACAAGCTGCGAGTCTGATAAACTGGCAACAGGAATATGACCAACTCAGCGATGGTCGATTTTTAGGTCAAATTCGAGAACGACGATTTCCCAATTTCCATGTGTTTCGTGAAGACAGTAACCGCTCGCTAAGACAGCAATGCAGGGTTGAAGAGGGAGGTATTTGGTTGGGTTTGAGTGCGGAAAATAAGCCGCTACACCTAAATCACAGTCAGTTTAATTCAAGCCAACTTTTGCTTAGGCAAGGTGGCGCTGATTTTGAGTTAATGACACCGGAGCAGTTTTCTATCTATGGAATAGTGCTCGACAAAAACTTCGTTCACATCATAGAAAATCAACTTGAGCTTGGGAGTATCCAAAACAACACATTACACTTAACGGGTTTGACGGAAAAACACATTCAACAACTTAAATACTACTTAGGCACGTTACTTGGTTCCGCCGAGCCAAGATGGTCTGAAACCACACATCAAGCAATCTTAAAAGATATTGTGCTGGAGTTGTTCTCACTCAGTTCACTGCACACGAGCCATCCGATATCAATCTCTCATCGTCAACACGTGATGCACCGTATAAAACAACAGCTACAGGATCTAGACTACCGTACACCGATAACCGTCAGTGAACTGTGTGACGCAGTACACGTCAGTCGTCGCACACTACAGTACACCTTTGAACATTGCTGTAATACTTCCCCAAAGCAGTTCATACATCGAATGCGCCTGAATCAAGTACGTAGAGTGCTACAAAACCCTGAAGATAATCGAACAATTGCAGAAATCGCTTTTGACTTTGGTTTTTTCCATCTCGGGCAGTTCAGTCAAAGCTACAAGCGGCTATTTGGTGAGACGCCAACTGAAACGAGAAAATGGGAGCCCAGCAAATAAAATGACAGGCAGTATATTCTTTCAGATCCTGCGTTGGGGCCATGTTATGCAGTCGCAATGATTTGCTGAAACTTAGCATGAAGCTCTTCAAGTGCCGCTTCAACATCCGGTCCTGCACGGCTCAAGTGCGAGATTAACGTCATAAAATAGCAGTCAAAAATCAGCGGTATTTTTCCCTCAAGGACGGAGCTTCCGTTTACAGATTGAAACAAAGCTTGGTTAAACGACTGATAATAATCCAAATCCCAAATCACTTCTTTCAACAAAGCTCGGCTCAGCTCAACGTTCGCAAAATAGTAGCGATAGTATTTCTCCGTCAGCGCCAAACCAATGTCGATATCGGTTTTACCTTCCACACTGACTAGCGTTTCTTGGCTGATCTGTTGCAGTTGCGCCAGCATCCCTTCGCGCAAAATCGACAGTTTAGTCGGGAAATGGCTAAACACTGTACCATCGGCTACTCCTGCTTCTCTCGCTATCTGCCTTGTGGTCGTCATGTCATAGCCATTTTGAGCAAAAGATGCCCATGCGGCTTTTAGAATTTTATCTCTGGTTTGTTGTCGCTTCGTCATTGATGTGTCTGCTTAATGAGCCTGAAAGGATCATACCTTGCGTGGTTGAGATTGACAAATTGAGCGCGCTCATTTATAAAATTGAGCATGCTCATTTTATATAAAAACAAAAGGAATCGCTCATGTACGTATTAAACAAACTAGGCCAAGGATTGATTTTCTTCCCGACCATCTTCTGCTTTTCGTATATTTTAAGACCGATATTAATGGTCATCCTTATTCCAGGAGGACTCGCACTTTTGGCGTTAATCGGTGGCGCAGAAGTCAGAGCGGAACTCAAAGCCATGCTGCTTGAGGAGTTTTTTGGCGTTAGCCCATCGCACACCACCTCGAAAAAGGCGTGAGTGCGCTACAAACGTTGGCAAGGCTAAGTAAAAAAGAAAACGCGCAGATATCGAGATCTCAATACCTGCGCGTAGATGCGGTGAAAATAAGACTGGCTTTAGTCAGTATTCATGTTCTGGCCAATTCGCCATAAAACGCCACTAGGGTCAAACAAACAACATTCGCGCATGCCCCAAGGTTGCTCGACTAGCTCTGTCAAACGCGAACCAAATTCCTCATGACCCACTTTGGATAAGTGCTGATGCCAACTTTCTGCGTCTTCTACGAGCAAGTGCATCATGAAGTTATTGCCGTGTTCTGGCTCATAAAAATTCTGTAAAAGAAACGCGCAGCTACCTTGAGAGAAGTATGCTACATCACCGAAGTCCGACGCCATTTCAAAGCCAATCGCCTCATAAAAGCGTTTTGATAGCGCGTAATCTTTCGCCGGAACAAATGATTTGATTTCAACAATATTGAGGTTTTCCATTTCCAATTTCCTAAGCCTTTTTCCATAAAACTGACTGACGTAATCTCGCTCTATGCCTTCTATTCGCCTTGCGTAATCTGCTGTGATGACAGTGGCACACACTCTGCCATTTGCGTTTGTAACCACGTGATAAATTTATGTTCGAGTTCTGTACGCTTTTTATCTTGACTCAATAAAACGTAATTGCAACTTGATGGAGAAAACCCAAATGGTGCGACCAAATTACCACGCTTAATATCGTCCATGACAAAAGGATACGATCCCATTGCGACGCCTAAGCCATCCACTGCGGCTTGTATGCAAAAATAAAAATGCGCGAATGATTGCTGAGTGTTGCCGTTGAAAGTTTCACAACGTGTTGATTGCTGCCAATCCGCCCAAGCATTCGGTCTGGTTTGGCTATTCAACAATCGAGCTGCTTTCAAATTGTCTTTAATGGATTGCCAATACTCAGGAGAAAATACCGGCCCCACCCACTCTTCCACAAGAATGGTTTTGTCGTAATCGTGATGCTGCGCAAAATCGTCTCGACGAATCGCCATCGAAAGCCCAGTTGATCCTAATGTTACCGGGCCACCAGCCGTCGACAAACGAACATCAGCACGGTGTTCATCATTAAACGCGGCCAACCTTGGCATCAACCAGCGCATGGTTAATGTCGGTTCACAAGACACTTCAAGATGCTGATGCTTCTCTTGAATAAGCGTATTCACGCCTGTTTCTAGCGTTTGGAATGCCGTTTCTGTGTATGTCTTGAGTAATTCGCCTTCTGCCGTCAACACGACTTTCCTGCCCTCTTTGAAGAACAAAGGTTGAGACAGATATTGCTCAAGTTGCTTGATCTGCTTACTCACGGCTCCGTGGGTAATGTTCAGTTTGTCAGCCGCTTCAGTGTAGCTTGAAGAACTCGCCGCAACGTGGAAGACATAAAAAGATTTCAGGTGACGCATCTGTGAGTTTTTCTCACCAATATGGGAATGTTTTTCGATTATAGTCAGTAATAAAGACGCCTACAATTCCACTACATCCCAGACTTCATCATTCAAACAGGAAATCGATATGGAATTTGTAACTCTTGCGTTATTAGGTGTGCTTATTGTCATTAGCCCTGGCGCAGACTTTGTTTTGGTATTAAGAAATAGCTTAAATCAAGGACGAAAAGCAGGCGTATACAGTGCGATTGGTATCAGCATGGCGATCAGCATCCACATCGCTTACTCCACGCTAGGGATCAGTTACTTAATTTCACAAAACGAATGGTTGTTTAATCTCGTGCGCTATCTTGGGGCCGCTTATCTTGTCTACCTTGGGATTAAAGGAATATTCTCCTCGCAGCCTGCGTCAAACTCAGAAACCATTCAACAGAGCGAGTATTCAATGTGGCGATTTTTCATGCAGGGATTTCTGTGTAATTTACTCAATCCCAAGACGATGCTGTTTTTTCTGAGTATTTTTAGCCAAGTGATTTCTCCCGACTCTAGTCAGCAACACATCGCCTTGTTTTACGGGATTTATATGATTGCGCTGCATGGTATTTGGTTTTCTATCGTTGCTGTTTTATTCACGTCATCCCGGCTACAAGCTTTCTTGTTGAAGATTAAGCATCGACTCAATCAAGCATGTGGGGCGGGATTAATCATTTTCGGCGCAATGCTGGGCTTAAAGGTGTAGTGCGCTTGCGGTCCGATTACCCCAGTTCAAATTGATCATTGAACAAGTGGCAGTAATCAAATAAAAATCTACATTATCAATACTTTAAATTAGAAAAAAACAGCCAACGTGCGCTGGCTGTTTCGATACAGTTAATGGATGACCCGAGCGTCCCCTTTAAATAACTGAGACAGATCGATAGTGAATATCGTCACTGTCGGACGTTTAGGCAGAGCATTTTCGATCGAAAACTCTGGCCCAGCTGGAACGAGGGGGAAGTGAATAGCAGTCGGCCACGTTGACGAAGCTTCATTACCGCCCGGCTCAGATATTGAGAAAGAAAACGCAGGTAAACGGGTCATAACACTTACCTCAAATGACTGATTAGCGGGCTCAAGCGAGCCCGCTTAGGTTTTGCGATGTTATTGTTATTTTAACGCTTACTTAATCACTAACGGTTGATGACGTTAGATATCAAGTTCTTTGTCTTCAACGTGGTTGGTGATCATCGCTTCAGTGGTGATCATCAAGCCAGCAACAGACGCAGCGAATTGAAGCGCTGAGCGTGTTACTTTCGCAGGGTCCAAGATGCCCATTTCGATCATGTTGCCGTATTCACCTGTTGCAGCGTTGTAACCGTAATCGGAATCACCAGCTTTGACAGCGTTCGCCACAACAGAAGCTTCGTCACCTGCGTTAGTTGCGATTTGACGAAGAGGCTCTTCCATTGCACGTAGCGCAACTCGGATACCCACGTTTTGGTCATCATTGTCGCCTTTTAGATCCGCCAATTCTTTCGCGATCTTAGTTAGGGCAACACCACCACCAGCAACAATACCTTCTTCAACCGCTGCGCGAGTAGCGTGTAGTGCATCGTCCACGCGATCTTTCTTCTCTTTCATCTCAACTTCGGTTGCAGCGCCGATCTTGATCACCGCTACGCCGCCAGAAAGCTTCGCAACACGTTGTTGAAGCTTGTCTTTATCGTATTGAGAGGTGGTTGTTTCGATTTGTTTTTCAATCGAAGCCACACGATCAGCAATCGCGCTTGCTTCTGCTGCGCCACCCACAATGGTTGTTGTGTCTTTGGTGATGGTCACTTTCTTCGCACTACCTAGTTGCTCTAACGTTGCTTTTTCGAGATCTAGGCCGATTTCTTCAGAGATGACCGTACCAGCAGTTAGTACCGCAATGTCTTCCATCATCGCTTTACGGTTGTCACCAAAGCCAGGCGCTTTCACCGCGGTCGCACGCACGATGCCGCGCATGTTGTTCACAACCAATGTCGCTAACGCTTCACCTTCGATGTCTTCAGCAATGATCAATAGCGAGCGAGAAGATTTCGCCACTTCTTCTAGTACAGGCAATAGCTCGCGGATGCTGCTGACTTTTTTGTCCACCAATAGGATGTAAGGGTTGTCTAGCTCGACGCTGCCATTTTCTTGGTTAGTGATGAAGTATGGCGACAAGTAACCGCGGTCAAATTGCATACCTTCAACCACAGACAGTTCGTTGTTTAGACCTTGGCCTTCTTCCACCGTAATCACGCCATTGCGACCCACTTTTTCCATCGCTTCTGCAATGATTTCACCGATCGCGCGATCGCTGTTTGCAGAAATGCTACCCACTTGGGTGATGGATTCTTTGTCACTGCATGGCTTAGACATTTCACGTAGTTTCTCAACCGCCGCTTCAGTGGCTTTGTCGATACCACGTTTTAGGTCCATTGGGTTCATGCCAGAGGCTACCGCTTTAAGACCTTCATTGATGAAAGATTGCGCCAGTACGGTAGCCGTCGTTGTACCGTCCCCCGCTTCATCATTCGCTTTGGACGCCACTTGTTTCACCATTTGTGCGCCCATGTTTTCGAACTTATCTTTCAATTCGATTTCTTTCGCTACAGATACGCCATCTTTGGTGATGGTTGGCGCGCCGTAAGATTTATCAAGCACAACGTTGCGGCCTTTCGGGCCTAGTGTCACTTTTACTGCGTCCGCCAGTAAGTTCACACCTTTCAGCATTTTTTGACGTGCGTCATTAGCAAATAATACGTCTTTTGCAGCCATGGTTATCTCCTCAAAAAACTACTACAAAAATAATTACTCAACGATTGCTAACACATCAGATTCGGACAGAATTAAGTATTCTGCGCCGTCAATTTTCTCGGTTTTCACGCCGTAACCGTCATTGAAAATGATTTGGTCGCCCACTTTGACTTCCATCGCAGCGCGTTCGCCATTTTCAAGACGTTTACCTAAACCAACAGCAATGACTTTCCCACGGTTTGATTTTTTCACCGACTGAGAAGTTAAAACGATTCCCCCTTCAGATTTATTTTCCACCTCTTGTCTTTCAACAATTAGCTTGTCATTTAAAGGACGAATTTTCATTTTTAAGTGCCTCCTACTTGGAACCAAAAATAAAAGACAAAATAAACATCAAGATGGATTTGCGAGTCGACAGCTCGCTTTCGATGAAAATAATAAGGTCGAAAAATGAGAGTTCAAGAGGTGAATTTGATAAAAATTTTTTATTAAATTAAATAAAATTTTCTATCGAATTATCGTATTCACAACCACTTAGCATCTCTTTATGATGGAAAATATGCTCAATCAAATCTAGAGTGGTTACGTACTCTTAAAAAGGATAATCAAACAATGAAAAAGGCCGTATCTCTATTTCTTGCAACGTTGTGCGTTGGCTTCCTCTCACCCAACGTGTCGGCTTCTGAACGCGCTGAACAAGGGTGGCAATTGATTGACAAGGGCGCGATGATTGTCGATGTGCGTACGCCGCAAGAGTTTTCTGAAGGGCATTTGGATAATGCCGTCAACTTCCCTTTATCTGAACTTGATAAACATTTTCAAGACGTCGATAAAGATCAAGCTATCGTGTTGTACTGTCGCAGTGGTAACCGCTCTGGCAAAGCGTATCAATACTTACAATCGCAAGGCTTTACGAATCTGCACAATGCAGGTGGCTTAGAAGAACTACAAAACGCCAAATAGTCGTCTCCGTTCTAATATACAAAGTAAAAGCACAGAGCGTGTCGCAAGCGTATTGTAACGCGCTCTGTTTCTAAATACTTATCTACAACAACTCTATTTTGGCCCAGCATCAAATTGAGTCAGGTTATCCGATATCTCGAGCCACGGCGCTTTCGACGCGACAAAAATATGGAAATCAGGCTTGTGAGAAGGTGTGTCATCCAAGATACCAAGGCGAATATTGACGATCCCATTGTTCTTTTTCGAATACAGACTTGATCCGCAGTGGCGACAAAAGCATAGCATGGTATTTTCGCTTTTCTGATAAGTTTGAATATCTTCTTTCCCTTGGATAATAAGCAGTTTATCCAACGCAATACCACCGGCAGATGAATAGTCAGAACCTGTGAACTTGCGGCATTCAGAGCAATGGCAATTTCCCATGTACTTAAATTCATCTGCCACTTCCAACTTTACCTTGCCGCACAGACATGAGCCTTTTAGTACTTCCATTTGAATTCCTTTTTGTTATGAATCTAATTGAACTAGATGGCTATCTCGACACCATGCCACTGCAATACGAAAAATTAAAGACAGGCAATACAGGTTTTCAAAAATGAAACGAAAATGTAAAACTTTCCATTCAGAGGAAAGTGCGCTCGACACGTGAAAAATCGAGCTATTTTAGATACAAAAACACCAAGCAATAACGCTTGGTGTTTACCTCACAGAATGTCACCTCAGAAAAGGCGCTTTCCGCTGTGCTTAAAAAATGCAGTGTTTAGTAAAGCTGGTCGCTTCGTTTGCAGTCCAGTCACCTTTCGGCTTATCTTTCAGGTTTTCACACCATTGCTCGCTGCTGACACCATCTTGCAGAACACAATGCTTTGCAAAGTCTACCGCGTTGTCTGCTGTCCATTCTGTTTTTGGCTTATCGCGCATGTCGTTACACCAGCCTTCAGTGCCCACTTCATCACTACAAGCGGTCAAAGCAGAAGCCGCCAACATCAGCATGACTAGTTTTTTCATAAATTTAAGGTTCCAGTTGCAAACAATAGTAAAATTAAACTCAATCTCTTCAACACGAGCCCATTCAAATGTCTGAATAAAGGCGTCACTAGCTGAAGTGACTTTTGTATCAACTATAACGAAATTATCAGTCTACGTGTTAAGACACCGAAAAATTATTGAGCGACTCTGTGTAAAGCGCGCCATTCTAAAAGCTATAGGCAGCGCGCTTTCGTTAGCTCACCAACCTTAGAAGAGCCAGTACCAAAGCACGCTAAACGCAGCTCTAATGCCATTTGTTCAAAGTGATCGACGACAGACTGCGTGCTGATCGTCGCAGCTTTTAATACCGCACCAGCTTGCCCAATGAGATTAGCACCCAAATGAATGGCTTTCGCCGCTTCAAGTCCGTTATGAACACCTCCCGAGGCGATCAAGGGTAATGTAGGATGCAGTGCGCGGATTTGAGCCAAACATGTTGCTGTAGGGACACCCCAATCGCGGAAAAGCTCGGCTGCACGCTGCATTTTCGGATTATCTTGGCAATACCCTTCAACCGCACTCCAGCTTGTGCCACCCGCGCCCGCAACGTCAATTGCATCCACACCAGTATCAATTAATCGCTGCGCAACGTGTCCGCTAATACCAAAACCGACTTCTTTGATAATGATAGGAACCTTCACGCGAGATTTAAGCATCTCAATTGCCTGGAAAACACCAACCCAATTGTGGTCGCCATTTTTCTGAAACGCTTCCTGCATTGGATTAACGTGCACAAACAAGGCATCTGCTTGAATCGCCTCAACCGCACGTTGCGCATTATCGAGTTTACCTTTATCGAGCAATTGAGCGGCTCCAAGGTTGGAATACAACGGTACTTCTTTCGCCAACTCACGAATGGTTTTACCCAAGCCCGAATGCTGACTTTCTTCTAAGCTAATCCGTTGCGAGCCCACACCCATGGCAATACCTAATTCACTTGCGGCTTCAGCCAAACGACAATTGATCGTTTCTGCGTCTTTTGCTCCGCCAGTCATCGAGCTAATCAAAAATGGTAGCGCTAATTGATGACCAAGAAACTCTGTCGATAAATCGATCGCGTGAAAGTCACATTCTGGCAGCGCACAGTGTTCGAACTCGACAGACTCAAAACCCGCCGTTTTATGCTTCATGCTCATATCATGATGTAAAACAGCATCTAGGTGTAAATCTTTTCGGTTAGTTTGCGGAGCCATAATGTCACCCTAAAGTAAAACAGTCGCGCAGTATTGCGATCCTTATCAGTAACGTCAATGCGAATTTTGTGAATTTGCCGGATTACTTTTCCGAAACGAGTAATGAATCTCGACTGCCCCTGACATTATAAGAAAAGAAACTCGCTTTCCGTTTTCAACAAGCCGGCAAGTTTCTCTTCAAATTGAGATAATCAGCGTACGATACCCATGATGCAAATGGATCACATTGCTCTGTAGTTTACTTTACGCTGTCCGACAGAATTAGCGACACAACAGTGCTTGTCGTCGTTGGTTCAAACTGCTCTGGATCATCACAGAATTGAATTTTTCCTTTTTCTTCTACATGGAACAGCGGTACAACTGAACTACCTTTGTGATGCGCTAAATAATCTTGATACGTGAAGTTATCGCTCAATTTCGTGTGTTTAACCTCTGCACCACGACTTAACATACTGGCTAGCTGGGTATAGCTTACATTGCCGCCCATCAGCAATTTACCATGGTACTCCTGAGCCACGGAGTGCTTCTCGCTGCCATTGCCGTTGGTTTTCACTTTTTGTAAGCAGTGAACTTTATCTTCCCCAAACTCGTCGACGAATTGCATGCAAGCCATAATGTTGAAATGCTGATCGGGCGTTAATGCAACCACTTGACCTATTCCTATCAAGTTCAAGTTGTCGTCCGCGTGACTAGAAATAGGGTTGCCGTAATAGTAATCCAATCCCAACATACGAACCTGACTGATGTACTCCCAGTTTGAGTCAGTCATTAATACGCGACGGTCATAACGCGCTAGCGCCTGCCCTATTTCTCTTGCAACTCGGTTAGCACCAATCAACAAGAAGCCGCGTGGTGCTGGCTCTGCGACGCCCAATGTCAGCGCTATAGGACGTGCCGTCGCACTTTGTAACACGACCGTTCCTATAATCACCATGAAGGTCATAGGGACCAGTAAAATCGCTTCATCAATGCCGTATTCGGTCAATTTGATCGCGAAAAGAGACGAAATCGAAGCAGCAACAATACCGCGCGGTGCAACCCAAGACAAAAACAGCTTATCTTTGAGACGCAAGTTGCTGCGGAAGGTTGAAAGAAAAATCGATAACGGACGCGATACTAACTGCATAAATACAAACAACAATAACGCACCGCTACCTAGCGCAGCAAAATCATCCAGACTGATTCGAGCCGCAAGGAAGATGAACAATCCGGTGATCAGTAAAATGGTTAAATGCTCTTTAAAGTGCAGAATTTGCTGAATATTGATGTCTTTAGCGTTTGCGAGCCACATACCCATTACGGTGACGGTTAGTAACCCAGCTTCAGACTCAATGTGGTTAGAGACCGAAAATACACCTAGAACCACCATCAAAACCGCAAATGGCTGCAAATATTCCGGTAGCCAAGAGCGACGCATGATCGTCGCAACTGCATAGCCTGAGGCCGCACCTAGCATGACGCCGACAGCAATGATCGTCCCAAACACTTCGACGCTATTTATCGCGCTGTGAGATACGATAAACTCGTAAACCATCACAACAAAAAGCGCACCGAGCGGGTCAATCAAAATCCCTTCCCATCGCAAAATGTTAGCAAGCGTACTGTTAGGTCTTACGGTTCGTAGAAGTGGCACGATGACCGTCGGCCCTGTTACTACGGTTAAGCTGCCGAACAACATGGCAAGCTCCCAAGTAAAGCCGAGGAAATAGTGTGTTGCGATACTGGTCGCTGCCCACGAAATGATCGCCCCGATGGAAACAATGCTCCATACCGAACCACTCACGCCACGAATTTCTTTAAAGTTTAAGGTCAAACTGCCTTCAAATAAAATCACTGCCACCGCTAAAGAAACCAACGGAAAGAGCAAATTACCTAATATCTCATCAGGATTTAACCACTGCATAAATGGCCCGACGATCAGCCCTGCCAACAACAAAAATAAAATCGCTGGCAAACGCAATCGCCAAGCTAACCATTGGCAACCTAAACCAATAACCCCAACCGCTGACAGCACCAGCGCTTCATTACCCACTTGCATCAATAATTACCTGTTTTTGTCTTTTTTCGCGTGAATGCGCTATACCCGAATACATTCAGCCTTACGGTCAAATAGAAACAACCGAACGTGCAAATCAAACGACTGACCTTCGATGACATCGCTATGAAACGCACATGTTTGAAGTCATTTGGCGATCGCATCAGAATTATGAATATAGTTGACCCCCAATGACTTAACGACTCATTTTTGTTCATCAGGTCTTAAAGTGGCACACAAGTGTGCGACTTTGTCGAATTCATCATTACGCATTGAGTTTCATTATGTAGAATGATTTCTGAAGAAAGCGCGGAACCTAGCACTATATGAGGCTAAGGCATAGAGCATGAACTAAGCTTTAGCGTAAGTGCTCAAAGTTAAGAATCGTGGGTCACGCGACGTACGCAAGGAGAAATGGATTGTACGTAATACTAGCACTGTTCATGGCGTGTCTCGCCATCCTCATCGGAGTGAAAGCCGCCAACCGAGCTGCACTTTTAGAAAAAGAACTAACCAAACTTCGTGAGGAAGTCACATCACTACGAGCCAGTGTCCATGGGGGCTCAAACCCACAAGCGCACCAACAATCCAGCATCGAAAAAGACACACCATCTGTAGCGACGTCACCCCACATAGAATCACAACAGAAAAATGTCTCATCCTCTGGGGAACATGATCCAGCTGCCAACTTAGACTTGGACCAGAGCGCTGCGAATCAAGGGCACGCCCAGACAAGAGAAATGCAACTGGATGTTTTTAGTCAAGAAAATGAGTCATTCCTTCAGAGTAAAGTTCAGAGCCTGCTTAGCAACATCCAAGAAAATTGGTTGGTTTGGGTAGGCGCATTGGCCATGCTGATCGGTGGAGGTTATCTCGTACAGGTGATTGGTAGCCACATCCAGTTTTCGCCATTTATGCGAGTGTCCTTTGCCTTTGTGCTCTCATTACTTATGGTGCTTGTTGGCGAGTGGTTTCACCGTAAAGAACAACAGAATCCGCAACGGGCAGCACGAGCCCAAGGCTTTACGTATGTTCCTGCTGCCGTTACCGGTACGGGATTAACGGGCATTTACTGCACCGTCATTTTTGCCTTTGTGGTTTATCAAATGCTAACGCCAAGTATCTCGTTGATCATTTTGGCTTCAGCGGCATTTTTCAGTTTAGCATTATCATTGCGACAAGGGCCGTTAATGGCCGTGCTTGGCTTAATTGGTGGCTACACAGCACCACTGTGGATTGGAGGTAGTGAACCCAACTACTTTTTGTTAGCCGGATACATCTGCGCGATTTCGTTCGCGGCGACCTTATTGATGCAAAAAGTGCGTAGGGCATGGATTACGCCAAGTATCGCGATTCCACATGTCATTTGGATGTTGCTGTTGATTGAGAGTGTACCAACAGAACTGTTGTTCTCGTGGCTCGCGATTTATCTCTCCATCACTTTGTATCTCATTTTCGCGGTTCCGAGAATGGGTTGGATGCTCAATCCTCGCTTTCGTCACTATCAAAGCAAGTGGACAAACTCGCCGACCGCTACCGCTCTCGCAATTGTATTATTGACCTTTTCTGCCGTCACCAGAATGCCGGAGCTGAACACTCTACAAATAGCGTACTGTTATACGCTGCTTGTTGCGATCATCTGGCTACCAGCACTTCGTACAGGCTGGTCATTACGTGTATTTTTGCCATCCATTCTCGTCTCGGCAACCGCGCAGATTGTTCTTACTATCGCTTTTGATGCGCTGTATATGTTAGAGCGAGAAGCTAGCATCCTATTCGCATTGGCGGTGAGTATTGCGCTGATCTGCTATCGAACATATTGCCAATCACTTAGTGACCGTTCGCAACTCAGTGGGCTGCTTCTGCTGGTACTGGCTCCCGCGATGAGCTTAATTACGTTGTTTTATATTGACGAATTTATGCAAGGCTACCTGTGGTATTGGACTGCATTCTGCGCATTGATGGCCACTTACTACGTTGTGCTTGGTCAGCGTGCACGTTCGTTGGCATTAGAATGCTGTGCCGTTATGCATGCTTTAATCGTAGGTATCGCTTTTGTTTGGTTGAGCGATACTTGGTTAACAACAGCAATCTCAATACAAGTTGCGATAATGGCCTTACAGGCTCAAGTCGGGTTATTTCGACCTGCGAGTTGGGCGATTAAAGTGGCAATGGGAATACTGGTTATCCGACTCACGCTGCTACCTTTCATCCCCGAATGGCAACCGGTAGAAGCTGGGCATTGGGCTTGGGTTCTTATGAGTTATCTGCCTTCTCTCTTCATCTTGTCTTATGCTCGTTCAACACTAAAACAAGTGGACCGAGAACTGACCAACTGGTTTGAAGGGGCGTTTTTACATGTATTCTTAATGGCATTGTTCACCCAAACTAACTACTGGTTAACGGGGCAATATGGTTACTTGGGGCACATCGACTTCACAAGTGCGGCAGTCTTTGCCAATCAAGCATTAGTTATGGGTTTGGTATACAGCTACCGCAGCCAATTTGCGCAACGCTTAAGTCGTATCTACGAAATCTATAGTTACTTGCTTTGGTGCGCGTTCGCTATATTGATTATTTTGCTTAATACGGCAGAATCGCCGTTGGTGACTGATAACGTCTCGGCACAAGCACTTCCCATCTTTAACATGCTGAGTATCGGCTGGCTGTTACCAGCTTGCATCCTGCTTATCGCAACATTTAAACGCTGGAATACGTTGCAAGTTCATCGATTTGCGATTGCTAGTCTAGGCTTTTTACTTGCAGCCATTTGGTTGGGGATGTCTATCCGTCAATTCTGGCAAACCACATCGATGATGCTGTATCAGCCAACCAGCATGGCAGAGTTGTTCAGTTATTCAGTGGCTGGCTTGCTCGTAGGTGGATTGCTGACTTGGCGCGGCGTGACCCAACAGGGGCTGATGATGCAGCGTGTCGGTCTAGTGGTCCTTGCCGGTGTCGCACTGAAAGTATTCTTATGGGATGTGAGCTCTCTGGATGGGTTCTGGCGAGCAATAAGCTTCTTAGGCTTAGGTGCATCTTTGATAGCACTTGGATGGCTATTCCAGAAATTGAATCGTTCGGTGGCAAAAGCACTCGAGCCCTAGACGAGTCAAAGAGAGATTCCCGACAGTGCGCTGTTTTCGTTATTGGGGGACGATAACAGTGTAAAGCCGGGAATCATTGGAGTGTTCGTTACTTCAGTAAAGCGACCACGGTATGACGACGCACGTTTGCTTGCGCATTCAATGCCTGAAAAGTCGAAGTAAACTCGCCAGACTTTTGCATGAATCCATCCAGTTTTGCATTCACCTCATTGACTGAAAGCTGTGCGGTTTTGGTTTGGATAGAACGCATTTGAGTATTCAGTTCACCATGAAAAGCTTTCGCTTCCTGCAAGCTCGTTTGAACTTGTTTCAGATGCTGATTTACTTTGGCAATCGTCTGCTTGATGCCGTCGCGTGAGCCTAGATCAAACCCGAGCTCCGCAATACCATCTGGCTCAGACTTTAAGTTCAAAACGTTAGGCTGTCCCGCAGGGAATCGGTGCCCTTCCCCCGTTACCATCACCTTTTGCTGCATTTGTTGATAAGCGTTGTCTCTGGCTTCAAATAAAATGCTGCCATCATCGGCTAATGAGGCTCGCATTCCTAACGCAATCAAGCTGCGATCCAGCATTTTGACCGTTCGCTCACCGTCTGATTGTCCATCAAACTGAATCATCACCGCTTGACCTTGAGGAAAATCCAAACGGATTTGCTCGGCCTTGTCGCTTAAGCGATGAACATTCAAACCTGGAATAGAAAAGCGACGAATGTCCGCTTTATCCAGTTTTAAGTGCAGTTCGTTATTTAGGACTTTCTGGCCATCGAAACGTGCTTGCTCAACGACTTTTTGGATGGTGGCTTTAGAACGAACCAATGTATCCTGCAAACCAGGAACATTTTGTACGCCTTGATTAATAGCTTGCGTCAAACCACGTTTAATTTGCGTGAGCTCTTTGCCAATCACCTGCAGCGATTTGGACGCGATCTGAACCGCCGTGGCTTGCTGCTGACCCTGCGTAAGCTGAATACCAGATACAGAGTAGGCTGACGCAGTGTCAGCCTGAATTTGCGCCGGGCGCGGTTTAATTGCCGTACTTGAGTCTGCAGAACGGGTCGGCATGATAGAGGCTTGTTCTTGTCCACCTAAGCGTATGCTATGGGGTCTAACCTCTACTGTACTCATTACCATAAAAAGAACTTCCTAACCTTATAAACGGTCAAACAGCGACAAACCATCGATCTTCACATAGCTTGCTTGCGTTGCTTGCAAAGCGGCCATGTAATTACTCAATCGTACCGACGCTTCACCATAGTCCAGAGCAGAGAGGTCTCCAGATACCTTGTCAACGAACAGCTTGTTTTCACTGTGCGCGCCACCAACAAGATCTAAGTTGTTGTGTCGACCACCAATCTCAGTCATGGTCCCTAGTACGTTTGAAAAAGTATCGTCGATAGCGCTGATACTCGCCTCAACTTCAGCTCTGAAGTTGGCGGTAGGGCTCTCAAACTCTTTGATCAGCGCATCAATTTGGTTAAGCACGTTATGGCCTCCCCCAAGGTCCAATATTTCTTTTGCAGTCATATTGGAATCCATCGTGACGCCTTTAGCAATTGTTACTACGCGCTTGTCACTATTACCTTCAATTACGTAGCTGCCGCTCGCTTTACTTACAGCCGCAGTATCCGTTTTAGTACCAGAGAAAAGGTAGTGCCCTTCTTCATCCTGCGCGTTAAAAGACGACTCAATAGAATCACGGTAACTCTTAAGCTCTGTAATCATACCGCCACGACTTTCGTCAGTAAGAGAGCCGTTCGCACCCCAAAGCGCGATGTCTCGCATGCTTTTTAAGCTTTCTTTGATCGAATCTAAATGGGTTTCTTGACTCGATAGCGTCGTTTTTACGTTTTCAATGTTGTTTTTGTACTGAGCAATCGCACTGGTTTCTCGGTCTAAGTTAAGCAACTTGATCGAAGCCATTGGATCGTCAGACAGCTTGGTTAAGCGCTTGCCAGTAGACATCTGTTGCAGAGCTTCGCCTAATCCCGAGCTATTGCTCTGCAAGCTGTGCAACATCATTTGACTAAATTGATTGTCACTAATTCGCATCTAAACTTTCCTCTTAGAATAACTGCAGAATAGAATCGAGCAGTTGATTTGCTGTGCTGATCACTTTCATGTTGGCATTGTGCGCATTAGCAAACATCATTAGGTTAGCCGCTTCTTCATCGCTGTTTACGGAACTAACATTATCGCGAGCTGCGTGCGCTTGCTTGTTCATGGCTAACTTCGCTTGATAATCAGCATTAGCTTGGCGTGCTTTAATTGCGGTTTGACCCACCATTGAACTAAAGGCATCGTTCAAGCTTACTGAGCCGTAACCTGATACCGCCACTGGCTTGTTGCTTAACTCGATCAATGATTGCAACGCATCTGCGTTACCAGGTGTTCCATCACTTGAGAACGCAAGCTCATCTGGAGTTAGCTTGGTAATATCCAAACTGGCTGCAGGGTTTGCTGGGTCATAGCTGAACAAAGGTTTACCTGGGTTGCCATTTAAGTCTTTGCCAGTTGCAAGCACGGCGTTGTATTCATCCGCGAGAGCTTTCGCCATGTCATTCAGAGCCAGTTGGTTTGGTTTCAACACTTCGGTTTGATAGTCATTAATCGCACCTAATTTGCCACCAAGCGAGTCACCAATCGCAAAGCTTTGATTCGAGAACGTGACGTGTAAGTCCGCTAAGTAAGGATCACTCGGGTCAGGAATGGCTTCCAGTTTGCCATGGTCCGTACCCATCACAAGCGGTTGACCAGAGGTTAGTGTGACCTGAACACTGCCGTCATGCTGCTGTGTTGTTTTGATTTCAATGGTTTGAGATAACTCACCGATTAACCTATCTCGTTCATCCATTAACTGTGATGGATTACCACCTGTACCTTGCATCTCTACCAGTTGCTTGTTCACCTTCGCGATATTTTCCATAAGGCTATTCGCGTGGTTAAGCGCTGCATTACGTTGGTCGCTCATGTCTTTATGTTGATTGTATAAAGACTCGGTAAGCGTATTAAAGCGGCGGGCCAAAGCTTCAGATTCGTTAATGATCTGCTGGCGGTAAGGTATGGATTCCGGCTTAACGGTCGCATCGTTAAGCGCAGCGTTTAGCGAGTCCAAGCCAGCCGATATACTGAAACCATCGGCACCAAGCGTATTCTCCAGCTGACTCATGTTACTGGTGTATCCAGATGCGTATGCCGCCATACTGTTAGTCGACCACGTTTGCTTAATCAGAAATTGATCAGTAACGCGGCGAATGCTAGTGACTTCTACCCCTAAACCTGGACTTAAGCGATTGGCTTTACCATCATCGACAGACGCCATCAACGCTTGTTGACGACTGTAACCCACGGTATTCACGTTTGCCACGTTTTGCGCGGTTACGTCTAGGGCCACACGGTTCGCGCCTAAACCTGAAAGGGCAATATTAACTAGGTTCATTTACAGCTCCATTTTTCTGATCAACGGCTGAGAAAACGCGGTAGTCATACCGGCCTCACCGAATACCTGTTTAACAGAGGCGACGGCTTGAGAAGCGGTATTAAATAGGCTTGAATTCTTCTCCACCTCTTTAGAATCTACTTGTGAGATAGATTCAGAATTCGAAGCTTTACCATCGTTAGCGGATGAGATGTTGCGCGCAGCATCGAAAGCAACCTCACGCATAGACGGGCTCAGCTGCTGGATGAGCATATTGGCAATGCCTGAGCTCTGTTTCTTTGCTAGTTCCATCGCCAGCTGACCGTCATACATATCACGGAATACCCCTTGTTGCTGACTGGCGAACGGGCTGTCTTTATCAGCAAGAGCATCACTACTGCTGCGCATTTGGCGTAACACCATTTGTAGGAACATTGCCTCAAATTGACCTGCGACGACTTCAAGTGCGCCTTCTTGATCACGACTATGCTTGATGTTAGCCAATGCACTATTGTCGTGATAAAGCATCGAATTTAACTGAGTTTGTTCATTGGTACTGTCTAGCTTCATCCTTAACTCCTTATATCACGACCAATTCAGCGTTCAATGCACCCGCTTCACTCAAAGCTTGCAGGATAGACATCAAGTCTGTAGGCGTGGCACCTAAACTATTTACCGCATTAACTATGGTGTTAAGTTCCGTGCCTGGAGGCCAAATCACCATCTGAGCGAGATCTTCATTCACATCAAGGTCCGTTTGGTTAACGACTTTCGTATCGCCATTTGCAAACGCATTAGGCTGACTAACTTGTTGTGATTCAGAAATTCGCACGGTCAAGTTACCGTGACTTACTGCTGCTTCACTCACTTTGACACTCTTACCGATCACTACGGTGCCAGTGCGAGAGTTAAAGACAATACGAGCAGGTTTACGGCCTTCAACGACGCTCATTTCTTCAAGCATCGACATCATGACGACACGCTGCTGTGTATCTTTTGGTGCACGCATATCAATGCGCGCTTTATTGATCGCAACTGCAACTTTAGGTCCAAAAGTGTTGTTAATTTCACGCGCAATATTTTTTGCTGTAGTGAAGCTAGGCTTGCGCAGGTTTAGGGTGATTTCATCACGTTGGTTGAAATCGGTTTTGATTTCTCTCTCTAAAGTCGCACCATTCGGAACGCGACCCGCCGTTGGTGTGTTTACTTCTACTTTGGAGCCACTTCGCCCCTCTGCAGATAAGCCGCCCACAACCACGTTACCTTGCGCAATCGCGTACACTTCGCCATCAATACCACGTAAAGGCGTTAGCAATAACGTACCACCGCGAAGGCTCTTTGCATCACCGATTGAAGACACAACCACATCCAACGTTTGTCCTGGGCCTGCCATTGGGTCAACGGACGCTGTCACACTCACAGAAGCCACATTTCGTAGCTTAGGGTTCATACTGTCATCAATTTGAACCCCAAACTGACGTAGCATGTTGGTAATAGATTGAGAGGTAAATTTCACTTGGTTTCGGTCACCTTGGCCGGCTAAGCCAACTACCAAACCATAACCAACCAGTTGGTTTTCTCGAATGCCGCGAACATCGACCAAGTCCATGATCGGAATTTCCGCTTCAGCACGTGAAGTGCCTGGTAGTCCCAAGGTCAACACCAATAGGAGAGACATAAAGAAAGATTGCATTGTCTTCATTAGAAAGGTACCCATGGGCTGTTGAAGAACTGAGTTAGCCACCCGGCTGCGTTGCTGTCAGCTAGCGCTCCGCGACCTGCGTAGGTAATTCTTGCATCAGCAATTCGTTGAGAAGAAACTTGGTTACTGCGGTTAATATCATCCACACGGACGATACCGGTTAGACGAATAAACTCGTCGCCTTGATTCAGACGAAGCCATTTTTCACCGCTGATACGCAATACGCCATTAGGTAATACTTCGTGTACCGTTACCGTAATGGCACCTTGAAGCTTGTTGCCTTGTGAACTTGATGCACTGCCATCGAAGTTACGTTTGCCATCCACGCTAACCCCTAACTCATCGATAGTTTTCGTGCCTATGGTCGGCGCCACAAAGTTAATTGCTGAACTTTTACCGAACTTAGTACCCGCATTTTTACTCGATGAGGTTTCTTCTGATAATTGAACCGTTAATACATCGCCAACTCGGTAAGCACGACGATCCTGGAACAGAGTCATCGTGTATTGGTGACGATAAAGGCTACCAGATTGGGTTTCCGGCAGCGTGTAATCGAGCGTTGGTGGTGCATATTCCTCAGCATTCGGCTCAGGCGGAATAAATTCCTGACGGCCAGCACATCCCACCAGCAACACGGCGGCTACTGCCCAACTCTTAGAAAGCCATTTCATTGCTTTTTCCTTCATCATCACCAATTTCATACTTACATTGATTGCGAAACAAACTTCAGCATGTCATCTGCAGCAGAGACCACTTTCGCATTCATCTCATACGCACGTTGAGTGGTGATCATGTCGACCATCTCTTCTACTACTTGTACGTTTGACCCTTCCAGTGCACCTTGCTTGATAATGCCGGCGCCATCAGCTCCTGCAATCAGCTCATCAGCTGGACCGCTGGCTTCCGTTTCACGGAATAAGTTGCCACCCATGGCCTCTAAGCCGGCTGGATTGATGAATTTTGCAAGTGTAATTTGACCAAGCTGCTGAGGTGTTGGATCGTCTGCTGTTGTTGTAGTCACTGTGCCATCAACACCCACAGAGAAAGAGACCGCATTGTCTGGGATCTGGATTTGAGGCTCTAAAGGCAGGCCCTGACTGTTCACCATTAAGCCTTCTGAGTTTCGATGGAACTGACCATTACGTGTATACATGATCTGTCCGTCCGAGTTTTCTATTTGGAAGAAACCCTGACCCATTACAGCAAGATCCAACTCTTGCGTTGTGTTTTGGGTATTACCTTGCGTGAACACTTTTTGTGTGCCAACAACGCGAACACCGCTACCTAGCTGAATACCACTTGGTAGTTCGTTAACTTGGTCTACTTGTGCGCCTGGTTGACGCTGAATGCTGTAGAAAAGATCTTCAAATACGACTCGGTCACGCTTAAAGCCAACCGTGTTTACGTTTGCTAGGTTGTTAGAAATGGCAGTCATCTTCGTGTCTTGCGCTGCCATGCCTGTCTTACTTACCCATAATGCTGAATGCATTTTTTACTCCTTGCGGGGCGAGACTTAGCTCGCCGCCATTAATTTGTTACCAGCTTTTGCTAGAGTTTCCGCCGTTTTCATCATGCGAACTTGCATTTCAAAGTTGCGCGTCAGCGACATCACACTAACCAATTCATCAATAGCAGATACGTTACTGCCCTCAATGTGCTCAGGAGAGAGTTGCACGGTTTCATCTGCCGCGAATGGCACGCCATCTACGCTGTGCAGCAAGCTATCGCTCTCTTTTTGCAGTTGATTAATTTCCGGTTTAACCAACTTCAAAGTGCCTGCCACAATTTCTGCGCCGCCACCTGGTGGGATCACTGAGACTTGACCACGCTCGCTGATTTCAATCTTTTGATAATCCGGCACAACCAAAGGACCATTGTCACCGAGGACAGGGAACCCATTGATTGTTAGAGCGCCAAAAGTATCGACCTGAATATTGCCTGCACGGGTGTAAGCTTCGTTACCCGCTGGGGTTTCTACAGAGAGATATCCCTCCCCCATAACCGCAACGTCCAACGGACGTCCTGTTTTCACAATATCGCCAGCGTCGAAACGTGTTGAGGCAGAGTTGGTCACAACCATAGTGCGACCATCAAAACCTGGGCCTTGCATCTCTACACTACGCACACGCTCCATATCCGCTCGAAAACCCGCAGTATCAGCATTTGATAAGTTGTTTGAACGAACGTGCTGCGCTTTAAGAACTCGGCTGGCACCCGACGTTGCCGTAAATAACAAACTATCCATGCAAAACTCCCATTACACCGCGTTAAACAAAGCTTGAGTAAGCTTGTCGCTGGTAGAAATTGTCTTTGCGTTTGCTTGGTAGTTGCGTTGTGCAGTCATTAGAGCAACAAGCTCGCTGGTTAAGTCAACGTTAGAACCTTCTAATGCACCCGGAGTTAGGTCACCCATCGTACCTGAACCCGGAACACCCATAATTGGAGCACCTGAGCTAAAGCTTTGAGTCCATGATGTTCCACTCACTTTCGCTAAGCCTTGTGTGTTTGCAAAATCAGCAAGAACAACCTGACCTTGTAGCTGTGATTGGCCGTTAGTGTAAGTCGCGTAAACCATGCCGTTACCTTCAACGCGTACACCTGCAAGTTCACCTGATGTGTAACCGTTAGGACTATTAGTACTTACGCCAAAAGCTGCACCAAATTGCGTGCTGCCTTTCAGGTTAATGTCTACACTCATCGCGTTCGCGCCTGCAGCAGGGAATGAAACATTAAACGGCGCAGTTGGTGCTGAAAGCGAGCCGTCTTTACCAAACGTTACAGGCACAGTTGCTACTGGCGTCGTACCGCCATCTACTTGAACGTTCACTTCCCACGAGTTAGAAGCAGTCTTAGTAAAGTACTGAGTTACCGTGTGCGAGTTACCCAGTGAGTCGTAGACTTTTGTTGTGTAAGACGAGTTAAATGAGCTTGGATCTTTTGGATTGAATGGCGTTACGGCTTTATCAATAACAGACGCGCTTGCGTCGAAGTTCGCAACAAAATCTAAGCTGTCTGTTGCTTTAGCATTCAGTGAGGAAGTCGATACCTGAATATTACCCACAGAACCTGTCATTAGGTTGTTGTTGCTATCGACACTGTAACCTTGAAGCTTTGCACCGCTGTTAGCCGTAACAAAGTTGTTCTTATCCGTTGAGAACACACCTGAACGTGTGTACAACATTTGACCCATATTATCTTTAGTAACAAAAAAGCCACCGCCATTAATAGCTAGGTCCATCGCACGGCCAGTTCCTGTGATACTGCCGTCTTTGTCGAAGTTCTGTGAAATTGACGCGACTTCCACACCACCAGGTTGCATGCCGTTATATACAGCGGAGAATTCTGTGCGGCCACCTTTAAAACCATACGTTGATGCGTTGGCAATGTTGTGACTGATTGTGTTTAGCTCTGTGTTGGTCGCGTCCAGACCACTTAGTGCGATGTTAAAACTCATAAATAGACCTCTGATTTCCGTATTTGGTTAAGCACCAAACTGAGTGATTTGATAGAAAGGAACGTTGCCAACGCCATGGACATTGACTAATGCTGCGCCACCGGTATTAGGAATGCGCACTTGCTCAACAGTGCCTGCCATCAGCACATTTGGACTTGCTTGCCCTTCTTGCACTTCTACGGCCACTGAGTATTTGCCTGGTTTAAGACCAAGTTCTTCAGGATTAATTGAAAAGTCGACGTCACCTTTGCCGTGAGCACCTAGTGGCACTTTAGTTGATTGACCAAATTCATCTTTAACAACTAACGTGACTTGGTTTGAGCTATGAGCGAGTTCGATTTTTCCGTTTTGTACGTCTTCACCAAGCTGAAATTCATCCGCATTGACGTAAACCGTTTGCCCAACAAGGCCCGCTGTTGATAGCACTTGCATGTTGTCCAGTAACACCATGCTCTGTTGCATTGTCTTAGACATATTCTCGGTACTTTGTACCTGCGAGAACTGAGCCAATTGACCAACGTATTCCGTACCATCAAGGGGATTAAGTGGGTCTTGGTTTTGAATTTGAGCCACCATCAAAGAAATAAACTCATTCTCCAATGAAGAAGCGCTGTTCATGTCTTTAGGGTTTGGTGAGATACCGTTGCTGTCTTTTGCTTTTGTATTTACTGGAGCGTCAGACGATAAAGGGGTGTATTGTGCAATACTCATTAGCTGCCCTGCCCTAATCTAAGCAGACCTTGCTGCATACTTTTTACATTGGCTAATACTTCAACATTCGTTTCGAAGCTGCGTGTTGCGGACATCATGTCTGCCATTTCAGCAACTACATCAATATCTGGGTAAAACACATAGCCTTCATCATTAGCCAGTGGGTTGTTCGGCTCAAAACGCTTCTCTGCATCTCCAGCATTTTTAACAACGTCAACAATGCGAACTTCTGCATTGGGATAAGCTCCATTTTCTGTTGTCATTTGCGTTTTTTGGTACACAGTCGCAAATACTGGCTTAAGCGCTTTATAAGCATCCTCTGGATTTGCAGATACTGCATCTGCGTTTGCTAGGTTACTGGCTACCGTATTCAGACGCACAGTTTGTGCTGTCATCGCGGAACCAGTGATCGAGTAAATATCAGTGAATGACATAATTAACGTCCCTCAATCGCTTTCGCTAAGCCATTAAATTTCATGTTGAGAAACGTCAGGCTAGTTTGAAAGTCCATGTTGTTTTGCGTGAATTTTGCTTGTTCAACACCAAGCTCTACGGTGTTGCCATTTTTGCTATTCTGGTAAGGCACCGAGTATTGGGCCTGAACCTGGAACTTTGGCACCGGTTTGTTCACACCACCTGCCGTTACTTGGTTCATTACGGTGGTGAAACTTAGGTCTTTCGCCAAATACCCAGGGGTGTCAACATTTGCTAGGTTACTGGCGAGGACTTTGGTACGCTGAACGCGAAAATTAAGTGCCTCTGGATGTACTCCTAAAGCATTTTCAAATGTGATCGCCATGCATCTTCCTTACAGTTGGCTCGAATACGCCAACATACAAACAAGATACGTGCCATAAAAAATAGCCATATATATCAATGATTTACAAACAAGGATGGAAGCCAAACTTCCGGTTCTCGGAAAGCATTAAAAACAAGAGGAAAGTGTCCACTTCCTCAACAATAATGCTGACGTTACTCGCTTTGACATCAGAACAAGCATTCGCCAACACCAATGACAAAACCCTCAGCGTTGAAGAGATAAGGTCCGTTGTAGCAACGGATTTCGAACAAGAGGTGGATCGCGTAGCGCTCTCCAATCAGTGGGGGAAGTACAAACTGGACTTCGACATGTGGGTGCCCGGTTCCGCCAATCACTTGCCAGAATGTCAATCGCCTTTAGTTATCACAGGTCGTGACAACAACACGTTGCCAGTCGGTAACCTCAAGCGCTCAGTCAGCTGCGACAATATCGCATCACCATGGCGAATTAACGTTACGATAAAGTCTTCGCTGACTCTGCCTGTTTTGGTCGCGACAACCACGGTTGGCCGAAATGAAGTCGTAACGGCTAAACACATAAAGCTTGAAACCCGAACCATCTCTCGCCAAGACGATTTTTATACTCGCCCCGAGCAAGCAGTAGGCTTAGAAACCTCTCGTCGTTTGAGGGCTGGACAAGTGGTTAATCCATCCAATTTGTCGGCCCCACCTCTAATCGAGAAAGGCAATGAAGTCATAGTCATTGCGAGCAAAAATGGATTTAGTGCCAGCACAAAAGGAGTCGCCTTAGAAGATGGAGCGAAAGGGCAACAAATTGACGTGGAAAACCCAAGTTCGGGCAAGGTCATAAGAGCAGTCGTAACTGGATTAAACCAGGTTCATACTCAATTTTGATTTTTTGACTCGGGGTAACATTTTTTAATTTTGGCTCTCGTCAGTAACACTGAACTTCGAGTACAAAAAAAATATTTAATGTTTATCACATTCTAACCGCCTACTTAATTTAGAACATGATGATGAGGACCACAGCATGAAAATCGACAAAGTCGCGGGCGGTCATGTCCCACAAACAAAATTACAGCAAGCAAGCAAACAGCCTGTCGACGTCGTCGAACAGAGCAAAGTACACGAGCCTGCATTTCAAGCGAATACCGTAGCGATAGATCGCGCTCAAGCTGAAATGGCATCACTACCTGATGTTGATATGGAAAAAGTAGAACAAGTACGCAACGCATTAGCGCGTGGTGAACTTAGCCTAGATACAAAAGTGCTATCCAAGGCAATCATGCAGTTCCATACAGGTCACGAGTAATAAAACGCTAGGAAGACATCATGGCAAGCGCAGTATCGCAGCGAATTCAACAATTTGTTCGCTCTATATCTGAGGATATTAAGCTTTATCAACAACTGCTTCCTTTGCTGCAGCAGCAAAAGGTATTGTACTTAAAGTTTGATGGAGAGGCACTGAACGACAATGTTCAGAAACAAATGCCGATACTCAATAAACTCAGCCGCTCCGCCAATGACAGAAGCCAGTGTATGCGAGCGCTGGGGTTAGCGTGTAATGACGCCAGCGTAAAACGAATTTTCAATGCTTTGCCTGCCCAAATAGGTATGCAAGCTAGAAAACAATGGGCGCTATTGGAAACGTTGGTAAGTCAGTGCCAACAATACAATCAGAGCAATGGCCACAGCTCTGCGGCGTTCCATGAGTTGGTCAGTCAACTCAAACAACCTGTGCAACACACTTATGAAGATAAATCGTTCTAAACGATGTTCGTCTTGCCTACAGATTCAGTCGCCATCTCGGCTGAGTACTGTAGGCCTTTTTATTTTTATTGCCTTTCTGTCCTACCTTCCATTCACATGCCAGGCAAAACCAAATGCTGTCGATATTCAAACGCAGTATCAAGTATTAGCCCCATACAAACCACAAATTGCCAAGCGTCTCGATTCATCCAAACCGGTAATTAACCACATTTTCAAACAGCTTCAAAACCACTCATTACCAAATAGCCTAGCCTTAGTGCCAATGTTAGAATCTTCTTACAACCCCAAAGCCGTTTCTCACGCTAACGCCGCCGGACTTTGGCAACTGATACCAGCCACAGCGAAACGTTTCGGATTAACGATAAATACAAAACAAGACGATCGCTTTGACACAGAAGCTAGCACAACGGCCGCGCTCAAGTACCTGGCGTTTTTATACAACAAATTCGATCAAAATATGGCTCTCACTTTAGCTGCATACAATGCCGGAGAAGGACGTGTTGCACGTGCTATTCAGCGAGCAGGAAGTCGAGATTTCCAACAACTCACGCTGCCTAACGAGACTCGCCAATATGTCAGCCGCTTCTATGCATTGGAAAAGTTGATAGATATCGGTCAGTTACAATCCTCATCATTTCAACCTTTACTCTTATTTGCTCCAGACGCTCCTATGATTTCACAACCGCTGGTCGACTTTAGCCGACTGCCTCCGCTAGTTAATTTGTGATAAAAGCTACGACAGAGCTCAATGTCAGAGAAACGTAAAATCACAAGATCCTGTTCGGCGGATTTGAAAACTCGTGATCTCTATGCAAACGTGTGCAAAAAAGTTGAGGTAAGGTATCTCAAAGATAAGAAAGAGTAGTGGTTTACTAAAAAGCGCCCCAATTGCGCTTGGCAATTGGGTAGATATGCGTCACATTGCGTTTGCAAAAAAACATGAAAACCAATGGTCAGACCTAATAATTATTTACACACTAAATGTAAAACAGCTATTGTTTTCATAGTTCGAAACAAATCTAACATATCAAGATGACGCTTCGCTTGCGCGTCTGGAATAAGTCCGGGTTCCGGGGGGGAGTCCGGACTTTTTTATTGCTCTAAAATCTTTGCCCACAATAGAGCCAACAGAAGCTAAGTCGTAATGATGCAAACTAGCTGTTTATAGTAATTCTTTAGAAATCAACTGAAGTAAAAACGTTTCGCGCTCAATGCTCATGCCTTTTTTCGGGCTCTCTGCCATCGTTTTTTCATTGTGTGCAATTGCTTCGTGTATGTTCATCCATACCGGGCGCATTCCATTTTTAACTTCGTAATCTTCATACGCCGTTTCGCCTAGCTCACGTTCGATTTTACATGTATAACAATACGACACCATGTGCATCACGTCAGCGTCATCCTTGTACCACGGACGAAACTCCTCAAAGATTCCGAAAGGCTTAATACCATGTATATTTTGGGCGCCCGTTTCTTCCTCTAATTCACGGACTAATCCAGCAATGACATCTTCACCATCATCAATACCACCGCCTGGTAGCGTGTAGTCATGGTAACGTTCTGTATAGAGCAACAGCACATCTTCACCATCAAGTACAATGGCTCGCGCTGCATTGCGCTGAAAAACAATTTTGTCATCCAAATGCTCTATGTCTGGATGAACGGTCGATTTTAAATGTCTCATCGAAAATACCACGGTCAATGTTTTGTGCGCATATTACCGAATTTCACACTTTAAATCATTGTTGTAGACCAGGTACGTTCGAGCGCTTGTCAGGAAGTGATTGATATGACCTTCACAACAATACGCCTAGAACAGAAGTGTGACGTGCTAATCAGCAATAAATGAGAATATCTAAATTCTTATACGTCCCTCTTACTTTTAACATCGATAAGACAATAATCTCTTAAAGTTGCCTATAATCAATACAATACTCGCCCACCCCATGCGGAGATAAAGAATGAAAAAGACAAATTTAATGATGGCTATGGCTGCAACATTGGTACTGGCTGGTTGTTCAACTTACGAGGGAGCGACCCGATCAACTGAGTATACCTCCGTTGCAAATCCCGCAGCCGTATACTGTGTTCAGCAAGGTGGTGAGCTGGATACCGTGTCGGAAAACGGCGAACGTGTCACTTACTGTGTGCTGTCGGACAATGAACGCGTCGAGCAATGGGAATACTATCGCGAGAATCACAAAGAAAATGAGGGTGACAACTACTAATTATTTTTATCGATACGTCACCTTCCCTCTATCACTTAGGAGCCTTTGGGCTCCTTTTTATTTGATTTATCAAAGTGTTCTTACGTTGTTTTTACATATCTCTGACTTTACCGCACATCGACCCTATATCGAACAGTGTTCTATTCTTGACATTCCCCTGACATAACTTTCCACTTGGACAATAAAATTCCAAACACAGATCACACTAATTCACATTTCTTCCACATTTTCTGGGACAGGTGAGCAAGATGAAAACACAAATAGTAAAAGAAGCCGAGTCAGCCCCAAGCAACGTTGTTACTGAAAAATCAAAGCGCATTATTTATAAATCGAGTTTAAACGCCTTGATGATTGTCGCTATAAGTATTCTCGTTAACCTTAGTCTTCGTCTTGATTATGTCGTGTTGGGATCAAGCCTTGGCGAGCTTTCCGTTACAGAAACGCTCCAGCTTGTGATGCTTGCTATTGCATCATGGTCGTTTTTCAGCTTATCGAAACAACAGCCTCAGCTAAAGCATGCGGCTATTTTGATTGCAGGATTTTTTGCAGTACTGATTATTCGCGAAACGGACTATTGGACAGACATGATTCATCATGGCTCTTGGGTTTTCCCAGCACTTGCTGTCACCGCACTGGCTTGCGCCAAAGCTTACCAAGGTGGTAAAGGTACCATGAACGAAATGGCGACCATTTTAACGGTGCCACATATGAAGCTATTAGTTGGTGCTGTAATGCTATTATTAGTCTTCTCTCGTTTGTATGGTATGGGTAGTTTTTGGCAACAAGTGATGGACGAAAATTACATCCGTGATGTTAAAAATATCTCAGAAGAAGGTATAGAACTGCTTTGCTACTGTTTGATCGCATTAAGCGCCGTCCGCACAAAACGCGAGCTTAATGAATAGACTCTGGGTCAAAGCGACGGTTCAATGCCGTCAGTATCGGATGGAAGATACTTAATGCCTTTTCCGCAGCACCTACAGATTCATCCAAGGCCGTCATTTCGACGGCCTTTTTCATTTCTTCAATATGTTGCAAAGCCTCTTTATCGAGCGGTAAAGAGAGCAATTTGTGAATAGTATCTCTTGCGATCATAAGTGGCTTTTTTCGGACAATTGATAAATCTCGGAAAAATACGCCATGCTTGACCCCTTCTAAATAAACTCGGTAGGTTGTGAGTTCATCGAGTAGCAAGAATGTGTCCGCCATAAGCCCTTTATGTGGGTATGGCACGCTAATATGTTTGCTGATATCCAGTGGAATATTGAGGGTCACCCCCATGGATTCGCAATCGGATTTAAGTACTCGTAATAAGCCTTGCTCATCCATCAAATTCTGGATATCAATGATTCGTTCGAGGTGGTAGTCATTAGACAGCAAGATAACCTCAACCGGATGCCCCAACCATAACTCGAACAACCCACTTTTGCACAAAACTTGGGAAACATAACGCATGTTTTGAAACGTGTTCAACGACTCCGTTTCTAAGAGTATATGACGTTCAGGGAACGGATTCACAGAGTCTGCGTTTAGGGTTCTAAAATACGCGTACATCGCCTCTGCTTCAGAAACGCTTTGTCCTTGCGTTACTCCGCCACAAAAAATAATCGCCGTTCGCTCTGTCGGTAGTGATGCAGTCCTACAAGACAAAACTTCGACTCTGGTTATGCCCTCAGAGGTCAATTTGTTATTGACGAGGCGTTTACCTAAAACGATGACGATGTTGTCTAACTTCATTTTAAAATCTCGCGCTTAGTTGGCAGTGTTACAAAAATCTTCTTTCACTCCCGACCCACAAGCTTTAACATCTAGTTAACAACACTGTTCTAGAGACCTTTATAAAGGTTCACTGCTAAAGGAAGTCAATTATGCTGTCGATTTTCGATATATTTAAAATTGGTGTCGGGCCATCCAGCTCCCATACTAATGGTCCTATGCTTGCCGGATTCCATTTCACTCAGCTAGTTAGCGACTCTATGGCGAAAGTGCATCGGGTGCAAGTGGACCTTTATGGCTCATTGTCACTGACAGGTCGAGGGCACCATACAGACCGAGCCACGGTCCTTGGTTTGATGGGAAATAAACCTGATACCATCAAAATGAGCAGTGCCAAAAGTGCGCTACAAAATACCATAGACAATAATACGCTCATGCTCGCCGGTACACACCAGATTGAGTTTAGCTACGACCATGACATCGTCTTTCATAGCGACAACCTTCCCCTGCATGAAAATGGCATGACGATTACGGCATTAGACGCAGCTGGAGATCAAGTAGCGTTTGAAATTTATTACTCCATTGGGGGCGGATTCATCGCCACCGCCGACGAACTAGAGAACGGCACGCAACAAGATGAGGTCGCAGTACCATTTCCGTTTACATCCGCAGATGAGATGCTGGAAAAAGCCGAGACGAACGGTTTCAGCTTGGGAGGCATGATCCTCCAAAACGAACTCGCATTTCGCTCAGACGAAGAAATTAACCAAAGAGCAGAGCAAATTTGGAAAGTGATGTCGCTCTGCATGCAACGTGGCTTCGATACGGAAGGGATTTTGGAAGGTGGTCTAAATGTCACTCGTCGAGCACCAAACCTTTTGAAAAAGCTCGAAGCCAACGCTGCAGTTGAAAACGATCCGATGGAGATCATGGATTGGATCAATCTCTTCGCCTTTGCGGTTAGTGAAGAAAATGCAGCAGGAGGGCAAGTCGTCACTTCTCCAACGAATGGTGCAGCAGGGGTGATTCCGGCGGTATTGATGTACTACCATCGCTTCATCAAAGAGCTCGATGTTAAACAGCTAAAAGACTTTCTCGCAGTCGCCGGCGCTATCGGCATCTTATATAAAACTAACGCGTCAATTTCTGGTGCAGAAGTGGGGTGCCAGGGAGAAGTTGGGGTTTCTTCATCCATGGCTGCCGCTGGCTTAACAGCGCTAAGAGGGGGCAGTAACGAGCAGATTTGTATTGCTGCGGAAATTGCGATGGAGCATTCATTGGGTATGACTTGTGACCCGATTGGCGGCTTGGTTCAAGTACCTTGTATTGAAAGAAATGCCATGGGAGCAATGAAAGCGATTAATGCATCGCGTATGGCATTAAAGCGCACAAGTAAATGTTTAATTTCTTTAGATAAAGTTATCGAAACCATGTATCAGACTGGTAAAGATATGAATAAAAAATACCGTGAAACCTCTTTGGGGGGCTTAGCTGTCATTCATATGGCACCGCCATGCGAATAATGGCAGGTGGTCATTGCGCTTAGCTTCTCACCATACGCTTATCTGGTAATTATGATCTGATGATATTACATATAGAAATGCCGCGTTCTTCGCGGCATTTTCTTAACAAGAAACTATTCGATTAATCACGTCGACCACGAAGTTCAATTTTTTGAGTTGCAGCATCCGAATGGATTGTTACACCGCCATAGGCCATTTCATTCCGACCCTTCAGCGTCAATTGAGAATCTGAACGCTCTACGTCAACCTGATTTTTCGTTGCCATCGTCATATCAATCGTGCCCGTGTATGACCCATCACCAGCAAATGCTACGTTTGTTGAGCAAACCATCAAAACAAGTGCGATTAGTTTTTTCATACATCACCTCTATTATCGTTCTTACTTTCTGTCGGTGGAAAAACTGTAACAACAGAAACGCGCTCATACGAGGAAAGCCATTATTTACCAAATGGAAATCCATGCTAATAAACTGATGTAACCAAGAATAACTTATCGTTACCTTCAATAAATCAGGGATAAGGCAGCAACTTAAATTGACCGAGCGTTGTCTTTTCTTAAGAAATTCAGCGATATGATTTGTCGACAAAAGCCAAGCGAGACAATGTATGAGCGTTAATCTGGATATTCAAAATATTTTGGTATTAAAACGGATGTATGAGTTACGTAACGTCCGGTTAGTCGCAGAATCACTCGGTAAAACGTCAGGAGCAATCAGCAAAAATCTGACAAAGATGAAAACTCAGCTCAATGATCCGCTATTCGTTCAGACCAAAAATGGCTTTGAACCAACAGCTTTTGTGGAAGCGAACATTGCGCATTTTGAGCAAATAATCAACAGTATTGATTCCATCAAACCACAGCATTTTTCACCAGCTCATTTTGACGGTTCAATCACTATTTATGCCAACACATTGTTTTGGGAGTACTTTGGTGACAAGTTTTACTTGGAGTTACTAAAGCACGCCCCAAACGCAAAATTCTCATGTTTGCGCTGGGGTAGCGAAGCAAAAAAACGATTAATTGACGGTGAAAACGCCATTGCGATTCATTACTTTGATGAAGATCTGCCACAGTCAATTGTTCAGACCGAACTAGGGCGAGGAAAAGCGGTATTTTTTGTTCGACAAGATCATCCCGCTCAAAACTCCCAAGAACTAGAAGAATACCCTTTTATACTTTTTAAAACGCCGGGATGGAACGACTACCGATACCCAGTGTTGGAAAGGCTCAAACATATGGGTTTTAGAACCACACCTAAAGTGGAAATTGAGCATCCAGCGATGATTCAAAAAGTGCTTCTGCAAACGAATCATTTTGGCATAACGATGAGTGGACATGTTCCTAAGGGTTGCCGGAGTATCGCGCTTCCTGCTGGGCTAGAGCTTGATGTTCGCTACGTGATGAGCTGTCGTCGCTCTCAACAGCAAGCTCCAGTAAATCAGTGGTTATTAGATGTCATTAAGCATGTCGCTCAGTCCTAGACTGATGACTTGCTACTGCTAATAATAGCCAAACCACACATGCGCTCTACTTACTCGCTGAACGAACATTAAAGACTCTGTATTAACCATTGAGCAAAGGTGTTTACGTGTGATTTTTCGGATGCTCGAACCACCATATAATGTGCACCAGAACTTGGCATATGCCAATTTCCAGCCTGGACTAATACGCCCTGTTGCAGCTCATCCTCAACAAGAAAGTCTCTTACCAGCAACACGCCAAGTTGATTAATCGCAGCATGAATAGCAAGCAATGAGTGTTCAAACTCGGCGACGACTTTGCTCACCTTCCCTTGGTAACCTTGGTGTGAAAGCCACTCTTGCCAAGATTCATGATAACCACTAGTACAGATTTTAGGCGCTTTAGCTAACTGCGAGAGGTCATTTATCGAGTTTAAATGCATAAAGCCGGGGCTTGCGACAACAATCCAGTTTTCTTGGGTTAATCGTATGGCTTCTTGCTCTTGCCAATCTCCATCTCCGTTAATAATTTCGATATCCGCAATCGCACTGGCGTTTGGAACTGTATTAGCAGTTGTCGAGACTTTAAAGGAAATGTCTGGGAATTGTCGCTGAAAATCAGCCAATCTTGGCATTAACCACTGAGAGCAAAAGCTGTGAGCGACATGTAAGTTAACTTGCGTATTCTTGGGACGAGTAAATAAATGCTGCGTCGTGGTCGATAATGTTTGAAGCACATGGTTAACCACAGGCCAGTATTCTTTTGCTGAGCTGGTCAGCGTAAGGTGCGTACCCTTGCGCTCGAATAATGTTGCATTTAACTGCAGTTCTAGCGATTTCACCTGCTGACTGACGGCCGCACGGGTCACATTTAGCTCCTCTGCGGCTTTAGTGAAGCTCTGTAATCGCGCCGTGGCTTCAAACGCTCGGAGCAAATTAAGCGGCGGTAAACTTTGCATAACACTCTCCCAAACACTTGGCAGCCATGGTATGAACTGGTGATGACAAATTGATGAAAGTGCTGAGTTTGTTAAGCGGGATCAAAAAAGCCAGCGTGATACACGCTGGCTTTTGGAACTTTATCTTAAGCAGGAATTATTCTGCTTTCTCAGTGGTTTGGTATTCAAACGCAGGGACAACTACTTCAACACGACGGTTCATTTGACGACCTTGACGTGTTTCGTTGCTTGCTACTGGGTTAGCTTCACCCATGCCTTTCACTGTCATACGCTCAGCCGCAATACCTTTTGCTTGGAACTCGTCAGCAACGGCTTTCGCACGTTTTTCTGTGAGTTGCTTGTTGTAAGCAGCAGAACCTGTCGTATCGCTGTAACCCGTGATCTCAACTTGAGCTTGTGGGTAAGTATTCATCAAATCAACGGTACCAGAAAGGTTCGACGCGTCTTTCACTTCTGCACTTTCTAAGTCGAATTGTACTGTCGCTGTTGTTTGAGCAGGGTAAACGTGATCTACAATGCGGGTTGCAGGACGTGCTTCTACCACCTCTTCAACGGCTTTTTCTTGAACGACTGGCTCAGAACCAAACTTGTAGTTGAAACCGATACCGAAGAAATCTGAATCCATGTCTTCAATTACATCATCAGACATATCTTGGTAGCGTTGGTATTCAGCACGTAGGCTCCAGTTGTAGTTGATTTGGTATTCAGCACCCAGAGAGCCAGTTGGTACGAAATCTTTCTCGTCACCAGCCATCATGTATGCAGCACCAACTTTCGCGAATAGATTCCAAGAATCCGTTAGTGGTAGGTTGAACTTAGGAGCTAGAGTTAGTGCCCATAGGTCACCGTCAACTGTGTTTAGGCCAGGCTTTTTGAAGTTTGCAGTGAAGTCACCAAGGTAATCAACACCATACTCTGCTGCAACGTACTTGTTGAAGCTGTAGCCTAAGTGCATAGATGCTGCAAAACTGTCGTCGTCACAAGGTTCGTTTAGGTAACACGCATCGTTTAGAGAGTTGTAACCTATTTTACCGCCCATGTAAGTGTCAGCAAGTGCAACGTTTGAGATCACACCACCAGCAAGTACAGTAGCCACTGCTATAGCGATTTTTTTCATTATTCTTTTCCTTTTTCTTGTACACAAAGCAACACATCGCGGCAGCATACTGCCGTAAAATATGAAGCCGTAACTTTCTCTTTTCTTCGAATAGAAATAGCTAAATAGCGTAGGAAAGAATCAAAAATGATATTCAAACGCCAATGACGTAAAACGGAAAAAGGTAACCTCAAGACCATCTATTCATGAGCTTCATCCGCATACCCAACCGAAAAATAAAGTTCGTTGCGTTGGTTTAGCCATAGTCAATTCGTTGCGGAGAATATCACAAAGAAGCCAACTTTCTGTGACGCAAATCACCATAAAAAGCCACTTTCTCAAATTTAAGAATCATCATTTAAGCTTGTGAATGGCAACAAATTTTTACAGGGGAGCGTGGATATGGAGAGCACAAAAAAACAGCTCATTTAAAATGAGCTGTTTTCGAAATAATGAAAAAGCGTTAACTCGTCGCGCTAAATTTTATCCGCTACGGTTAACGTTGCAGCTAATACATCTTGTCCAAACAAGACACTACGCTCAGGAGACCAACCGTAAAGTGGATCTGGGTGATTGTTGTTATCTTTAAATGGCATTTCGATTGTGTAAGACAAGCATTTGAACTGCTCTGCAACCCAATTTGAACCCACAGTCAAATTCGCTTTACCACGCTCATCTTTATCGTAACCAATCTCATCTTGGAACTCTGGCGTAATAGTCAATAACGCTTGCTTAAATGATGCCTCTAAAGCGGCAAGATTTTCATCGTAAGAAGGAATACCTTCTGAGCCAGCGACGAAGTTATACGGAATCGCTTCATCGCCATGGATATCTAAAAACATGTCAACACCCGTTTCCAGCATGCGCTGACGCACAAGGTAGACTTCTGGGCTCTTTTCCATTGATGGCGTTTGCCATTCACGATTTAGGTTTACACCTACTGCGTTGGTACGCAAGTGACCGCGAATACCACCGTCTGGGTTCATATTTGGTACGACGTAAAGCACCGCTTTTTCAAGCAATGCACGCGCAACCGTGTCGTTTTCATCTAACAGACGTTGGATCATACCTTCCATGAACCATTCCGCCATGGTCTCACCTGGGTGCTGACGTGCAATCATCCAGATTTTCTTTTTGCCTTCTTCTGGCTCACCGAAAGTAAGCAAGCTCATGTCATTGCCATCTAGCGTATGACCAAGCGTCTCTAGTTGGCAGTGGTGCGCGCTTTGTGCCATGTGTAACAAGTCTAAATGACGATCGTACGTGTATGGCGCAAAGTACGCGAAGTAAATTGAGCTGCGCTCAGGGATTACAGTGAAAGTCAGCGTGTCGCCATCGAACTCTGCCGGTACTCGGAACCATTCTTCACGATCGTAAGACGCAACCACATCGTAACCTTGCCATCCTTCTGGATAAGCCGATTTAGCCAAATCAAGCAATTTGATGGTGTGTGATTGCTCGGCTTCTGTCTCAAGACGGAAGTGGAACCACTGGTAGAATTCCGACATATTGTCGTTAGGAATTTTGAGTTGGATGTCGTTTTTGTCGTCCGCTTTCACTACGTGAATGCTGCCGCTATCGAAGTTGCTGAATACTTTCATTTTATGACTCACCTTTTAAATCTGAGCTTGAAAGACAGAGGCTAACACAAGGCTTCATCGCGCCCCAATGACTTTCACTGCAAACTGTCTCGTTTGTGGCTAAAGTCTTCAGTTTAGTCAAGCTTATCCGCTTTGCCTGCTGGTCCCGCGAGTTTTGCTAGCCACTTATCCCAGATAAACGGCGTTTTCTCGTTATCTTCTGCTTCCTCTTTTCGACGTACCGCGTTGCGCACTATCATAGCCCCGGTCCAGCGAAGCGGTTCTGGTGGGAAATACCCCAACGGTCCTTTGGCTAAACCACTGTTCGTCCACTCGTTATCGATTCCCAATATCAATGAAGATAAGATCTTTCCGCCCATTCGAGTCTGCGCTACACCATTGCCTGAATAACCAAATCCGTAAAAGATATTGCTCTGTTTATCTAGCTCGCCGAAAAAAGGGAAACCAGTAGCAGAACGATCAGAGCCCCCCGTCCATGAATAAGCAAACTCCTCTCCTCTCAAATGAGGAAACAACTTATCGAACGACTTGCGCAGTAGACCTTGGTAGCGTGTTGGCTTGTTAAACATTGCGTCAACTTGGTTATTGAAAGAAAACTGATTGCCGCCTTTCCCCAACATCAAACGGCCATCTGGCGTATCTCGGTAATAGTGGACGAAGATACGTGAATCCAACACGCTAGAACCTGCCTGCCAACCAGATAGAGGTAGTGCGTCACCAAGCGGCTTGGTGATCACCATGTCGGAAGAGACCACCACGATACTGTTTTTGAACTGTTTAAACTGCTCCACCATCCATGCATTTAATGCCAATACCACCTGCTGCGCTTGAACATTTCCTTTAGGTGTACAGACAGTGGCAGGTTTTCCATAATCTAGACGCGTCATCGGCGTGTTCTCATAAACTTCTACACCCAGATCAATAGCAACACGGCGTAACCCCCTCACTAATAATGCAGGTTGAACGCTGGCTGCAACTGGAGAGTGAAAGCCTTCTATATGTCGAGGTGAACCCGCATTGGCACGCAGTTCCTCCACCGAGCAACGACGCCAACTGTTCACTTCTAATCGCTTTAACTCGTCCACAACTGGCTGCATTCCCCCAGTTTGAGCCTGATTGGTTGCAGTGTAATAAACCCCTTTCAACGATAAGTGCGCATCGATGTTGTGCTGCTGACAAAAGTCGTCAATCTCTAGCACTGCTTGTTCCGACTCTTTTACTAACCAAGCAGCATGTTCTTCACCGAATAACCGTTTCAATGTCGGAAACTTGGTAGACCAAGTCAACATACAACCGCCGTTTACGCCCGATGCACCACTGCCACAAAGGCCTTTTTCAATCACGACTACCTTTTTTTCCGGAGATTGCTGCTTAATCATAATCGCGGTCCAAAGTCCGGTGTATCCGCCACCAACAATCGCAACGTCACTATTAATGTTCTGCTGTAACGGTTGTGGCGTTTCTGGTTGCTCAGCTTCAATTGCCTGCTTGAACCAATATGAATGATGTGTCATCGGGTATCCTCGTTAGTGCGTTACATCCATTTCCGCAAACACTTTACAAACGATGATGACAATCAACGAGCAAGAAAATCTAACGCTGAGCGATAGAAAATGTTGCACTGAGAGTGTGCGAATTTTCGCTTCCAACAAAAACAAAATGGGGAGCTCGTGGCTCCCCAAAACAAACAGCAAAAATATTACTGGTAAACAATTCGAGTCCGTCTTACTGGTTAATATTTACCGGTATCACGCATGCGGTACTCGTATTGAACATTGAGAATAGGCTGGTAAACAACTTGCCCGTCACTTTGCAAGAACTCATTTACCATGACTTTTGAGTCAGTGATAGAAAACGATTGGCGATCAACATACGTTGTAAGGCTCGTAAACTCATCACGGAGTTGTCCAGATGATTTATTTTGGTAGCTTTGGATCATGTCTCGGCCCATTTCATAAGCCGCTTGTTTGCTATCCATTACGTCGCCATGGATAGTTTCGGTATCGTTTGTCCAATGATAACCACCAGCAAGAGCCATAGAAGGTGCAGCAATCAGAGCAATCGTACTTGCTAAAGTTGTTAAGCGTTTCATAAACCTCTCCTTACTTACCTTTACATCGGGCCAAAATTGGCTCGATACTTATAAGGTACGTATAAAGACCTAAAACACGTCAAAACAATTTCAAATAATGTTCAATTTTCGTTCAACTTATTTCACATTAACTTAGCAACTCAACGTCATATTCAGCCGACATTCGCATTTTCTTCCTTTTGAACAATGGGTTTCAACCTGACATTTCCTTACCAAACCATACAATACCTAAGGTCAATTTTCTCTTAGAATTCCAGCAAAAGAACAGTGTTCAAAACCTTACAAAAACGTCGGACACAGCAAAAACCACCTCTTTTCAGTCGTGCTTTGCATTCCTCCTTTTCGGGTTCTTCGCTGCTCGTCCGTCGGTTCTTAATTGTCGCTATTGAGCACAAGTTAATCTGGAGTGAAAATGACCGCGAACAAATCCATTTTTTACCATAGCAAATCGATTTACTCAGATGATTATGCTGATGTCTACAAGCCAATTTGGACCTACAGAGCTAAGTTCATCTTACGTGCGCTTTATTACAAACGTGCATTTAAGCACCTTTCAGACAATATTGAATCGTCATTGTTAGAGTTGCTTTGTACACGTACGCATCGGTTTTTAGAGAAACCATTTCGTCCGTATATCATCAAAAACAACTCAGCGTTCGATCGTTCTAACTTGGTAGTTGATCACTATAAAACTATTTCAGAACTGTTTTCTAAACAAACAATCGAAGAAATCTACACAGACTCGAAAGGCCTAACATTAGCCTCTTTTGAAATTGACGAAATACTGTACTCGGTGAGATTAGTATACGAAGCACGTTATCAAAAAGAAGGCGACATGAGCCTAGTGCTGCACAGCGCTGAAGATGGCAACTTCTACACGCTCTCTTTTACGCTCGGTCACATCGAACCTGGACGCAGCATTATGATTGGCGGCTTACAAGGACCGCGAAGCAGTGAAGAAAACAACGCGAAAATTAAAAAGCTAACTCGTAAGCTTTACGGACAGAGACCAAAAAGCTTGATGGTGAGCTTGCTCACTTTGCTCGCACAAATTTGGGAAGTGAACACGATTCTAGCAGTGAAAACGCAGTCCCATACTTACGCAGCTAAGCGCTACAGCAAAGGGCGAATCAAAACGGATTACGATGCACTCTGGCAAGAATTGGGCGGCACCGAATACAATCGTCATTTTTACTCAATTGATGTAAATGCACCCCGTCGAGATATCGAAGGCATGTCGCGCTCTAAGCGTTCGATGTATCGTCGCCGTTATGAATGGCTAGACAACACCAAGATCACTTTCGAACAAATATTAAAAGGCGAGCAAGCTAAAAGCTAAGGAGAAGCGTTCATGCGTTATTCATTCATTACTGCTTTAGTGTTGTCGGCTTTTTCTTTGTCAGCCAATGCAGAAACCAGTGAGCACATCATAGGTACAAACATTGGCTATGGCGATGTGAACTACGATGCTCCGACAAGCAAAGAATCAGGCGACATGTTCTTAGGTGAAATATATTACCGCTACATGCCAACACATAACTTTGGTATTGAAGCAGGTTATAAAGGGGCGTTTGATGGTATTGGCTCAACGCTGTTAAGCCCAATTTCAGAGGTTACCGACACGAGTTTTTCTGGCCCACGTTTAAGTGGCTATGCGAGTTATCCTCTTGGTGCTGGTTTCGAACTGTACGGCAAGGCAGGTGTCACTCTCTACACTCTCGAATACACTTATAAAGTGAACGGTCAGAGCAAGAACATCGAACACTCAAGTGTCGGAGGTGAAGCGGCTGGCGGTATCGGCTGGAGCTATAAACACTTTGGTTTGAATGCAGAATATGTGTACTCAAAAAACAGCGATTTTGACTCTAGCGGCGTGATGTTTGGTGCGCAACTGCGTTTTTAAACAAGGCTTACAAGTTAATACAAAAGGCAGCGAGAGGCTCATTCGCTGCCTTTTTTCGTGAATATAGGTCAATACGCAAGCGCGAGAATGATCCCCGCCACGATAGAAGTAACGCCAAGCCCTCGGGTGAGATACCATTTCTCAGACAGAAACCAAATCCCCATAAACAATCCAAACACAATGCTGATTTGCCTTAGTGCTACGACCAAACTCACGTTGTCGGTCATGGTCATCGCAAACAGCACCAAGCCGTAGGTGGATGCCATCATTACCCCTGCCATGCTGGCTGTTTTGCGGATCTGCCACGCTGTCTTAATCTCATCTGGCTTGTCCGTAACTAAGCACCACACAAGGGCAGGAATACCAATTGCCCAAAACTGCACGCCCAAGTAGAAGATTGCACTGTACTGATCATTCAAGATCTCTGATGCTTGTCCGGTGAGTAAACTCAGCGCTTCTTTATCGACTACCGAGTAACCCGTTGTGCCTATTGCGGCAATCAATGCCCAGAACACACCAACGTTCAAATAAGAGCCCAATGTCATCTGACGAAAATTCGTCAGTGGTACCAGCATACAACCAAGAGTAATTAGTAAGAATCCAAGCCACTGCTGACTAGATAATTCATGTCCCAATGCAACACTGATTGCGCCGACCATCATCACAGGCAGTGCCCGAGCAATCGGATAAACCACCCCCACATCAGCGTGCTTATAAGCGACAATCAAACCAACCAGATAAACCATTTGCGAAATGCCGCTAATGAACAGCAACCCCCAAAACTCACTCGGTAATGATGTCCAGCCAATGGTTGCCAAATACCAAATCAAATAAGGGGTAAGAATGAAACATGCAGAGAAGCTGGCCGCCATAGTAAACGCGAGCCCTGACCCAGAGTTGCTTTTGCCAAGGATATTCCAGCCCGCATGAAGAACAGCAGAGAAAACGACGAGACCAATCGCCAACAAATCCATTTCAATGTTCCTGTCTGAATAAAATAAAGGCCCCGAGATGGAGCCTTAGATAATGAGAAAATCCACTTAACGATGGAGTTCCGCCAGAGATTCAATGCTGATGGCATCGTGTCGCCAATACTCGATATCGCAATCAATCAACTCACCGTGCTGGTTGTAGTTGATGCGCTCCACTACCATCGCGGGCGTACCGGCTGTCGCACGCAGTGCCTGAGCCATTTCACCCAACAAAGTGCTCGTTGAAATGCGGTAGCGAATCTTTTGATACGTCACGCCATAATGATCGCGGTAAATGTCCGTCAGTGAATTTGATAAATCGTAATCCAACAGGTTCGGAAACAGCTCTGGGCGAATGTAGTTTGTTACGAATACCACAGGTCTGTCTTCAAGGTATCGCACACGGTCGACTCGATACACGTCCGAGAAAGGTTGCAAGTCCAGTAAGCGCGCGGCTTGTTTGTTTGCCAACGTCCCTTTTGCTGCAACCAACTCCGTTTTTGGCACACGATTTTGCGCTTTCGCCATGTTCGGGAAGTTTAGCGTTTGGGTAGGGTCGTAACACAATGGCTCAGGTGAGATAAACCAACCTCGGCGATCTTCGCGATAGATTCGACCTTCCGCTTCTAGCAGTGATAAAGCTTCACGCAGAGTGACACGTGTAGTATCGAACGACTCCGCCAACTTACGCTCTGCTGGCAATTTTTGACGCGGCGATAGCATGCCCGCTTCAATCTGTTCAACAATCGAATCTTTAATTTTTACGTATTGCACGAAGTGTCCTTATCTTTTGCGCCAAGCTTGTGTGCGATTCTCTAACAATTTACCCAAAGTCATCTGAACAATCTTCGCAATTGCGGCAGCCATCATGATCATCACCGCCATCGCTGCTGCAGCGCCAGTTTGACCTGCATCGTCCATATTCAGAATCGAGACCGAAGCCGGAATCGTATCGGTTGAGTAAAGGAATACTACCGCAGAAGTGGTGGTCAATGCATTAACAAACAAGTAAGTCGCAATGTCCAAAATCGCAGGTAAGCACACAGGTAATGTCACTTTAAAGAACAACTTGTATTGAGGAAGCTTCACCGATGCCGCCGTGGCTTCAATCTCCGATGGCAACTGCTTTAGCGCTGTCAGGGCGGTCATGTGACCCACCGTGTAATAATGCACTACCGTGTTAATCACCAAGAATGCCATGGTGCCATAAAGCACGTTCAGAGGATTGTTCGCATCATTGAAGTAAAAGATGTAACCCAAGCCAAGCACCATACCAGGAACCGCCATTGGCACCACGCTAAGCATTTGCATCACCTGACGAATTGGACCAAACGCACGCCCTTTCTCAATGCAGTAAGCACCGACAAAGATAATGGCTGTACCGATCACTGCCGTCCAGCCTGCCAGCGTTAGCGAGTTGAAGAATGGGCTCCAACCGTAAGTGCTCATTTCGGCAAAGTTGTAGTTGTTTAGCGTCAGCGCTTTGTTCCAAGGCCAGAACGTAACTAACGAGCCATACACCGCCATACCAAGCACCGCCAGCACTGCGATAGAAATGATGCTGCAGTAAACCAAACAAATGCTGTCGCGCGCTTTGTTAGGCTCTGGCTGATAAGGCACCGAGCGAGTGTCGAATAAGCTCTTTTGTTTTTTCTGTACCCAACGGTCTGCGCCGAACGCCATTACCGCAGGGAATAACAACATAATGCTGGTCACCGCCCCCATGGCAAAGTTTTGTTGCCCCACGACTTGCTTGAAGATGTCAGTCGCCAGAACGTTGTAGCTGCCACCAATCACTTTCGGCACACCAAAGTCTGTGATAACCAGTGTAAAGACGACGATAAGCGTACTGATCAAACCGTATTTCGCCGCAGGTAGCGTCACCATAAAGAAGGTTTTGATGGGCGATGTTTTCAATGCGCGGGCAGCTTCATACAAACGGGCATCTGAAGTGCGCAGCGAAGTAGTCAAAATCATCAATGCATGAGGGAAGGTCCAGAAAATCAAACCCATCGAGATACCAATCACGCCGTAAATCGAGTTTCCTAACAGCATCTCTTTGGCAATGCCTTGATTACCGAAAAGGAAGATCAAACTGATCGCTGGTAACAGCGAAGGCGCAAGAATTGGCGCAGTACCTAGGATTTGGAACAAACCTTTAAGCGGCATACATGAACGAGTCAGCGCGTAGGCATAACCGAACGCAAGCACACCCACTACCGAGGTCACAATCACGCCCAAAGTGAAGGTGTTTCCCACCGACACCCACAAGCTTGAAGAAGAAAAGTACGTCGCAAAGTTTGCCAGACCGACAAATTCGCCATTGGCATTTTGCACACTCTTGGTCAACATTGCCCAAAGCGGCATTAAGATGAACAGCACCATCATGGTCGACAAGCCTGCGAGCAAACCGAACAACACAAGGTTGTCGCGGCTGACACGTCCGAGTAGGGATTTTGCTTTGTCTTGTGTGGTCAGGCTATTCATCGTCATTGTCTTCGCATCCATGTTTACACCTACGCCGCTAGTGCTTTATCAACCGAGGGCACGGCGTAACCATGCAACCCTTCTTCAGCAAACTGGATGTAACGTACATCGCCCGCTTTGATATTGAGTTTTTGAACCGTTTCCACAGGCACATCCACGACGATGGTTTTCGTTGAGCTGTCGTTTTGCAATACGCAATCAATGCGGAAAAACGCCCCCAAAAACTCGGTTGCGGTAACTCGCACAGGTAAAGAGTTGGTGTAGTTTTCAACGAACTTGATACTTTCAGGACGCACCGCAAGGTCGAAGCGGTCACCACGTTGGATCTTACGATTGGTCAAGCTTGGCGCTGGCATCAGGGTTTCGGCAATCCGTACTTGGGAGTCTGTTGCGGCTGAGGTTTCAATAAAGTTCATGCTGCCGACAAACTCAGCAACAAAGCGCGTTGCTGGTTGTTGGTAGATCTCTTGAGGTGTACCGACTTGCTCAATCACGCCATGGTTCATCACCACAATGCGATCCGCCATCGACAATGCTTCGTCCTGATCGTGCGTAACCATGATGGTGGTGATGCCCAGCTTACGTTGCAGCTTGCAAATCTCATCACGTAAGTGAACACGTACTTTTGCATCCAGCGCTGACAGCGGCTCATCAAGTAGCAGTAGACCCGGAGATAGCGCCAATGCACGAGCCAAAGCAACACGCTGCTGCTGACCACCAGAAAGTTGGTTAGGGAATTTCTCGCCAGAGGTTGGAAGACCAATGGTTTCTAGCCAGTAATCTACTTTCTCTAACGCTTCTTTGGTCGACATACCTTGGTTCTTCAAACCCACCGCAATGTTCTCTTGCACAGTTAGGTTCGGAAACAGCGCGTAAGATTGGAATACGATGCCGAAATCGCGCTTCTCTGGTGGTAGGAATGTGGTCTCTTGACCGTTTTGAAAAATCGCACCAGACGTTGGTAGGTCTAAACCTGCAATAGCACGTAGCAGAGTGGTTTTACCGCAGCCAGAAGGGCCAAGAAAACAAACAAACTCGCCCTTTTCAATCGCTAGCGAGATTTTCTTTAATGCAGTGAACTGTCCGAATTGCTTCACTACATTTTCGATATTTAGGTAATGTTGGTTAGTTGACATAACACACGCTCCAAATGGTATATACCAACTTTAGTTTTGGAGTGTTACGTTCCAATGACAAATTTATAGCCAGAAGATGACAAATAGATGAAGGGCGATGAGGTTTGTTTAAGTGGCAATTAGAGATTCCCGACTCACTCCTTCGTCGCTCTAGAGAATGACGTGGTAAGTGCGGATAGAAGCTCCCAACTTCCTTAAGTCCGTCATTCCAGCGAACCTAGGTGAGACTAGGAATCTACTTGCAGCAAACTCTGAAATAACAGAGAAAACAAAAAATCCACCTCAATCGAGGTGGATTTCAGCATTCAACTCAAAGCAAATTCAATTAAGACTTTGGTTCTGATTTCGCATCGAACTTCTCAGACCAAGCCGCTAGAATCTCTGCACGCTTGCTGCCCATTTGCGCGAAGTCCATCTTCGCCATGTTCTCTTGAACGTTCGGGAAGTTAGATACGGTCGCTTTCACTTCTTTATGTGCAACCACTGGGTACATTTCTACGTAAAGCTCATTTGCTGCTTTAGAGATTGACCAATCGACCACGCGCTTCGCTGCATCAGACTCTTTTACTAGACCAACGGCTTCTGATTCCCAGCCGATGCCTTTTGGTGTGATAACCGCTAGTGGTGCGCCTTGTGTTTTTAGCTTCGCGCCGCGGCTCGCCATCGAAATACCAATAGCCACTTCACCCATGCCCGCTTGAACACATGGCTTAGAACCCGAGTGCGTGTAGTGTGCAATGTTCTTGTCTAAGTCACGCATGTAATTCCATGCCTGATCTTCACCCATGTTTTGTAGCCAAGCAGAAACCTGCATGTAGCCAGTGCCTGAAGACGCTGGGTTCGGCATTGCAATGTGACCTTTGTAAACCGGCTTTGTTAGGTCTTCCCAAGACGTTGGTTTCGGTAGGTTAAGTTGTTTCGCTACAGCTTCGTTAAAACAAACTGCGTTAAAGAACGCATCGTTACCGAACCAAGCTTGGTTTGATTGAGGATCGTTTAGGTTCGCGTGCAGCTCTTCCAAACCTTTTGGAGTGTAAGGCTTAAGAAGACCTTCATCTTTAAGCAGTGCCATTGACGAGCCAGCCAGACCCCAAACCACTTCCGCTTGAGGGTTGTTCTTTTCTGCCAGCAATTTCGCCGTCATGATACCGGTGGAATCGCGAACCCACTTAATCTTGATATCTGGGTTATCTTTCTCAAACGCAGACTTGTATTTCGCAAGAATGTCAGTTTCGAAAGCGGTGTAAACCGTGACTTCCTGTGCTGCCATTGCATTCGTAGCTAGCAGAGAGACAAGTGCAGCCAGCGATCCTTTCATCAAACGGTTTTTCATCATTTTCTCCAGTTAATTTGGCTAAGTTTTCATTTGGTCTGTACCAGTTGACGATATACACCCTACTGAGCCTTTGTGACGAATTCATGACCATTAAATGGCAGTTTTACGAAAATTATCGATGAATAATCGTTCAATTGATCCGCCATTTTCTGGATATTAAAGTTTTATGAAATTGGAGATTCGCCTATTTACTGCCCTTTTCTTCCTCGCTAGAGTGAACTTGAAATTTGGTGTAGACCAATTAGCCTATTCTGATGGAAATCGAGATGAAAAACGAATACCTACTACTGACTCCAGGTCCTCTATCTACTTCTGAAACAGTACGTGAAGCCATGCTAAAAGACTGGTGTACTTGGGATGATGAATACAACAAAGACATTGTAGAAGTGATCCGCACTAAGCTTGTAAAACTGGCGACGGAGCAAGACGGCTACACCAGCGTACTAATGCAAGGTAGTGGCACCGCATCAGTAGAAGCGACGATTGGCAGCGCCATTGGCAAAGATGGAAAATTGCTGGTTGTCGACAACGGTGCTTACGGTGCGCGTATCGCTCAGATCGCTGATTACCTAAATATTCCATGCCATGTAGTTTCTCCAGGCGAAACATCACAGCCACACTTGAACGAGGTGGAAACTGCATTGGCATCGGATCCTGCTATCACACACGTGGCAATTGTTCACTGTGAGACAACCACTGGCATGCTCAACCCAATTGAGGCATTTGCTTCTGCGGCAAAAGCACACGGTAAAGTAGTGATTCTCGATGCCATGTCGAGCTTTGGCGGCATTCCTATCGATATCGCTGAGCTAGGCATCGATTTTATGATCAGCTCTGCTAACAAGTGTATCCAAGGCGTACCAGGCTTTGGCTTTGTGATTGCAAAACAAACTGAACTCGAAAAGTGCCAAGGTCAGGCACGTTCTTTGAGCCTTGATCTTTACGACCAGTGGCACTGTATGGAAGTGAACCACGGCAAATGGCGTTTTACGTCTCCAACGCACACGGTTCGCGCTTTCTACCAAGCCTTGTTAGAGCTGGAACAAGAAGGCGGCATTGAGGCTCGTCATAACCGTTACCAAACTAACCAGAAAACACTGGTTGCAGGTATGCGCTCTTTGGGGTTTGAGCCACTACTGAGTGATGACCTTCACTCGCCAATCATCACTTCTTTCTACTCTCCGACGCACAGTGATTACCAGTTCAAAGCGTTCTACACACGTTTGAAAGAGCAAGGCTTCGTGATTTATCCGGGTAAGGTATCAAATGCAGATTGCTTCCGTATCGGCAACATTGGCGAAGTTTACCCAGCAGATATCGAGCGCTTAATCGGTGCAATTGAAAAAGCAATGTACTGGCAAGTTGCGTAAAGCAGCCTTCTGATTGAGAGAGCGTTATGACTCAGAATATCAAACCGACTCATTTCCGTAGCGAAGGCGATGTTAACACGACGCCAGCGCGCCAAGCTTGGAATGCGTCGATGGACGACGAACGCACGCAAGCATTATTGAAGCGCGATTCCGAGGTCTTTCTTCATCAAGCCATGTCGACGCCTTGCTTAGATACCTTGGAAGCAGCGGAAGGCATCTACATCCAAGATGCTACAGGCAAAAAGTACATGGACTTCCATGGCAATAACGTCCATCAGCTGGGCTACGGTCATCCGCATGTGATTAAACGTGTGCAAGAGCAAATTGCCAAACTGCCGTTTTCTCCACGTCGTTTTACCAATGAAACCGCGATTGAATGTGCCGAAAAGCTCACCCAAATCTGTGGCGGCGAATTGAACCGCGTGCTTTTTGCTCCGGGTGGCACGTCTGCGGTTGGCATGGCTCTTAAATTAGCACGCCACATCACGGGCAACTACAAGGTGGTGTCTCTGTGGGATTCCTTCCACGGCGCATCGCTAGATGCCATCTCAGTGGGTGGCGAAGCGTGTTTCCGTCAAGGCATGGGACCATTAATGGCAGGTGTTGAGCGCATTCCACCAGCGGTGTCTTACCGTGGCGCTTTTCCAGTCGCGGACGGCAGTGACGTGCATTACGCCGACTACCTTGAATACGTGATTGAGAAAGAAGGCGGCGTGGGCGCATTTATCGCAGAAGCGGTTCGCAACACAGATGTTCAAGTGCCAAGTAAAACCTACTGGAAACGCATCCGTGAAATCTGTGACAAACACAATGTCATGTTGATCATCGACGACATCCCTAACGGCATGGGTCGCAGCGGTGAATGGTTTACCTACCAAGCCTACGACATCGAGCCAGATATGCTCTGCATCGGTAAAGGTTTGGGCGGAGGCTTAGTGCCTATCGCAGCCATGGTAACCAAAGACAAATACAACACTGCCGAGCAAATTTCCATGGGTCACTACACTCATGAGAAAAGCCCTATCGGTTGTGCTGCGGCACTGGCAACCATGGAAGCCATTGAGCAAGACGGCTTGCTAGATAAAGCCAAAGCCGACAGCCAGTTCATGCGTGAAAAACTGCTAGAGATGAAAGTCAAGTACCCAGTGATTGGTGATGTACGTGGCATCGGCATGTTGTGGGGCATTGAACTGGTCACCGACCACGAAAGCAAAGCACGCGCGTATGACGAAGCGGAAGCTGTGTTGTACCAATGCCTCAACAACGGAGTGAGTTTCAAGGTATCGCAAGGTAACGTGATTCAACTCAGCCCACCGCTGATCATCACCCGCGAACAACTAACAGAAGCGTTGGCGCTCTTCGAAGAAGCCATCGCCAAAGTGTGTAAAGACTTTAACTACTTTTAGGGTCAATAGACCTCAACAAAAACCAATTTATTCAGAGCGCCGTTTCAACGTGTAAGCAAGCGCTCTGGCAAGCAAGAAAAAGGATTGAACATGAGCAACTCACCAATTCAAGCAGTGATCTTTGACTGGGCTGGCACTATCGTCGATTTCGGCTCTTTTGCACCAACCAGTATCTTTGTGGAAGCGTTCAAGCAAGGATTTGATTTCGAAATCGATCTTGAAGAAGCGCGTGAACCAATGGGGCTTGGTAAATGGGACCACATCCAAGCTGTGGGTCGCATTCCTGCGGTTGATAAGCGTTGGAATGAGAAGTTTGGTCGCTCAATGACCAGCGAAGACATCGACGCTATCTACGCAGCATTCATGCCGCTGCAAAAAGCAAAAGTGGCTGACCACGCAGAGCCAATCCTTAATGCGATTGAAGTTGTGAACGGTCTGAAAGACAAAGGCATCAAGATCGGTTCTTGTTCTGGTTACCCTCGCGAAGTGATGGATGTGCTGATTCCTGTGGCTGCGGATTACGGCTACAAACCGGATTACGTAGTAGCAACGGATGACCTGCCGCAAGGTGGTCGCCCAGCACCATTTATGGCACTGAAAAACGTGATTGAGCTGAATGTTACCGATGTTAATGCGTGTATCAAAGTGGATGACGCCGCACCGGGCATCGATGAAGGTCACAACGCGGGTATGTGGACCGTTGGTTTGCTGCTTTCTGGTAACGAAGCAGGTCTAACGTTTGAAGAATACCAAGCCGCGGACGAAGCAACGCTTGATGCCGCTCGTGAAAAAGCGCGTGCAAAACTGCTCAAGAGCTCGCCGCACTACCTTATCGATACGATCGCTGACTTCCCAGAAGTGGTTGCAGATATCGAACGTCGCCTAGCAGCAGGTGAGCGTCCTTAGTAGAGAATCATTATTCTCACGCATAAAAAACCTCTCAGCATCGAGAGGTTTTTTGTATCACGTATTAGTTTCTAACCAAATGAGGTTAGTTGATCGCAGTACTCGCTCGGCGTTTTAGCTTAAAGCCCATGTCCGTTGCATGTTCTACAGGCTCACCTTTAATGGCTTGCAGTAACTTGTCTGCGGCTTTCGTCCCCATACGTTCGTAATCGAATTCCGCACAGGTCAAACTTGGGTAGGCGTGCTCACCCATAGAAGAGCCTTCCAAACAGATAATCGCAATGTCAGTCGGGACTTTCAGCACTCGGCGATGACACTCAAACAACGCGCCAATCGCAATCTCTTCATGGCTACATACCAGAGCATTCAAACTTGAATCGCGCAGCAATAGCTTTGCCAATCCTTCCGCACCTAATTGTGAAGATGGCGCTTCGTGGGTGGTTAAGAAATGATCCGGTGCAAGGTAGTTCTCAATCATCGCGCTCTGCCAACCGTGTAGCTTACGTTGCAAGGTGGAGTGATCGCCACGTGCCCCAATGAAGCCCACGTTTTTGAAGCCTTGCTCAATCACATGCTTGGTACAGGCTTTACCCACCTCAAAATGGTCAACACCGATATTGAGGTAACTGGCTTTCGAACTTAACTCAGCAATTTCCAATACTGGCGTGTTCGAGGCTTCCAAAAGCTGATTAGTACGTTGGCTGTGTTCATTACCAAACAGCACCACTCCGGCTGGGCGGCTCTCAAGGAATGTCGAAAGCAGTTTCTCTTCTTGCTCTACCGAGTAGTCGCTGTAGCCAAGCAGCAACTGATAACCCGCTTTGTTCAACGCTTGTTGAAAGCTCGGTAAGAAAAGCGCGCACGCTTTTTCAAACAGGGAAGGAATGATAAGAGCGATGGAGTAACTTTCAGCAGACGCCAAAGCCCCTGCTGCTTTATTCGGGATATAGCCGAGCTCATCAACCACTTGTTGAATTTTTTCTCTCAGCTTGTCAGATACTAGCTCGGGCGTTCGTAATGCTCGCGACACCGTCATGGTGCCTACGCCGGCTTTTTTAGCGACGTCCGCCAAGGTGACATTGCCAGTACTTCTTCGTTTGCGAGGTTCGCTCATTGTTCTTATTTAGTGTTCTCTATTTTCTGCCGCGACATCTTACCACAGCGTTTTAGTGGTTTTGATATTAGCGCATTAGAAGTCGATCACAAGCATATGAAACTCGGATGACTGATAAAAATGGTAGCGCTATCACAATTTATGGTAGCGCTATCAGATAGCGCTACCATTTGTGATCATTCTCAGGTTTTTCTGACAAATTGATCGATAAAGTACCCATCAACAAAACAACAAACCGGAAAGATCCAATGCTACGTGAACTGATTACCTCTGATGTGATTCGCATCCATTCTGATGCCACTGACTGGAAAGATGCGGTGAGCAAATCCTGTGAAGCACTGATTGAAAATGGCGCGATTGAGCCAAGCTACGTGGACGCTATTTACCGCTCCCACGAAGAGCTTGGTCCTTACTACGTGGTAGGTCCTGGTATGGCAATGCCACACGCTCGCCCTGAAGATGGCGTTAACCGTTTGTCTCTTGCTATCACGGTGATTCAAAACGGCGTGAACTTCGATTCTGAAGGTAACGATCCAGTAAAAATGCTGGTTACGCTAGCCGCGACAGACAGTAACTCGCACGTGGATGCGATTTCTAAACTGGCTGAGTTGTTTATGAATGAAGAGCATGTAGAAGCCATCTGCTCCGCTCAAAACACACAAGATGTTCTCGCGATCATCGAAAAATACTAACTCCTGATGTGCCCTTCAAAATGGGCATACACCCCTATAAAAAGAAAAGGTCTGAATTATGAAAATTATGGTTGTTTGCGGTCACGGTCTTGGTACTAGCCTAATGATGGAAATGAGCATCAAAGGCATCGTGAAAGAATTGAATGTAAACGCAGAAGTGGATCATATCGATCTAGGTTCTACAAAAGGTACGGATTGTGACATCTTCATCGGTACTAACGACATCGTTGAACAGTTGAACGCACTTGGCGTTGAACCTCGCATCGTTGCGCTTGATAACATGGTCGACAAAGTGGCAATGAAAGAGCGTCTATCTGTGGCACTTCAAGAGCTTGGCGCTCTATAAGGTGGCGTTATGGAATTCTTCAGTTTCTTAATGAACGATGTCCTATCAGAGCCGGCGGTTCTGGTAGGTCTTATCGCCCTAATCGGCTTAATTGCCCAGAAAAAACCGGTCACCGAGTGCATTAAAGGCACGGTAAAAACCATTCTTGGTTTCATCGTGCTTGGTGCGGGTGCGGGTCTGGTTGTAACTTCTCTGGGTGACTTTGCGACGATTTTCCAACACGCGTTCGGCATCACTGGCGTGGTTCCAAACAACGAAGCTATCGTCTCTATCGCGCAAGAAGCGTTTGGTAAAGAGATGGCGATGATCATGTTCTTCGGTATGTTAGTGAACATCTTGATCGCTCGCTTCACGCCATGGAAATTCATCTTCCTAACAGGTCACCACACTCTATTTATGTCGATGATGGTAGCGGCGATCCTTGCTTCTAGCGGCATGAAAGGTGTTCCACTGATCGCGCTTGGCTCTCTGGTTGTGGGCTCTGTGATGGTGTTCTTCCCTGCGATTGCTCACAAGTACATGAAGCAAGTAACAGGTTCTGATGACGTTGCGATTGGTCACTTCTCTACCCTTTCTTACGTGCTAGCGGGCTTTATTGGCAGCAAGTTCGGTAACAAAGAACACTCTACTGAAGAGATGAACGTACCTAAGAGCTTGTTGTTCCTACGTGATACGCCAGTGGCAATCTCGTTCACCATGGGCATCATCTTTATGGTGACGTGTATCTTCGCTGGCGGTGACTTTGTACGCGAAGTCAGTGGTGGTAAGCACTGGTTCATGTTCGCATTGATGCAATCCATCACATTCGCCGGTGGTGTGTACGTTATCCTTCAAGGTGTACGTATGGTTATCGCAGAAATCGTTCCAGCGTTTAAAGGCATCTCAGACAAACTAGTACCAAACGCAAAACCTGCGCTTGATTGTCCGGTTGTATTCCCATACGCACCAAATGCGGTATTGGTTGGCTTCCTATCGAGCTTTGCAGCAGGTCTTTTGGGCATGTTCCTACTTTACGTGATGGGTCTTACTGTGATTATCCCTGGTGTCGTTCCACACTTCTTCGTAGGTGCTGCAGCAGGTGTATTTGGTAACGCTACAGGTGGTCGTCGCGGTGCAATCTTGGGTGCTTTTGCACAAGGTCTACTGATTACCTTCCTACCAGTATTCCTAATGCCAGTACTTGGTGACCTAGGCTTTGCTAACACGACCTTTAGTGACGCAGACTTCGGCGCTGTTGGTATCCTACTGGGTCTGATTGTTCGCTAAGTAGTTAGTCTGAATATGACTAGCTGATAACTGACTTGATTGATGCGCGCATAGGCTCATCGGCATCAATCTTCAAGAATATCTCGTCATAGCAAACGACGACCTTTAGAAGAAAGCAATCGTAGAAAGAAAACAAACGCCCCTCACGTGAGGGGCGTTTTTCTTTTTGGCACTATCTTAGAAAGTTTGGCTTATTGAAGCGTAGTTCCGTTAGATAGCAGCTTTCTTGTCGGCTCTTGCTCAGTGTATTCGACCGCATCGTGAGCGGCGAGCTTATCGACTTCCGCCTGTTCACCCACCACAACCAACACGTGTTGTTTCACCAGAGCGTCGACCACTTCAATGTTGTGCTGACGAAGAAGCGCTCTCACTTCGCTCTCTTTTCCTTCATGATACTTAACAAAGTAACGCGCAGGTTGCTGCTCGGCTTGATCTTGGCGTTCATCCACGAGAGGAAATCCTTGATTGTTTGCCAAGCTGCTTGAGCTCAGTCCGATTGCCAATAGTGCGGTAGCGCCTACCACAGACAAAGAAAGTAAGGTCAACTTCTTCATAGTCACTCCTTATTGAAAGGTCAGAGTCCAACTGTTGATGGTGCCTGTGTCTCTTCTGGCATTGTCTACCGCTTTTAGTTCCCATGTACCTTGCGATTCAAAACCAGAAAAATCCGCTTGGAACGTGTTTTTTATATCGTTAGCGCTGCCGCCAGTATTATTGTGAAGTACAACTTCTCCACCAGTCGGTGACGTTAAAGTCACTCGTAGATCACCGATGTAAGTGTGGCTAATATCAACGTCAATACTTACTGTGCCTGAATCACCAGAGCGATCGACTTCTACTGCACTGATTGCGCCAGAAGATTTATTATCTGGAATCGCAACAGGGCTGGTATTTGAGAAGCTAGAGTCCGAAGAGCTACCACCATCAGGTCCATTACAGCCAGCGTCCAAGAACAGCTTCGCCGCTTCAGCATTAACTAGGCCGTGACCAGTACGGTTGTCTCGACCAGCAACATCAATATCTGTTGCAGTTTTCACTAGGGCATTACGTACTTGCGCTGCTGTACAGGTTGGGTGGTAACTCCACACCAAGCCAGCTACGCCCGTTACGTGCGGTGTCGCCATTGATGTACCATTGTAGTACTCGTAATCTTCACCAGAGGTTGTTGCAACAGTAATTTCCTGGCCAACATACCCCAATAGCTCTTGACCAAATGCACGATCAACCGTTACCGAAACCATACGATAAGCGTTGTTTGTGTCTACCAAGAAAGGGTTTTGTAAACCAGGTAGTTCAGAGTTGCTGTATACGATTGCAGCTCGCGCACCCGCATTGTAACAAGCCTGAACCGCATCTACTTCAGGGTAGTTTCCTGAAGACTGGTTGCCGATACGCTCAGTCAAACAAATTTTGCCCGACATATCACCACAGTTAAAGTTACCGCCAGAGACATCACAGCTATCTAGCGTTGCCGTTACTGAACCCGCGATTGGATCCGGAACATACGAAGAACCGTTATTGATCAAACGATTGTGAGGAACAATCCCACGATCAAACTGACTGACACCATTCAAGGTAATATCAGAAAGTTTACCTTCACCTACCGTAACCGTTGATAAGATCGCCACACCCGGGCCTGAGATCTCAACTTGATTAGTAGATTGTGAGAACGCTGCATGATCATTTTGATTATCAACAGCCGCAACAGACATCACTGAGTCATAAGAAGCTGGATAGCTGTGCGCTGTATTGCCATCATTACCCGCTGCGGCGATCAATAGAACGCCTTGATCGTAAATATTTTGCAGTGCATTTTGCTCAGTTCGGCTTGATTGACTACCACCAAGGCTCATGTTCACAACGTTAGCACCATTATCGGCACAGGTCTGGATTGCTTTAACAAGCCCAGATGAGTAACCCCAACCCGATTCGTTAAATACTTTCACGATGTGCAAATTCACATTCTGGTTTGGCATCACACCCTTTACACCTTCGGTGTTGGCAATCGCAGCAATCGTACCCGCGACGTGAGTACCGTGGGCATTGTTGTTACCCGGATCACTCCATGATCCCGTACCACTATCGTTAGTACCAGCAACGCGGTTACCGCTTAGGTCGTTGTGCGAAATGTCGTACCCTGAATCGATAATACATACAGTGCGATTACCCGCATTGAAGTCAGCTAGCAGTTGAGCATTAACCGCTTCATATCCCCATGGGGTCGTTTCGCTGAGCAAATAGCGAGGTGGATCGACTTCCACGTATTCCACATCACTACGGTTGCGAAGCGGCTCTAAGTCATCGCCATCCAATTCAACGCTGTAAATGGCGCGATTACCCAGTTTTTCCACCTTACGTGCCTTCACCTGTTCTAGAACAGACTCCTGCGCGATTCGTGGCCCCCAGAATGAGTTACCCCCCATTGAAGAACGGCTGACTGCATCTTCTTTGAATTTGACGATGTACTTCGTCGGTAACTTAGATTCATCAAATCCCATTGGTGGAGCCGCAAACGCTGACATCGAAGTGGTCAGTGCTATTGCTACGGCAGACAACGAAAATAAGCCTTGTTTTTTACTTGTTGTGTAGTGCATTTGCCCTATTCCTTATTTGAGCTAATTTTTATTCACTATATTCTCATGAAAAGTCATCATCATGATGTTTGCATGAGAGCTTCAGCTATAGTTTACAGAGCAAAAATGCCAAACAATTTGTTTCATGAATATACAAATTTGTACAAAAGATCATTCAATAAACACTTTAAGTTAACATTGAAAATCATAAACAAAACCTTATAAAGCAATTACTTAATTAACAAAAAGTGAATGTTAAATTAATGTTAGTGAGTAATTATTCTAAATATCACCCATTTAATCGATTGCTATGCTGAATGGATTTTTTGACCGTGGTGCCAAAACTGAAATATTGAATATTTAGTTGTTGACTGTCTTGAGCATTTACTCAGAATTAGAAGGTTTAGTGAGAAAAATTCTCATCTAAATACTGTTATAGCCGAGCGTATTCACGCATTCGGAACAATAACCATTACAAGAAGAGTGAATGATGAAAAAAACAATCACACTATTAACTGCATTACTTCCGCTTGCCTCCGCCATTGCAGAGGAGCCAACTTTATCACCAGCAATGGTTTCTGCGGCTGAAGTGGTTAGCGCGCAAGAAAATCAAACTTATACGTACGTTCGATGCTGGTATCGTACGAGCCACTCTAAGGACGATGCGGCTACCGATTGGAAATGGGCAAAAAACCAAGATGGTAGTGACTTCACTATCGATGGTTATTGGTGGAGCTCTGTTTCATTTAAAAACATGTTCTACACCAATACCTCACAAAACGTAATTCGCCAGCGTTGTGAGGAAACACTAGATCTAGCGAACGAGAACGCAGACATTACCTTTTTTGCTGCCGACAATCGTTATTCTTATAACCACACGATCTGGAGCAATGATGCTGCAATGCAACCAGATCAAATCAACAAGGTAGTGGCTTTAGGCGATAGCTTGTCTGATACAGGCAACATCTTTAACGCGTCCCAATGGCGCTTCCCTAACCCGAATAGCTGGTTCTTGGGTCACTTCTCAAACGGTTTTGTTTGGACGGAATACGTTGCTAAAGCCAAAAACTTACCGCTATACAACTGGGCAGTTGGTGGCGCAGCAGGTGAAAACCAATACATCGCGCTAACTGGTGTCGGCGAACAAGTTTCTTCTTACTTAACCTACACAAAGCTGGCGAAGAACTACAACCCCGCTAACACATTGTTTACGTTAGAGTTTGGTTTAAATGATTTCATGAACTACAACCGTAGCGTGCCGGAAGTAAAAGCGGATTACGCTGAAGCTCTGATTCGTTTAACAGACGCTGGCGCGAAGAACTTCATGTTGATGACACTGCCAGATGCAACCAAAGCACCACAGTTCAAATACTCAACACAGGAAGAAATTGAAACGATTCGTGCGAAAGTATTGAAAATGAACGAGTTCATCAAAGCACAAGCGATGTACTACAAAGCCCAAGGCTACAACATCGCATTGTTTGATACACACGCACTGTTTGAGAAGTTAACCTCGGCACCAGAAGAACACGGTTTCGTAAATGCAAGCGACCCTTGCTTAGACATCAACCGTTCATCCTCTGTTGACTACATGTACACTCACTCATTACGTTCTGAATGTGCAGCATCTGGCGCAGATAAGTTCGTGTTCTGGGATGTGACTCACCCAACCACAGCAACGCATCGTTATGTGGCTGAAAAAATGTTAGAAAGCAGCAATAACTTAGAAGAGTTTCGCTTTTAATAAGCCGTTGTTGTTCATTGCAAGTTAATCTGCATAAAAATGACCACGATGCTTCGTGGTCATTTTTTATCGATATCGCCCCCCGATAACGGTTTTTTTGAGCTCGCTTACTTCAAGCCATTGATTTAGAGACGTTGACTTTGAGCAGTCTCATTCAGCGTTCTGTTTTTGATACGTTACCGCGGAAGCTGTCCACCATAATAGAGATCAACGTCTTTAAGGTTACATCATCACTACGGTATGAGTAGGCTCGTATACCCGTAAACTGAACCTGGAACAACTGAGCAAGAAGCAATGTATCCTGAGCTTCAATTTCGCCATTCTCGATTGCTCGCTCAAACAGCTTTGCAAGAAAAGATTCAAATTGGTTTGCTAAGCTGTTTGTTTGATTGCGCAGCGCATTAAAATCCTCAGCAAATTCACTTGCTGATTTGACTAACATGCACACTTCACTGGGATTGGAGTCTCGCTGATTGATAACCACATCAATCGCGAAAGCTTCTATTGCATCTAGAACCGTTGTGTTCTGAGCTAAATGCAACTCAAACAGGGCTTGTAAGTTCGCAACGTACATTTTTAGCGCTTCACAATATAGCCCCTCTTTTGACCCAAACGTCGCATAAATACTTCCAGGACGCAGATTAACGCTATCTTGTAAATCACGTGTAGATGTTGCATGAAAACCTTTCTTCCAGAATAGATCCGAGGCGGCTTTCACCACTTCATCACGTTGGAATTTCTTTGTATTCGCCATGAGCAATTATCAATTTTGAACATGTGCTCAATTTTATATTGAGCGACCGCTCAAAATCAACTATCCTGTTCTTGCCTAATCCGCTCATATCCAATTACAGGAGATTTAAACATGGCAGAATTTAAACTGTATACCGCAGAAAACGCACCCGAAGGATTAAAGCACCTGATTGAAAATTCAGTCAAAGCGTTTGGCATGCTACCAAATCTTCATGCTGTTATGGCTGAAGCGCCAACCTTGCTTGAGGGTTATCAAGTTGTGCATGAGCTATTTCAACAAACATCATTTAACGCAGAAGAATTGACCGTCGTATGGCAAACCATCAACGTTGAACATGGTTGTCACTACTGCGTTCCTGCTCATAGTGCGATCGCGGCGTCAATGAAAGTGGATCAGGAGATTGTTGATGCTCTCGTCAACCAAACACCATTGGCAGACGAAAAACTTGAAACACTACGAGAAACAACGCTTCAAATGGTGCGTCAACGTGGTGTAGTGGAAGAGTCTCAGATAGAGAAATTCTTTGCGGCGGGTTACGGACAGCAGCAACTGCTTGAAATTGTACTTGGTCTAGCGCAAAAAGTGATGAGTAACTACACCAATCACCTAGCTGACACCCCGGTTGATGCACCTTTCAAGAAGTTCGCCAAGTAACTTAAGCTTTTATTACTGGTCCCATTGATGGGACCAGTAATACCTTCAAAAAAGGCTTTGTTGCATGGCGCTTCGCTAGTGTGAGCTGACCCCTAATTACAACGGCGCAACGTCGGTTCCTCCTAAAGACTGGTAAAGCGTAACCTGAGTGAGAAACTGGTTGTAACGGTTCTCCAACAAAGAAGCTTGCGCGTTTCTGGTGTCTTCTTGTGCATTCAAATAGTCCATGATCGACGTCGAGCCATACTGATACCGCGCAGCATAAATGGACTCAGCGGCACTTGCGGCATCATATTGCTCTTGTAAACGCGCCGCCTGATACTTCAATTTTTCGCGTGCTGACAAGGCATTTTCGACATCTTGGAATGCGGCGTACAACACTTGGCGATAGCTCACAATGGCCGATTGATAGTCTAAATCGGCAATGGCTTGGCTGTTTTTCATCTCATTCCACTGCAAAAACGGTAGCGTCATATCCGCACCTAAACTGCCGATCGGGTTGGAAAGCAGGTCTTTGAGCGCTTGTGACGATCCCCCCAAAGCCCCAGTGAGCGTCAGCTTAGGCAAGTAGTCCAAATCTGCTGCGTCTTTATTTGCTAGCGCGGCTTTGACGTCATAAATCGCGGCTTTAATGTCGGGTCTGCGGATCAATAAATCAGACGGAGCACCAACACTCAACGATGGCATATCGCCTTCAGGCAGCATTTGGATGTTTGCACTGATGCTCTTCGGCGGTTGATTGAACAAAATCGCAAAGGCGTTGTTTGCCTCAAGTAAACTCTGTTCAAACTCACTTTGCTGCGCTTGTAAGCTTGCCAACGTACGTTTGGCTTCAAGCACATCTAACTGATCCACAGCGCCAAGTTGGTACTGTTTTTCAATCAATTGTAGCGTTTGAGCTGCGTCTACCACATTACGCTGGCTGAGGTTTAAGCGCTGTTGCAGATAGCCGATTTGCCAATATAGCGATGCCGTCGTTGCTACCAAACTTTGTGCGGTCGCCTCGCGATCTTGTTGACTTGCCATCGCCGACCACTTGGCTTGGTCAACGTCTGCCGAGATTTTTCCCCATAAATCCAACTCGTAATTGACGGATAAGTTAGTGCTGTAACTATCTGCCGATTCCCCGCTATCAAGAGATTTTTGAGCTTGTCCTGATGTGGAAGAACTCAACGTAGGGAAAAGGTCATCTTGCGCTAAACCCAGCTGTAAACGCGCTTTCTTTAGCGTTAGCGTTGCCAGCGTCAAATCGTTATTTTGAGCCAACACCTGAGTAATGTATTGATTAAGAGTTGGGTCGTTAAACGCCAACCACCAAGGATCCATACTGACATCACCCGCAACATGCATCTGTTGCCAATTTGCAGGCACTTGCACCTCAGGAGCTTGATAGTCGCTACGCATAAGCGAACCACAACCTGACAACCACACTGCGCTTAAGGCAGCCGCGACCAATCGAGTTTTGAATTTCATTGTGTTACTCATTTTTAGTCTCTCGCTAGCGCTTCTATCGGATCGAGTTTGGCGGCATTGCGAGCGGGTAAAAAGCCGAAAGCGATGCCAATCAACGTTGAGCAAATAAACGCCCAGATGATCGAGTTCATTGAGTAAATCATTTGGAAGCTGCTGCCAGATGTACTGAATGCAAAACCAATCAAAAACGCCAAGCCAATACCAGCAATACCACCACACAAACACACTAGTACCGCTTCAATCAAAAACTGACGCAAAATATCCGCTTGCCGCGCCCCCACTGCCATTCGCACACCGATCTCTTTCGTGCGCTCTGTCACCGACACCAACATGATGTTCATTACGCCAATTCCTCCGACAATTAGGGAGATCACCGCAATCGCTGAGATCAGTAACGTCATGGTGGCGGTGGTTTTCTCGATGCTCTTACGAATGGTGTCAGTGTTAATCGTGAAGAAATCTTCTGTACCGTGGCGCATTTTTAACAAGTTGATGATGCTCTGTTCTACCGCTGCGCTTGGGGCGTTCTCATCAATCCGCACAGTAATGCCATTGAGGTAGCGTTGTCCCATCATTCGTCCCGACATGGTGGTGTATGGCACCCAAATTTTCAGCGCGTCGCTGTTGCCAAACGCGTCTTCTTTTTTCTGCGTGACACCCACAATACGCACTGGCAATGAACCTAGAAAAATCACTTCACCAATCGGATTTCTATCCGCAAACATTTCCTTTCTAGTGTTGTCATCAATCACTGCTTCTTGCGCGAGTGAGTTCACGCTCTCTTCATCCCAAAACTGACCTTTGGCGATCTCATAACCGCGCACACGGAAATAATCTTCCCCAACCCCTTCCACAGACGCGGTTGCATCCTGATTGGCGTACCGCACGGTTAAACTGTTGGATAAAGACGGCGTGACACTGTCGACAAAAGGCAGACTCTCCAACGATTTAGCATCGTCGGCGGTTAGCGTTTTCACTCGTCCGGAGCGGCGGTCACCAAACCCTTTGCCCGGCCTGACATCAATGGTGTTTGTTCCCATGGATGAAATATTCGACAAAATTTGCTGTTGTGAACCATTACCTAGGGCCACCACGGAAACCACCGAGGCTATACCAATAATGATGCCGAGCATGGTCAAAAACGTGCGCATTCTGTGGCTAGACATCGCCAGCAGCGCCATTTTTAGCGCGTCAATAAAACTGTCCCACTTCCACCACTTACTGGCGGCTTGCGCTGGGCGATGAAAAGACGCGCTCGGTGTCTTTGCTGCTTGCTCATTGATTACAACTTGTGCATTTGGCGTATCTGCAATGATTTCACCATCTTTGATTTCAATGATGCGATCCGAAAAGTTCGCCACGTTCATATCATGAGTCACTAAGATGATAGTATGCCCAAGTTGATGCAACTCTTTAAGCAGTGCCATCATCTCTTGCCCACTGTGACTGTCTAATGCGCCAGTGGGCTCATCAGCGAGAATCACCTCACCACCGTTCATCAGTGCACGAGCAACACTCACGCGCTGTTGCTGGCCACCACTTAGTTGGCTGGGCTTGTGAGTCAAACGATCTTCCAGCCCTAAGCGAGCCAATAACGACTGCGCTCGCTCCGTTCTTTGACGATGAGGAACTCCCGCGTAAACCGCAGGCACTTCCACATTTGCCACCGCGGTTAAATCCCCCAGCAGATGGTAACGCTGGAATATAAAGCCAAAATACTCGCGGCGCAGTTCCGCCAGTTGATCAGATTCCAACGTCGAGACATCTTGCCCATTAATGAAGTATCGACCGCTGGACGGTTTATCCAAGCAGCCGAGCACATTCATCAGCGTCGATTTCCCTGAGCCCGATGCACCCACGATCGCGACCATTTCACCGCGTTTTATCTCTAAATTAATGTGGTTCAACACGGTAAGCGACTCGTCGCCAGAGACAAATCGTCGAGTTAAATCCTCAACTTTTAAAAGCACGTCACTCATCTTAGAACCTCATTGGAGGTCGACGACGATCACCTCGGCTTGATGATTCTCCATCCATAGCATTGCCAAGAACAACTTGGTCGCCCTCCTTCAAACCTGAGAGAATTTCTGCGTTCACTTTGTTGTTAATACCCACTGTCACGGGCTTTTGCACCACTTGGCCCTGTTCAAGCACTGGCACGGTATAGTTGCCTTTGCCGCCAGATTTTTGCAGCACTTGTGAAGGGACAATCAAGGTATTTTCCGATTGCTCAAGGACAATCGAAACTTGCGCAGTCATGCCGATGCGCAAAATACCTTGCGGGTTCTTCACATCAAATACAGCGTTGTAGTAAATGGCGTCGCTATCTGAAATGCTCAAATCGCTGTCATCGCCATCCATGATGGTTGGCCCCGGCTCAATGGCGCGCAATGTGCCTTTAAACTGCTGATTCGGTTTGCCTAAAATGGTGAACAGCGCCGTTTGGCCGGGGTGAACAAAAATCACATCTGCTTCCGAAATTTCGGCTTTCACTGTCATCGTATCTAACTTAGCTAACTCGATAATAGTTGGCGTGGTTTGATTGGCGTTTACGGTTTGTCCTTCTTCCACCGCGGTGTAGACCACCGTGCCATCCATCGGTGCGTTGATGGTGGTGTAACCGAGATCTAACTGCGCATTGTCGACGTTGATTTTGGCTTTCTCGATTTCGGCATCCAGTTGCGCTAACTCGGCTTTGTAGATGGCGAGCGTCGCTTCGGCATTCTCGTAATCAGCTCGTGAGCTCGCTTTCGCTGCCAACATGCCTTTTTGGCGCACGTATTCATAGTTTGCTTGTTTAATCTGCGCTTGCTTAGCCTGGTACTGAGCGTTGAGACTATTAAGAGACGCTTGGGCTTCTTTGAGGCTGTTTTGCTGAGTCAGGCTGTCAATCTGTGCAATCAAATCTCCCTGTTTGATCTCATCCCCTAAGTTCACAGCGAGGCGTTGAATTTGCCCAGATACTTGCGCACCTACATTCACCAATTTGGACGCTTGCAACATGCCGTTGGCTAATACCGCCTTTTCGATATTGCCTTTGCGAACGACTTCTGTCGCGTAAGGAGAAATGGGTTCTGGACGTTGCAGATAATGATAACCACCAGCACCAATAGTAAGTAGGCCACACAAAACGAGCCATTTTTTATTGAGTTTCATAGCAGGAGTGAAGTAAATAATCGTTTTGATTTTATACTGCTATTTTTCTTAGCCGTACAGGGTACGAGACGTAAAGATAGGTAAATTAACGTCAAGAAACTGAATGAATAACTTCACTAACGTGAAAAATCAGAGATATTATAGTCACTTCAAAACTTTATCATTCAATACATATAACAAAGACCATCTTTAATATAGAAATTCAAGTTATAAGTATTATAAACAAAACTTTTAAATACTAACAAACCAGTAAAATCCAAAATTATTCAACATTCCATTAATTTAAATTTCATGATGGCCATTTTGATGATTGAATTTAAAGAGGAGTTAAGTGACAAGTTAAATAAAAAATACCCACATAACACAGGTAAGACCGAGAGGGGTGTGTCATGTGGGTTTAAAACGATAGTTCTCTTGCTAATTCGAACTACCAACGTTGGGATGCAATGGAAATACAAATGACTCAGAGTTTCCATCACGGACACTTTATCGCTGGATTTCCCTCTATTTGTTAGGGAAAAGTCAGCACAATAAAAATAGAGAAGTAATACCGCAAAAATAAAAATAGAGGTTCAGGGTTTAATTTACACTTAAATAACTACTATATTCACGCCATGAAGCATTAATAAATTCAACAATAAATATTTATTAAGTTAAATTTACTTATTGTCAGCACACTGTTAGTTTTACTCTTAAATACACTGGTCAGATTTGTTTATTTTACTAATTTTAGTTGCAATACAACTTCTAATTAATTCATGAGAAAAACATGCAGCGACAATTAACTCTTTCACCGATTTATTTATTAATCGGGTTAGCCTCCTCGACGGCGTATGCCGGTGGTTTTCAAATTAACGAACATTCTGCGACGGGTCTTGGTCGTGCTTTTGCTGGTGATGCCGTCATTGGTGATAATGCGTCTGTAATCAGCCGCAACGCCGCAGCGATGACGCTGTTTAAACAAAATGCCTTATCGTTCGGTGTCACTTACGTCAAACCTGACGTTACCGTTAAAAATGCGCAATATCATCGAGCTAACATTAATGCGGATGTCAATGTTGGTATGGGTGGTTTTCCTCCGTCCCCTCAAGTTGACATTACCCCGTCCTTCTCTCAAACCGTGACCGACATTGATGACGTCGATGGCGTTGGTCAACCAGCCGTTGTACCCAATTTTTACTTTATTCACCCTATCAACGACGACTGGTATCTAGGCTTATCGGCATATTCCAACTTCGGAACCGACATGGAGTTTAAACCAAACTATGGCGCACCTGTTTTTGGCGGTGTCACCAGCGTAGCGAGTGTCAACCTTGGCGCAAGCTTGGCATACAAGGTGAACGACCGTTTTAGTATCGGTGGTGGTATTGATGTGATTTACGGCTCTGGTGAGCTGTACCGCGATATGGACGTGGGTGTTTGCGTTGGTGGGAACATACTTGGAAACGAACTAGAACAACGCTGTGGATCCGTAAAAGGCAACGCACTTGATGTGGAAGCTGGCGGCATTGGGCTTGGCGCGAACATTGGCATGATGTACGAGTTTAACGAACGTCATCGCTTAGGTTTAAGCTACAAGCACAGCCCTAACATCGATGCCAAGGGTGACATCCACTTTGCTGGCGAATCGTACGACTCACTTGCTATGCCGCTACCGGATATTGCGGAGTTTTCCGGTTATCACCGCGTCTTACCTAAATTTGCCCTGCACTATTCTGTGCAGTGGATTGGTTGGTCAGCATTTGACAGCTTGAAAGCTGATGATCAGTTGCTAAAAGATTTTCAGTGGCAAGACTCCGCGCACTACTCCATCGGTGCGACTTGGTACGCCAATGAACGTTGGACACTTCGCACGGGTTACATGTTCGACAAAACACCTGTCGATGAGCTGACCTCGCTTTCTATTCCAGATTCGAACCGTCACTGGTTATCTGCGGGGGCCTCTTACCAATGGTCATCAGATACCACGGTTGACATCGGCATGACGTACTTGATTGGTGAAGATGTCAACGTAGAAGAGTACGCGTATGAAGATGTTCCTGCACCGATGGTAACGGGCGTGACCCATTCAAATGCGTTCCTAATTGGTGCCCAGCTCAGCCACCGTTTCTAATTTGTCAGGCAGTGATCAAACCTCTAGGTCATTGCCTTGTAACAACGCTTATCGAAGCGACCGAACAGAGACATTATTATGAACAAAACACTACTTGCTTTTTCACTCTCACTTCTCACTCTAAGCGCAGCTCAGGCTTCGGAATGGGGCTATGGCAATGACAAACACGGGCCAGAGCACTGGGGAAAAATCGCCAAAGACTGCGCAACCACGAAAAACCAAAGCCCAATCAACATCGACAACCCAGCCGATGCAAAACTGGAAGCACTGAACCTTTCGTACACTGGTCAGGTCATTGGTTTAACCAACAATGGTCATACGCTGCAAGCGCAAGTGAACGGACGTAATAGCTTCACCATTGATGGCGAGACGTTCGAGCTGCAACAGTTCCATTTCCACACACCTTCAGAAAACCAAATCAAAGGCCGCCAGTATCCACTTGAAGCGCACTTTGTACACGCCAACGCAGACGGCGAGTTGGCGGTAATTTCGGTGATCTTTGATGCTGGCGATCAAAACGCAGCGCTGTCTAAACTGATCAACGCAATCCCACAAGAGAATCAAACCACCTTCTTTAAAGATACTTTTGAGATTAACGACTTACTGCCAAAAACTGCAAACTACTATCGATTTAACGGCTCTTTAACCACACCGCCATGTTCAGAAGGTGTGCGCTGGTTTGTGCTTAAAGACACTCAAACCTTATCCAAAGATCAAGCCGCGAAACTGATGGAAGTCATGGGACAAAACAATCGTCCGCTGCAACCGCTAAATGCGCGCGTTGTACTTTCTAACTAATCGCCATATCCGATAAGGGGCATCGTATTTGCCCCTTATTTTGATTCGCTCTAACCTCACTTCGTTACAGGAACCCCCGATGAAAACTCCATCTGTTCTGTCACTCTTACTCGCACTCGCCCCGACATTCGCCTTCTCTCATAACCTTTCTGTCGGTCAAACCACCCCTTCCGTCAGCATTGATACCTATGGCGAAATGACGCTGCAAGGAAACGATGTGGCTTATCAACCTTGGGCAACTCAGCAGATGTTAGGCAAAGTCCATGTGATACAAGCCATTGCAGGTCGTAGTAAAGCCAAAGAGATGAACGCGCCGCTGATGTCAGCAATCACTGCCGCTCACTTTCCTGAAGATCAGTATCAGACCACAACCGTGATCAACCAAGAAGACGCCATATGGGGAACCGGTACATTTGTAAAATCGTCGGCAGAGGACAGCAAAAAGACATTCTCTTGGTCTTCCATGGTGTTAGACAAAAATGGCGTATTAGCAACAACTTGGGATCTGCAGCAAGAAAGTTCTGCGATTATCGTACAAAATAAACAAGGTGAAATTTTATTCGTGAAAGAAGGGGCTTTAACTCAAGACGAAGTCACACACGTCATCGAACTGATTAAACAGAATATCTAAACCTAAGGTAAGGAAAAGTTATGAAACTGTTCAACACCATCGCACTCTGTCTTTTAGCGGCTGTAGCCTCTTTCCAATCGGTTGCAGGAGACAACGATTGGGATAAGATTGCAGATAAGACCGTCAGTTTTAAATCGGAAACCGACACAGTCAATCCACTGTCACCATTTGCTAACGCTCGTTTCAGCCACATAAAAATCAAATGTACGCAAGGTACGGTCGATCTGAAAAGCGTTAAAGTAATCATGAAAGATGGTCAGGAAAAGACGTTCGACAGTTTAGGGGTTCTGACTAAAGGCATGTCATCAAGAAGCTTAAGCCTACCAACAAAAGATAACGCGAAGTTAGACAAAATCGAGTTGAACTATGAATCGGTTGGCAGCACTGCGCTGCAAGTCGCGGGGGTGACCAAAAAAGCGCAAGTGGAAATCTTAGGTAAGAAAATCGACGAGTAAGCGATGGCTCAACGAACTCACCCAAACTAAAAACAGCGGCACTAGGCCACTGTTTTCATTAAAAAATCGTCATGAATAACTAAATGAATTTCTTCAGCTTCGCCAAACCATAAGCAGCGATGGTGACACAATCTTTGATCGTGCCGTCGATCATCATCTGTTCGAACTCCTCAACAGAAAAAGCGCGAGTGATCAAATCCTCTTCTTCACTGTCGAGTTGATTGCCCACGTCCGTTAAATCACTGGCGAAGTAGACGTGACATGTCTGATTCAAAAAGCCGTATGCGATAAACTGCGCGCCGACATACGCCATAGTGCTCGCCTGCATACCCGTTTCTTCACGCAGTTCGCCTTTGGCAAGCTCAAGATGATCCGCATCTGGGTTTGATTCCCACGCCCCTTGTGGGATCTCCCAACAACGTTGACCTACGGTGTAACGGTACTGCTGAACCAAGTGAATCATCCCGTTATCGATAGCCAGAATCGCAGCACAATCAGGTTTGTCGACCACACCATAGATGCCCTCTGCGCCGCTCGGACGTAAAATTTTGTCCTCACGCACCGTCATCCACTTATTCTGGTAAACGACTTTGCTGTCTAGCTGTTTGATATCTGACATGATTATTCCTTGATTTTTCTGAGGGTTACTACGGAATAATACCCGATTCGGTTACGCCACCAAAATGTTCTTTAGTTCACTCAAAGACTCAACGGTGTAATTTGGTGCGATACGCTCATCGACGCTTGCGCCTGTGGTATTTAACCAGCAAGTTTCAATACCAAAATTATTACCACCCAGAATATCGGAATGCAGGTTGTCACCCACCATCAGTACGCGCGTTTTGCATGGGTTGCCCATTTGCTGCATCGCGTATTCAAAAATACCTAAGTCCGGTTTTGCTACGCCCACTTGTTCAGAGATCACCACTTTATCGAAGTATTCAGTCATCCCTGTGCGCTCAAGGCGAATTGCTTGCAACTCTGTAAAACCGTTGGTGATGATGCCCATTTTGGCTTTGCCTTGCAGCGCTTCCATCAGCTCTTTTGCACCTGGCAACAAGCTGCAAATATCGGCCATTGCTTCTAAAAATGCGCTATTGAGATCTGCTGTTGTGGTATTCAGCTTCTCAGCCCACTCGGTAAAACGCTTATGTTTTAGCTCATCTGCCGTTACTTTGCCGTCTTGGTAATCCACCCAAAGCGGTTTGTTTACGGTTTGGTAATGAGCAAAATCTTGTTCAGTAAAATCTACGCCTTTGCGAGAAAACATAAGCTGCAAACCTTTGAAAGCATCAAAGTGGAATAAGGTTTCGTCAGCGTCAAACAGGATCCAATCGTACTTCATTTTCTTCTTCCCAAAATCAAGGTCGTAATACTGGTGCATAGTCTAGATTGTTTTCTTCTTGAAGATAATCTCTATAATTGGAAATTAATTGTATCCTTGTGCTCAACAATAAATGCTTCACGATAATAGGAGATTGATGTGAACGCGATTGCCTCCCTGCCCGTTTTTGTTGCTGTTGTCGAATGCGGCAGCTTTTCCCTTGCGGCCAAACAGCTGAATCTGACGAAATCGGCGATCAGCAAACGCATCAACCAACTAGAAGACGATTTGGGTATTCGTCTCCTTAACCGAACCACGCGTAAGCTGAGCCTGACCGAAGCGGGAGAACGCTATTTTGAGTACGCTTCTCAAGCGCTCAATCTGGCCCAGCAAGGCGTGGACGCGGTATCGGAACTGCAAGGCTCGCCACAAGGTCGGCTCAAAATTACCGTGCCGATGTCTTTCGGTGTGCTGCATATCGCGCCTTTGATCAGCGAGTTTCTCGCTCGTTATCCGAAAATTGAAGTGGATTTAAACCTCGAAGACAAAATGGTCGATTTGGTTAAAGACGGTTTTGATTTGGGGATCCGTATTGGTGAACTCACCTCTTCCAATCTAATCGCAAAACGTCTCGCCCCTTGTAAAAGTGTGCTTTGTGCCTCGCCAGATTACTTAGCGGAGTTTGGAACACCACAAAAACCAAGTGACTTAGTCGGTCACAACTGCCTGCGCTACTCCTATTTCCGTGGCGGCGTCGAATGGATGTTCATCAACAACGGCAGCGAATACAAGGTACTTCCAAAAGGAAACTTTATCGTCAATAACAGCGAAGCCATTCGCCAGTTGCTGTTAAGAGGCTCAGGCATTGCGCAACTGCCAACATTTATTGCAGGAAGAGACTTTGCAGCAGGAAATCTAAAACCGGTGATGGAAGAGTATTCTCTACCAGAACACGCCATTTATGCGGTTTTTCCTGAGCGCAAGCACATGCCATTGAAAGTAAGAGCCTTTATCGATTTTATCAGCGAAAAACTCGGCACAGATTTACCTTACTGGGATCGTTACAACAGCCCAGAAAAATAACCATATTGATGATAAGTGAGTGAGATTTCACTACTGACATGTTCTGACATTCCATCCGCGTAACCTTATTTGGAACTCAACAGGCAATCCGCCAAAACCAATAAGGAATCACAATATGGAAACCGTTATCGAAACTGTGCAATTTCGTCTAACCGCAGGCACAACAGAGCAAGACGTGATCGCCGCTGCCAAACAGTCACAAACGTTTGCGAAGAATCTGCCGGGCTTTTTGTACCGGTCGCTCAGTCACGAAGCGACGGACGATCTGTGGACAGACATCATTTACTGGCGTTCAATGGACGATGCAAAACAGGCGGGAAAACAGATTAAGCAAGCCGCTGAATTTCAGCCTTTGTTATCAATGATTGACTGCAAAAGCTTCGAGCTTAAACACCACAACTTAAAAATGTGCAGTGAGCTAGAGAAGTAATCAGCCACACTACCACTAACAACCAGTAGGTCTAGATAAGGAACATCATGAGCAAATCAGAACGACTGTTTGAGCTACTGACGCTTCTGCGCGCAAAGCGTTACGCCGTGACAGCGAAAGAGCTCGCAGAAAGAATGGAAGTTAGCGAACGTACGATTTATCGCGATATTCAGTCGTTGCTCAGTTCTGGTGTTCCGATTCAAGGTGAAGCAGGTGTTGGCTACCTGTTGCAAGCTGGCTCTCATCTGCCGCCTTTGATGTTCTCAGAAAAAGAGATGATGGCGCTTGAACTGGGTATGCGGATGGTTCGAGCCTGGTCGGATGTTGAACTCGCCGAAGCGTCTCACTCTGCGTCCACCAAAATACTTTCGGTATTGCCCGATAAGCTCAAACAACAAGTGGAAGATTGTCCGCTGATTGTGCCCGATTATCACACCCAATCCGAGACTGCCAAACGAGGGCAGCTTCTGCGCCACGCGATTGATCATCAGTTTAAGGTCAGTTTGGATTACCAAGATGAAAGCGGACAGGTGACCGAGAGAAAAATCCAACCGTTAGGCCAGTTCTTTTGGGGCAAAGTCTGGACGCTGGTCGCCTGGTGCGAATTGCGCGATGACTACCGCCAGTTCCGCCTCGACCGTATCCAAGCACTTCGTATGCACGATGAAGAGTTTGAGAGTGTGGAAACCAAATCTCTCAAACATTATATTGCGCAGTATGAATCGAAAGATTGAGTGTTCTTCATCCTTCCATCAAAAGGATTCTAAATTGCTCTGCTCAATGCTCGATATTTGGAAAGGCACATTTGGTTAAACTAATGTTTCATTTTTAACAGATGCGCAACCAACCTAAGATCGTTAACTTAAGTAGCACGTCAACCACACCGGAGCGTGAAGCTATGAAAGTACTGATTCAATACACCCAAGCAGGGAAATATCGAGATCAAGCGTGGGAGTCTTTAACTCTTCGATCTAAAGGTGATATGCAGGCCGTTACCCCTTCTTATGCTGCCCAACTTATCGAACAAAGCAAAGCGACACTTGTGATGACAGAAGACAGACAGATCATCTTTCACTCCTAAATTCCATCAATCCTATGACGAAAAAGGCCTGCATTGCTGCAGGCCTTTGTATGAGTGAATTAAGAGTTATTTACTGGAAACTCACTGCAGTTGGTAGGCGATCAAGCATCTTGTAGTAATCACCAGCCACAGCGCCGATATCACCACGCAAATACGCTTGAATCATATTGAGATCTTTCAGCCAAAGTTCTTTGTCAGCATCTGAAGACGCCATGTACCCTGCGTACACATTGTCGACCGCGAACATCATGTCTTCGGCGTGATCGTTGTAAATCAAAAGCATCGCATCTGTGTAAGCTTCGAACGCTTTCAGCTCATCGTGCGCTTTACCACCTTTATAGCTCAATGTGCCTGAAGTTGCATCGATGACCAAATCACCCGAAGTCACATTCGCTGTCGTAAAGTTGATGAAAGACTGGCTAAACGACAGCACACCTGCCGCAATATCCGCATCAATGGTTCGCTTCATTGCGTTGACCATTGGCGCATCCAGCAGCAATACAGGATCGTGGAACGCTGGGACAATCGCTGTTCGGAATGGCCCCCAAGCACTATCGATGCTCTCTGCGACCTTGTTTAGTGTTGCAGGCTCATAGCTATCTAGGTAAGTTTTTAGATCGTAACCTTTGGACGTCACCAGTTGATTTGCGTAGTCGTAAGCCAGCTTGTTTGCTTTTGTTGCCACAAACTTCTCGCCGTCGATAACAAACTCAACCTTGTCACCCGCGATAATACCGTAGCGGTCTTGTTGCTTCGTAAACGTATCAAACTGAGATTGACCACGAGTCTTCACTGTGTAGTCGTAAGACTTCATTTGGCGCACACCCATTCTCAAGATGACATCGCCAACACGTCCGCGGCCTTCTGCACCAATATCAAGGAATCTTGCAATACCACGAGGCATTGGTGGTAGGGACTCCATTTGCTCAGTGATGTGTAGGTTCACGGTAACACCTTTTAGATTGGTGTATTCCTTACCGTCTTTACCCACCAATTTAACTGGCGTATTTAACGCATCATTTGCCACGACGTTGCCCATGATGTCTTCGTATTCAGCTTGCACCCCAGGGATATCAAGCAGCGATGCAAAGCTCACCTCATCGGTAAAACGGTTCGAGAATCGACGTGCTAAGAAGTGGCTCGCAAGCGCTTTGTCTGGCCAGTTACCCAACACAGACACCGCATTTGACCAAGGGTAATCCGGGTCAAAGCTACCAATTGAGTTTAGGAAGCGTCCATTCGCAGTTTCCGCAACAGCTATATAGCCCTCATCTGAATCTTCGATAAAGCGTGCTGCCAAATCATCAAAACAGCTGGCTGTTGAAAGATCGTAATCAGCCGGAATTTGGTGTGAGTTGTTGTCTAACAGTTGACCAAAAGAAATCACTTTTTGGTTGCCTGCCGCATTTTCTATCACACATTGATGCTCTGGTGTGCGCAAGATATCAAGGAAGAACGCCGCGGATTTTTTCGCCCCATTCGCGTAATCACAGAACCATGAGTTATCGGCTTTGCCTTCGCTACAGTATTGAGGGTTTGAAGCAATGCGCAATAAGAAATCACCCGGCTTATCCGTTGACGAAGTGTAACCCAGATTGGTGTACAGGTTATCGATGCGCTCAAGATCTTCCATCTTGTCACGGATAGCGCTCATTTCCATATAACGACGCACTAAGTAACCAGGATAATCGGACGAGAATAATCCCGTCGTCCCATATAACTCCAAGTTGCGTCGATCATAGCTATCGAGATAGTTCTGCCACTCGTAAGAAACAATTTCTTCTAGGTTTGTACCTTCGTCAAAACGGTTACAGTCGCTGTTTAGAGAAACGTTCCCATCGGTACAGAAATCGTAAGACTTACGCTCAATTTCATTCACTTTATCTAGGTAGTAAAGTGCGCCATAACGAGTTTTCGCATTCAGTTCTGGATCATCAGACAACGCGGCGGTATCGAATCGGCTGAAGTCACAGTTGTAGAGTGATTTGCCTTTCTCGTTCCCCGTTAGCGCCTTCACTTCAGAACACACCATCAGCGATGTGTTGTCTGGATTGTTGCCAAACTTGTATGCAAAGCTTTGTTGGTAGGCTTGCTGATCAGCGAGGTAACGAGCATATGCCGCTTTGTCTTCATCGCTCGCACTGTCTGCCGGTTTCGCAACAGGTGCAGGAGCTGAACCTGAAGAATCTTGAATCGTCTCGACTTTACGGCCGTAGCCGAACTTAAACGCCGCAATGTCGTACAGACCCCAAGTTGGCGTTTCATCCAACATGCTTGGTGCGTAGTCCATTGTCGAACTGTAAGCAGGAATGTTGTTCAAGCCGAGTTGATGCGCTTGCTCTAGCGTGTAGTAGTTCGCTTTGTCATTTGAGCCTTTAAAGTTATGGCGCAGACCCATGTTATGACCAAGCTCGTGAACAAGCGTATTGCTGTAAGTCGCAACCGTAATCGCATCTGCGGCTTTCACTTGCAACTCTTTTGGCAGGTATTTCCAACGCTTAAGCTGACGCGATACTTCGTTACCTGCGTCATCAAGTTTGATCTCAAAGTAACGCTCGTCATCCAACTTCAAGTTGTCCAACATGGCCTTGTTGGTTGAAGAAACCCACGACGCTTCGATTGGATAGACGTTGTTCTCTGCCCAGAAAGACAAACGGTTCTCTTCAGCTTCAACCACCTTTTCAAACTCCATGTCATCATTGAAGTTTTTCATTAGCTGAGTTGGGCTCTTCGTCGCTGCTTTTCCAGAAACGATGTCTTCTTTTGAAACGAGCGGCGCATGAATGTTTTCATCCGATTTCAGGCTCGCCATCGCCGCCATTGTAGAAAGCGCTTCAATTCTATCCGCAACTTCTGTTTTCACAGATTCGCTGCTGGTTGGCAATGGATCTAAGCCATCTAAGTCCAGTTGATTACGATTATAGAAACGCGCCAAGTTATCCCAATAGAAAGGCACACCCGTTCTTGCAACGCCTGCGTATTGGTTCACGTGGCCTTTGATGATTTCCCCCGTCATCGGGTTAGAAACCGACGGGCCATAGCCAAGCAGACCGTTAGCTAAAGGCTCGTCAATCAGGTTAATCACGTTGTAACGCAGATCTCCTGGGTGAATACCAGCCGCTTTGGTTTTGTTCACAATCTCGATTTCAGGCTTGCCTGCATCCGCCCCAAATACATTCAGCGCTTGGTTCATCTTGTCGATCGATTGCAGCGTTGCATCCAAGAACAACTTGTTCTTCTCTTCAAAGAAATTGTCGCTCAAGTAATATTTGATAGAGCCTTGATCTGGGTTGAAACGATTGAGGTAAACCACATCACGGTCGTATTTATTCGTGACTGGGTTAAGCTTTTTCGTCGATGTGGTGAAGAAACCAATGTCGTTCTCATCACCCACTGGGTACAAGATCGGTTGGTAACCTTCGGTTGCCACTTCACTTTCGTGCACTAACGAGTAGTAGAAACGAGATTTAAACGCGCCATCCACAAGCGCTTCATCCAAGCTCGCTTTCGTTGCAAAGTTGATGTAGTCAGAAATATTATCTAAATCGATACGGAACGTGCGCTCTAGTTCGAAATTGAGAAGACCGTTTTTAGGGTCAAAGTCCCACGAGATCAATCGTGGTGCGCCAATTTCATCAATGCCCTCGGTAATGCCATACAGATCTTCCATATTGAATTCTGCAATTTCGAGATCTTCAGGGCGAGGAGTGAAGTGGGTTTTCTTCTTGTAGTTTAGGCTTGCGTCTTCGTTGGTTTCTTCTTTGTTGGTGCAATCACCATGCGCGTCTTCTTGACAGCGATACGCCGCAAAGTCACCCGGAATCGTCAGCACTTGCGCGAAGTTAACGCCGTCGTCGTCTGCGACAAATTTCTCTTCACCGCAGTAGTTATTAGCATCTTTGCTTAGATGCGCGTCTGGGTAGTTTTTATCGTAACTGCGAACTTCCAGACCTTCTTTGGTAAAACAAAGCTCAACGTAACGAGGTGAACCTTGTAAGAATGGGAATTGGTTAAGAGCAAAGCGTGGAGCGGCACCAGTCGTCGGAACGTAAAACCAACGACCGTCTTTAAGATCTTTTACTGCGACTTCTTTTGCATCTCTTTCGACATAGTCATACGCCTGATCATCTGCGCCACAGCCTGCAAGTGCGGCCGTTATTGCTGACACCAGAGTCAATTTTTTAAACATTATTTGGATATCCTTAATTGTTGTAGTTTTCCTAGAAGGAGTAAGTCACTGTCACGATGTAAGACGCTTTCTCTTGGTCCAACAAATCGATGTTGCCCAAGGTGCCTCGCTCTGCATCTTGATAGAAACCCGTTGATGATGCCGCGAGTAGCAATGACCAGCTTTCATCAAACTCGTATGTGCCGTACAACGCCCCCTCATACTGCCAACTGCTTCTGCGCGTACCTTGATAACTGATGCTGTTACCACCTAACGCCGTAATCCCCACTGCGAACGATTCCCACGACTTTTCCGCAACAGCAAACAACGAGTAAGTCCACTCAGTCAGCGAGCGTCCACCCATGGTTTTGTATTCGTGGAAATTTTTTCTCAGTCTTGGCGAAACCGAAAAATCGACGCTCCAAGCTGAAAAAGAGATCGGCACATCTAAACGAACCGCGGTGTGCAGTTCATCTTTACGAGATGTTTCTGAAGTTGGAATGGTGAGCTGACCCGCAACGCCGATTTTCCCTGTATCTCCAAAGCGATATAGGTTCGTGTATTGCAAGCCCAACACCGAATCTGTCGCGTAGGTGCCGACTTCATCTTCTAGGGCACGATAGCCCCCCGTAGAAAAATAGGCTTTTGTGTCGCTCGAAAAGGAATAAACGAGATCGCCTCCCCACGAGAAATTGCGGACAGAACGGTAGTCGTCTTTATCGTAAATGTTTGTATCGTAAGATAGGTAAACGGCCCCACTAAACTTACAAACAATACAGGACGTATCTCCTTCATTTTGTGTAGATTCAGGCGTGCTAGTGCTATCAATTACACTCGTTTCCACCGCGAATGATGGCGCTGAAAACAGCGTACCCAACAACATTGCAAGCGGCGTCATCATCCACTTTGTTGTGTGCTGCATGTTTTGAAACTTCCATGAGAATTAAGTTCATTTGAATAAACTTAAAGACAAACAGATTATTGGGATGAAATTCCATAAAAATTCAGATAATCAACCCCAATAAACCTATCAACCATAAAATTACTCTTATGGTTAAATCCTTATTTAACTTTTTAATACTATTTATCTGAGTATTGTTGCGTTCTACTTTGCTTAAAAACGTACTTTAAAATGACTTTTTATAAATAAAGCCACACACCACAACATTAAAGAAGCAGCAAAGCAACGTCATTAAAACAAAAGTTAAAAGACAATTATTATCAACAACTTAAAATCAACAAAAACAGTTAAAATGAATGAGTAAAAATGTATAAGTTAAAATACAATAAAAATACAAGAACATCATTCCGTTTAATTTTAGTCGTTATTGTATTGAGAGAGTTTAATTTTCAATTTCTAAAATTGGTGGGATACACATAAGAGAAATCATCAAAACCATCCGTTGTTAATAATGAATTTCGCATTTAAAACAAAAGATAGAAACAAGATCAAATTCATGTTTTCTAATATATCCATTCAACCTTTCACAAGTTTGAATAGAAAATCAAACCTTTAGTCAATCTAAAAACAAAAGAACATTCACCAAGTGAATACACAAAAGATAAATCAAAACTAAATAGCACATACGGTCAGCATATTTGTGAATTACTATTCATTAATTATTTTTTTATAAATTAAACGTTAATGTGACCAATTTCACACAATTGCGCTACATACAACATAAAGCAAACGAAATTTAAGTGTTTACTGACCCAAAACGTGTCGATAGAACAGAGTTTAAACATCGAGCTGAAACACGTATTTCTCACCAAAATTTATTATATATAGCAGTGAGTTATCTGTATCCAAGCGGTTAAAATGCGTACTGATGTGACTCATATTTGAGAGAGGAACACAAGAAGAGCAAAAGCACTAAAAGAGGATGATGCGACTTGAATAACCAGTGCTTCAAACCGCACTTATGAACTTATGCAGAGAAAGAAGGACTATCAGTTACTATTGAATGGTTTTATGACCACAGTTTTCGCAGATCAAATGACGTTCAAATTCATCCATAGAGGCAAGGAAGGCGCCGAATACTACACTTTTGAGAAAGCCAGCGATGAACTCTTTCTTTTTGCGATTTTTATCACCTTCAAAACCACTTTTTTTTCTAACTAACACCACGACATGATGCGTTTCTACCCCACATGTAGGGCACATGAGGACTTCTGTCTTGTTCGACATCTTAGACTCCTTGATGAATTATCCCTTTCTGCTGGCATGATTCTCTTACGCCTGTAAAGCGAGTCATCATGCCATCACTATCGATTCTTACTCTTCTTCGTTGAGACGACGAATCAACTTAGCTGGCGTGCCTCCGTATAGACAATCTGGCGGCACATCATGGTTAACGACCGAGTTCGCCGCAATCACCGAGCGAGCGCCAACTGTTACACCTTGGTTGATGACGGAATTTCCGCCAATCCACACATCATCTTCAATCGTGATAGGTTTACAAAACGTTTCCCAACGTCGACGACTTCGGTAATCAACAGAATGAGAAGCGGTATAAAATTGCACGCTCGGTCCAATGAGCACGTGGTTCCCGATGGTAATTTTGGCACCATCGAGCATGACCACGTTCATGTTGATAAAGGTTTCTTCACCTATTTCGATGGTCTTACCAAATTCACAATGAAAAGGGGACTGGACAATACAACGGCCTACCTTGCCAAATAGCTGCTTTTGCAATTCGTCGCGCTGACTTTCGTCGGTGTTATTATTAAGTGCTCTAAGTGCTTGAAGAGCATGGCTTCTAATGGCGTCAATTTCTTTGTCCATGCCATCAAAGACCTGGCCAGACATCATTTTTTCTAGTTCTGTCACTGGAAGACTCCTACAACCTGCAATTACTGCTTTCAGATTCTTCACAAGGTACGTGAATTGCGAAATAAAAAAAGAGAAAAGCCCGGACTTTTCTCTTTCCTGTTTTTATATTTTGTGGAGTCTGTCGGCTTACACAATTTCCCAGCTGTGGGTCATCTCAACACCTTCACCTAGCATTAAGCAAACCGAGCAGTATTTTTCTAGCGAGTCAGCCGCCACTTTTGCTACGACTGCTGGGTCAAGCTCGTCACCTGACACTTCAAAGTGGATATTCACTTGCGTAAAGATACGCGGTGCGGTTTCACGACGCTCTGTGGTTAGCTTGGCATTAACTGACGAAACCTTTTGGCCTGCTGTTTTCAAACCATCAACAACATCGACAGAGCTACAGCCACCAGCAGCCATTAGTACCATTTCCATTGGGCTTGGTGCGGTTGCACCACCATTGCCATCCATCACTACGGAGTGGCCCGACTGAGATTGCCCAAGGAATTTAAAATCTTCTATCCATTTAACTTCAGCTTGCATGATTTACCTCATTTAGCATCGCTTATTCAAGGCATCGTTGCCCTTACTAGCGGTGTGTTTCTTGTCGATACTTTAGCCCTATCGCATAAAAGGGCAACGGAATTTTCAACATTACTGTAATTTTTTCGCTCGGTTACCTTTCTCTATACGTAACACTTTTTATTTAAGTAACACTTTCTACAAAAATAACGATGAGGTAGCTATGAAGAATATGTCTAAGTTATTGGCCGGTTTCTCCTTCGCACTTCCAGTCTTGTTTCTACTATTGAGTAAAACAGGTACCGCCGATACGATGGATAAGCTGAAGGCTTCAGAGAATACAAGAATCGCAACGCTAGCTGGCGGTTGTTTCTGGTGTACAGAATCGGATTTAGAGCAACTGCCCGGCGTAATCGATGTTGTATCAGGTTATTCAGGTGGTCATATTGAAAACCCGACTTACCGCCAAGTCTCTTCTGGTAAATCTGGTCATATTGAAGTGATTGAGGTGAAGTACGATCCTGCTGTTGTGAACTACGAACAAGTGCTGGATTACTTCTTCCGTCATATCGACCCTACCGACGATAAAGGTTCATTTGTTGACCGTGGTCCTCAATACCGTCCGGCGATCTTCTATCATAATGCGGAGCAAAAGCAGATTGCTAAGCAGTTTATGATGGAAATCGACAAGGCGATGATCTATCCAAAACCGTTGAAAACAGAGCTGATCGAGTTTGAAAAGTTTTACCCTGCGGAGTCGTATCATCAGGATTACTACAAGAAGAGTAGCCTGAAGTACAAATACTACCGCTACGCATCAGGTCGCGATAAATATCTCGACGAAGTATTTGGTGAAGATCGAAAAGAAAGCCCTAAAACACTTCGACAGTTGATTGAAGAAAAAAAGCTGCTTTCGAAAGTGAAAGTGTACAGTAAGCCTGCTCAGTCTGAAATCAAATCAAACTTAACAGAGCTACAGTATTACGTGACGCAAGAAGAAGGCACGGAGCGTCCGTTTGATAATGAATACTGGGACAACAAAGAAGCGGGAATTTATGTTGATATTGTGACCGGTGAACCGCTATTTTCTTCTACTGATAAATACAAATCTGGCACAGGTTGGCCAAGCTTTACTCGACCAATTAACCCGGGTTACATCGTGGAGAAAACCGATTATAAACTACTCTACCCTAGAACGGAGATCCGCAGTAAGTTTGGTGATTCACACCTAGGTCATGTGTTTAAAGATGGTCCGAAGCCGACGGGATTACGCTATTGCATGAACTCTGCTGCGATGAAATTTGTACCTGTGAACAAGATGGCGAGTTTAGGCTACGGCGATTACCTGTACCTATTTGATAAGTAGTTTTAACCAAATTAGGAGTGAACATTCAGCGCGATGAAAGGTTTTAAATCCAACCTTCCCATGAAAGTCTGTCCGGTCTGTCAGCGCCCATTTTCTTGGAGAAAGAAGTGGGCGCGAAATTGGGAGGAAATCGTTTATTGTTCTGAGCGTTGCCGAAGAAATAAATCAACGAAAACGTAGGTCACTCCGACCCTCTCTGGAGTATGTTATTTCATTTGTATTAACGTTTGTACGCGTTCTCTTACCAAGGTAATAACGTCCCATCATAAGCCCAAAACGCCCCGCTATCTTGCGGGGTTGCTTTTTCTATCAAGCCTAATAAATCCTTAGCAACTCGCTCTGGCGTGAACAACTTTCCCTCTGGGACATTGGTTTGAAAAGGTGCCGACAAAGCGGTATCTGTGGTGCCAGGGTGAAGTGAAAGCACCGTGCCATGTTTGACCACTCTTTGCCATTCGATCGACATGGTTTTTAGGAACATGTTTAATGCGGCTTTCGATGCTCGATAGCTGTACCAACCACCTAACTGATTATCGCTAATGCTGCCAACTTTGGCCGAAATGGTCGCAAACTTGGGTGCAGTACTGCGCTTTAGCTTGGGCGTGAAGTATTTCGCCAACAGCAAACTTGGCAAAGTATTAACCGTGATGGTTTGCTGAAAGAAGTCTGCGTCGAGCGAGCTAAGATTCTTCTCAGGACCTTTCTCTTGGGTGTGCAACATACCAACACAGTTCACCAACCAATCGACGTGTTCAATCTGCTCACTGAACGCTTTTACCTGCTCGTCTTGCGATACATCCACTTGATGCCAAACGACATTTGGGTGTTGCCAATCTGGTTGCTGCTTACGATAAGTGGCATGCACGCGAGCTTGAGGAAACCGAGCTGCGGCTTCTCTCACCATCGCCAAACCAATTCCACCATTGCCACCGACGATGAGTATTTCCATCACAAGTTCTCCACGTTTTCTATGTAGTGCTCTGCGGTATCAAGAATCGCTTGGCGTTGTTGTTCTTCCATGTTGTCCCAAGAGCGGAAAATCATCCCGATTCGTGGATTGGCTGCGAGGCGCTTGTCGTGTTTGTTCATAAAGCGCCAATAAAGGCTGTTAAACGGACACGATCCTTCCCCACTCCTCGCCTTATTGTCGTAATAGCAACCCTTACAGTAGTCGCTCATTTTGTTGATGTAAGAACCACTCGCCGCGTAAGGTTTGGTGCCAACAATGCCGCCATCCGCAAACAATGCCATGCCACGTGTGTTCGGCATTTCGACCCATTCAATCGCATCAACATAGATACCGAGATACCACTCATCCACTTGATCTGGGTCGATCTCGGTTAGCAAGCAAAAGTTACCAGTGACCATCAATCGTTGGATGTGGTGTGCGTAGGCATAATCGAGGGACTGCTCAATCGCATTGCGCATACAAGCCATTTTAGTTTCACCATTCCAGAAGAAATCTGGCAGCTTTCTTTCTGCGACCAATTCGTTGTTTTTCGGGTAATGAGGCATGTTCGCCCAATAGACCCCTCGAATGTACTCTCGCCATCCTAAGATTTGGCGAATAAACCCTTCAACTTGAGAAATGTCGATGTCCGCGTTGGAATGAAATGCCTTGAGTGAAGCATCAATGACTTCTCTCGGGTGCAGTAATTTGCTGTTAAGCGAGAATGAAATTCGGCTGTGATACAAGCTCCACTTAGCATCGTGCTGGCCTGTCATGGCATCTTGAAAACGTCCAAATAACGGCAGACAGACTTGGCAGAAATGCGCGAGTAAAGACAAGCTCTGCGCGCGATTGATCGGCCACAACAAGTCTCCTTCAAGATTTCCGATGGTTTCGATGTCATGTTTTGCCAACCGCTCAACGATGCCACGTACGTCGGTACTGAACATCAAAGGTTGTGGCAGTTGTTCAATGTCTTGGGCTTTGAGCTTATTACGGTTATTGGCATCGTAATTCCATTTTCCGCCGACGGGTTTTCCGTCTTGCATCAAGATGTCGAAGCGCTTGCGCATACGGCGGTAAAAGTGCTCCATCATGATGTGTTTGCCTTGAGGAAACTGCGATTCTATTTCCTCAAACGGTAACAAAAAGTGTTCCGAATCGACACAACGCGTCACGACCCCATCAAGCTTTAATTTGGCTAACTGCTCTAGCAGACGGTATTCATCCGGGCGTTGATATTCAAACTTACTTGCACCAACTTCACTCGCGTAGTGTTGCAAGACTTGCTCAAGATCGTCGAAGGATTGTGTGTCATCCAATGTGAGGTGCAGAACTTGGTGACCTTCACTCTGACGCTCTTTTGCAAACTGTTCCATTGCAGAAAAGAACGCACACACTTTCTGAATATGATGCGTGACGTAAGTATTCTCTTGCTTGAGCTCCGCAATCAGGTAAAGCACTTGCTCATCAGGTTGCTGAAACCAAGAGTGCTCACTGTTAAGTTGATCGCCCAAGATCAATCGTACGGTTTCAAATTGCATTACGGTTTCTCCGATGACGAAGCTTTGTCACTGCTGCCCATCACAATCGGCCAATCGACCATGTCTACACTATCCAAATGCGCGCCAGGACAACGACCTTGCCACCTATCGATGAACTCCATGTGCGGATCGTACATTTCGGTTTGCTTTTCGAGGTTGAATTGTCGTGAACCACGCGGATCAGCACCAACGCCCGCTAGGTATTGCCAATTTCCCCAGTTTGATGCCACATCGTAATCAACCAGTTGTGACTCAAAGTACGCCGCGCCATAACGCCAATCGAGGCCAAGTTCATGCACCAAACAACTGGCAACTAACTGTCTGCCACGATTCGACATATAACCCGTTTCATTAAGTTGGTGCATACACGCATTGACGATAGGAAATGGCGTTTCACCTTTCTTCCATTGTTGAAAACGGTGCGCGTAAAAGCTGGTGAGTGGTGCTCGATTTTGGATGCCACCGAATCGGAAGAGCTGTCGCTTGTGTCGACGGGCATACCAATAAAAGTATTCACGCCAAAGCAGTTCGAAGTAAATCCAGTAGGTTGAATCATTTGCACCATTCTCCGCTTCATAACGTTTCAACATGGCATAAATAGTTTTCGGAGAAACGCACCCATGAGCTAACCAAGGAGAGAACTTGGTGGAGTAATCCATGCCATCTAAACCGTTGCGTGTTTGTTTGTATTCACTGGCTAGTGTGGAAGCAAAATACTGGCGACAATGTTCAAGCCCGCGGCTTTCTCCACCATGAAACGCAGCTTTTGCGTCAAAGTAATATGCAGTAACGGAAGGAAGATTCACACCTAAAGGAATTGGAGGTAACGAACGGATACTCTCGTGGGGCCGAGAGATGTCTAAACTTTCAACTTGCTTTCTAAACTGCGTGAAAGTGGTAGGCAGTTTGCTCAAGCCAAATGGCAGTTGTTCTTCCCTTAACAGGGTCCGGATTGCTTGCTGTTTTATTTTTACATGAGAAGCGCCTTCAGCTACGCGACCTAACGCTTGTTGCTCATCCGAACCGGGAAAAGCGTCAGCATATATATGTGTGACGCCGAAGCGATTAACAGCATACTTGATTGCTTGATCGGGCGTCAGTTCAACTGCCCATAATCGCTGACCAAGGTGATTCAAAGATTGATTGAGTTCACTAAGCGATGAATCGAGAAACTGCAATTTCGCACGCCCGAAAGAGGCTTCCTGCGCAAAGTGATGCAAGTAAGGCGTCATTGAAGGGTAGCAATACAAGCAAATTAACTCGTCCATTTCTACACTGGCGCTTTTCAACAGTGGGTTGTCGTGCAATCGCAAGTCGTTCGTGAACCAATAAAGTCCTATTTTCTTTTTCAATTCGCACCCTCAGATGTTAATTCTTCGTCTACGAGTTCTTTCACGGAGACCCTGACGTTAAGCCTTTTAATTTTTTGCTTTTATACGAAAACGAGAGTTTGACGATCATTAGGTTACTAACGTTTACACGGAATCCATTTGCTGGATATCTCAAAACACGCAATACCACCAAATTCCTGTACATGTTTCATACTGATATTTTATAAAATTTGAATCCAACGGTATTGATCACGATCTTAATCACTCATTTTCTATATAAACCATGCAAAAGTGATAAAAATTAAAGCGACATTAGTTAATATCCGTTAATCTAAGCCCAATCCCATTTTGCTAGTACCATCGCAGAAATGACCGACGAGTTTAAGAAATCAACCGCTAATTTAAAAAAAGCGGTCCCACTGATGATCAAAAACCATGTTGCTGCCACGCCAGCCAACTACGCGCTTTGGTATACCTACGTTGACAAGACCATTCCAGAACTCAACTTTGAGTTAGACACGGTGTTAGAAAACTACGGTATTTGCCCGCCAGCAACCAATAAACAGCTTTACAACAACTATGTGGCCAGCAAAGCAGAAACCAGCCTTGAAGATCTTAGAACCAATGTAGAAGTTCTGCTACATGAAGTATCCAGTTCAATGAGCGATACGATTTCAGATACTTCCTCCTTTTCTGAGATGGTAGACAAAAGCTTTAATAAACTGGAAAAAGTTGAGGACAATAGCCTAAGCATTGAAGAAGTGATGGTGGTGATTCGTCAACTTGTCGCAGAGTCACATGAAATTCGTCACTCAACAAAGTTTTTGAATAGCCAATTGACTAACGCGAGTGAAGAAATTTCTCGCCTCAAAAACCAACTGGCTGAAGTACAGCAAGATGCGTTGTTCGATGGTTTGTCAAACCTATACAACCGCCGAGCATTTGACAAAGATCTCTCTTCACTTATTGCATCAAATCAGGCAATGACCTTGATCATGCTTGATATCGATCATTTCAAATCATTTAACGACAATTACGGGCACCTTTTTGGCGATACAGTATTAAAAGCCATTGCCCGCCGGCTACAACAAAGCTGTCGAGATGGGATATGTGCGTACCGTTTTGGTGGTGAAGAATTCGCGTTAATTGTACCTAACAAATCTCTGCGAATTGCTCGCCAATATGCAGACACACTACGCCGGATGATAGAAAAACTGCGTATCAGAGATAAGCGCTCAGGCACACAAGTTCACAGCATTACAGCTTCTTTTGGGGTAGCAGAATTTGAGCCGGGTGATACGCCTGAAGCCTTAATCAATAAAGCCGATAAACAGCTTTATGAAGCAAAACAACTCGGTCGTAACCGCGTGATGCCAATTTAAATAAACTGACTAAGCGAAAACGACTTTTACGATGAAAAAGAAAACCCCGCGACGTAAAGTGCGGGGTTTTTATATCCAATCATGAGTATCTTAATCGACGCTGTAGCAGTAACTTAGAATGTAGTCGTCACCATTTTTTGCGGTATATTCTTTATCTTCACTGCATGCCATCGGCTTACCTTTTTTGTCGCCTTTGATTAGGCTTATCCAATGGCGCATCGCAGTTGGTGCATTGCCAGTTAGTTCAGGATGAAACGTCGTGCGAGTTTCCAATTGAATATCGTCAATGTCCACTAATTCCACGCAACCAGTGCCTTTGTGACAGCCAAACAGCACTTCGACATGATTGCCCGAATCATCTTTAAACAAAATCGACTTTGGATCTTCCTTTTCACCAGTGTACGCCACGAAGTGTTTTGGGCTTTTCAGGCCGCTGTGTGTACCGTCTTTGAAATAAGCCAAAACATGGCGGTAATCAATCACGTAACTTGATACATCTTGGTGCGACCCGTTCTCCAATGGGAACATGCGGTCAAGCAGTTGCTTCGCTTTTACTTGTTTCTCACTCTGCTGCTCAGCACTTACCGCTTCGACGGCAAATACGGCTTCAGCGATAAATGGGCGTTGTTGTTGTTGCATCTCTTTTTTATCGAAGTTCAGCATATTCATCGTCATATCCTCGCACTTAAAAACTCGTCCTAGAGTAAAAACTTAAATCCTTTATTTAAGTTTCAGGCAATTCTGTGAAGTGGATGGTTAATTTCCTTGCCTGCTCATTATGTAGACTAGCGAAATATTGACTACAATTTCACAACAAAAATTTTACAATGTGAATTTTACAAAATGTCTGTGTCAAAAAGCCTTATTCGTCAGTCTCATTTTCTTGGTACGAAAATTCGTAACCTAAGAAAAAACAACCATTTAACGATGGAAGATTTATCTGCCCGTTGTGTAAGAATTAATCCTGAATACGCTCCGTCGGTTTCTTACCTTTCGATGATTGAGCGCGGAAAACGCGTACCGAGTATCGATATGCTCGAAGTGATCGCGGAAGTTTTTCAAAAAGATCCGGCGTGGTTTTTAGATGATGAACCCGAATTAGAAGCCATCACACCCAACAAAGGAAATCGTGGCGGGATTAGTGGCATGGCGTTGGAGCCGAGCTTCCTGTTCTCCAATGATATTCTTCAAATCGCGATACCAGAAATGCTCTCCCAAACAGGTATCACGGGGCGTCAGTTTGCTCATCTCTTGATTCGAGCACACCAAGAAAACCATCAAAACCATTTTCCTGATTTAGAGCGCGCCGCCGAAGAGGTCGGCTTGAAGCGGTTGAATCTATCTGTAGAGGATCTCGTAGACATTGCAAAGAGTATGGGATTGGATATCCGCTGGGTTGATCGAGCGCCACAAGATGTGATTGATGAACTGGGCGTCAGCGCCAAACAGTTGATTACGTCTTTCATGGAGCCACCTGGGACTATTTATCTCAATAAACGAATGCGTGACTATCCAACCCGATTGAAGTATGACTTGGCGGTATATATCGGCCATCGAGTGCTCCATAGCAGCGATGCAATGAATAACGTTTTATCTATCGGGCATCAAAACAATTGGGAGCAAATGGACAGCCCTGTGTCGAACTCTGAACTCAATTCGCAAGATATCCTGCAAGCTTGGCGTGATTTTGAGTCTAGCTTTTTTGCTGGTGCCTTGCTTTGCCCCAAAGTACCATTTCGTCAGTTGCTTGACCGCTCCGGTTACGAAATTGATGTTCACAAAAAGGCCGGCGTTTCTCCTTCCGTTGCAATGCGTCGCATGACGGTGGTCTCGCCTTACCCTCATTGGCACTATTTTGATGCCTATGGCCCCGGCAAGTTAAAAGCAGTGTATCGAGGAAATGGTATTCCATTGCCTTGGGGCAACATGCGCAAAGTAAACGACCCTTGCCAGCACTGGGCGGTATTCCGACGCCTTTCCCAGCCTTTGGATACCAGTTCAGCGCAAATTTCGATTTTAAATGTTGGCGACGAGCCACGTATCTACTGCTGCGAATCGGTCAACGTATTTGACCCTGCAGGGAATAATCGCGTGCTATGTGCCGGTATTGATCTTAACCCTGCCATTTCTGCACAAGGTGGCGATGCGGTTTCCATAGCGGAAGAACTTAAGTCCCTTTGTGTTGCTTCCGGCGGAAGTAGTGTTATTCCTCCCCACATCAAAAAAGACTTAACGACTATCGCTAAGATATTAAACATCAATTGGATAGAGCGCGGGATTCAAACCCAAGCAAGGTTGATCTGCTCCAGAGGGGCGGTTTGTCCAAGACAACCTAGTTGTTACAGCAAGTGCGGAGAAGCTGATGAGACGGGCAACGATGTGAATATCATCGGACTTTAGAAAGAAAAAACGCCAATCACAATAAACGTGATTGGCGGTATATACTTGTGAACAATTTGTATTCACTAACAACGTCAGTTGGCTAGGTGACCCTCGGCTTAATAAGGGTCACTCTAAGTAAAGCACGATGCGTGCCAACTTTAAAAAAGCCGTTTTTTAGTAGATCCAGATGCATATCGTTGCTTTATTAACCATTAATTTCGCAAACTGCATTTGCAAAATGCAACATTATGCAAATATGCCACTAAATGCACTGCTAATAACGACTCTCTCAGCAAAGTGTCTGTGAACATATGAAGTCACATATTCTTGCACCTCAATGATGATGAGATTTCGGGCTCCCAACTTTACCATTCCTCTACCCCTTATTGAAACTGGGTTCAGGCTCATCCGCCATGCTTTTGTTGATACATTCTCTCATCGGCTATTTTCATCATTTGCTCAGGAGATGACATTTGCGGGTCAAATATCGCGTACCCAATACTGGCTTTCAAATAGATAAGCGTTTCATCGTAAATGACGGGCGTCGAGCATAGCGCTAATCGAAGTTTTTGTAGAAGGGACTGAACATTTTCTTCCGTTCCAGGGTGATGGACTACAACTAAAAACTCATCACCGCCCATTCTGGCCACGATGTCTGATTTACGCAGAGAGCTTTTTACCCTTTCAGCCGTAGCGATTAAAACTTTGTCACCTGCGTCGTGACCATAGGTATCGTTAATGTGTTTAAACCTATCTAGGTCAATATTAATTAAGGCGAAGCTATAACGCTTTTTATAACGTTTCGCTATTTCGAACTGCTGCTTGTAAAACTTCATAAAATAGCGACGGTTTGGTAAATGCGTGAGTTCATCGTGTAAAGCTCTGTCATCTGCAATGGTATACAGTCGATAAATGGCGAACAGCGCGAGGCTAAGTGCGAATATAATGGGATAGCCGATTACTCTAGCTAAATGCAACTGATGCCAAGAGATTTGGCGATCAGCTTTGCCTCCAGAGAAAACCACCATACTCCACCCACCATAAGGAAAATGAACCATCTCTTTTGCATATGCCATGCTATTTAAACTTTGCGCGCCAAAGAAAGCATCACCAAATGAGCCACCGCTATCGTAACCACGGATCATTAAAGGGTAACGATACGAGAAATCAATTACGCCGGTTTCTCTCATCAGAGCATCGAAATCAATCACCGCACTGATCACTCCCCAGTAGTCCTGATTCATTGGAGGATCAAGAAAAACAGGCACACGCACGATCAAACCTCGGCCACCTTGAATCAAAGTCACTGGCCCTGCGATGAAAATTTCTTGTACATCCTTGGCTTTTTGCACCTGTACCCACTGCTGTGGCACTGCGCGGTAATCAAGGCCGATTAGGCGCTCATTACCTTGGCGTGGAAATACATGACTAATTACATCATTTTTCGCGATACCGATGATTGTAATATGTTTACTTTTATTTAGGATTCGGTGAGCGGCGATACTCAATTCTTCTTCTTGGTTTTTAGGAAGTAAAGTAATGAGTGTCGCTAAAGTACTGGCTTTGTAGATATCCGCCATAAGTACCGCTTCCAAATTGGAACGGAGAATGGAAAGTTGTTCTTTGGCCTCAACTTGAACTCGCTCTTTGTGAAGCTCTTGCTGGTTTCGATTTAACAGCTCAATAACCCCAATACACAAAGCGAAAAAGGTGAGGAAGAACAATGCAAAATAGCATCGCTTTCTGGGTAAATAACGCATTTTCTCCCCACAACTCGTATACAACTACGAGATTTTTTATTTATTGTTAAAATTCTTATTATCACAAGAATAACCAATCATAATCAGAAAGGTAACAGTGATTGACAACTTTTATGTTTTAGGTGTGAGATGATGCATCAACAAGGCGATTTATTTGGCGGCGATCTATGGCAAGAAGTAGAAAGAGGAAAACTTTATTATGATCCTCATTTTCTTAGCCATCTTGAGGCGGATAATTACTTTGACCAACTTCGAAAGACACTGCCATGGCACCAAGAACACATTACTATGTTCGGCAAGTCAGTACTTCAACCTCGCTTACAAGCGTGGCACGGTGATGCAGCATATACTTACTCAGGCTTAACCATGCAGCCTCACCCTTGGACTCCTGAGTTAACTCAGCTCAAAGTGCGTTGTGAATCAGTTGCTGATGTCACTTTTAATTCTGTTCTCGCTAACTTATATCGACACGGGCAAGACTCAATGGGCTGGCACCAAGATAATGAACCAGAGTTAGGTAGAAACCCTGTTATCGCATCTTTGAACTTAGGTGAAACACGTCGATTTTTGCTTAGAAATTTACATTGTAAAACTGAGATTGAATATGAGCTTTCTCACGGCTCCTTACTGATTATGGCTGGCGAGCTCCAGCATCACTGGAAGCACTGCGTACCAAAAACCGCGAAAACCAAAGATGAACGTATCAACCTGACTTTTAGGCAAATTTTCAACTATTGACTCAGCTTTTACATTCTCAATTAATATTGATGGTAGGTTTAGGTTCAGGACTTCATAGGGAATGGATTTATGCGTATTAAACCTCTTAGCTTAGCGGTCTTACTCTTTTACTCACTTACCTTTGCTGCTCAGGCATCACAGGAAGACGTACCGCTTCTCGATAATACTCAATCAGCGCAGTTGATTCGTAGTACCTACGAACAAGAACTGTTCACTTTCCCGGCGTTTAAAGAGGGCCATTTTGGCTTACGCATGTACCGCCAAACATTAGATGAGAAATATCACGCTGCCATTTGGACCGACATGGCACAAGTAGCCAGCCGGTTAAACCAATTTGCTAATGAAGTTGTTGAACCAGAAGACATCATTCTCTATTCATCTCAAAGGCTGACCACGTATCAAGAGAAAGAAACCGAACGAGGGCAGCGACGCTATACCGTGACTAAACACCATCCTGAGTACCTTTATCTTGGTGTGGATTTGCTTGGCGCAATGGCAAGAGCAAACGAATACGGCCTAAAGCATAAACAAGACAAAACGCTGAGAAAAATTATTAGGCGCTACGATTTCTCGCGTTACGTTACGGACAAAGAGATGATAGAAGCATGGGCAGCTCAGCTTGCAAACCAAGTCTACTGGCTTCGTCAGTTAGGAGAGCAAGATGTGGTCGAGGAATTCACTCAAACCTTCCGTGACACCTACCCCGACGATAAAGATAAGATGCTTTCAGCTCAGCAGTATTGGAACAAACTCTATGGGATGACGCACATCATCTTTGCCGATTCACAGTATTATCAGGAGCGAGTAAGCGAGAAGAAACACCAGTGGATTTATGATTACTTTCGCAACAATATCGACACTATCCTACTGCGCGCCAAAGAAGACGTGATTGCGGAAGTCGGCATTTCGTTTTTGTTAGCAGGCTTGGACCATGATCCGGTCGTAAAGAAAACCCGCCAAGCCATTCGTCACGCAATCAACGCAGAAAAAGGGATGATTCCGTCGGTCGACGGTAACTTTGATCTCAAGTACGGCGAACACCGTAACGTGCTAGCCATCATGCTGCTCGATTGGAAAGGGGTACATAAAGCGCCAACTTATCAAGAGCACCCAGAGGCTTTTAAATCGATACCTTACGGCTTAATGCCCAAGCCTTAGAAATAACAAAACCCGCCATTTAGGCGGGTTTTTAGTGTGTATCTTCAATCTAAATTAGAGAGAGATAAAAATGCCCGCTAAGCACGCACTCATCAGGTTAGCGAGTGTACCAGCAGCAACCGCTTTTAGGCCTAGACTTGCAACATCTTTGCGGCGCTCAGGTGCCATCACGCCGATAGAACCCAACTGAATCGCAATTGAGCCAATGTTCGCAAAACCACACAACGCAAAAGTGATAATAATTTGAGTATGCTCAGACAGTGTCGCTTTGTGCTGCACAAAATCGATAAACGCAACAAACTCATTCATCACCACTTTCTGACCAATGTATGAACCCGCAGCTAGGATTTCGTGGCTTGGCACACCAATCAACCATGCGAGAGGTGCAAACAAATAACCAAAAATCGCTTGTAGCGTTACGCCAGAGAAACCAAGTATCTCACCCAAGTTTTCTAGCCCCGTGTTCACCATCGCGATAACACTCACGAAAGCGATAAGCATGGTACCAACAGCAACAGCAACTTTCATACCGCCCATAGCACCGCTTGCTAGCGCATCAATTACGTTGCTTTCTTCTGATTTATCTAGCTCAATATTGTTGTAATCGCTTGGCGTTTGACGCTCAGGAACGATAATTTTTGCCATCATCAAACTACCTGGCGCTGCCATAAAGCTTGCCGCGATCAAGTATTTGAGGTCGACACCCAAACCAGCATAACCACCAAGCACACTGCCCGCCACTGAAGCCATACCACCAGCCATCACGGCAAACAGTTCTGAGCGAGTCATGTTAGAAAGAAATGGACGAATAAGAAGTGGTGACTCGCCTTGAGATAAGAAAATGTTCCCTGTTGCAACCAAAGACTCTGCTTTACTCGTACCTAAGAACTTCTGGATAGCGCCGCCAATAAATTGAATCACTTTTTGCATAATGCCCAAATAGTAAAGGGCGGAGATAAGAGCACTGAAGAAGATGATGATAGGAAGGACACGGATAGCGAAGATAAAGCCAGAAGAAGCGAGGTCACCAAAGAGGAATTTAATCCCTTCATCAGCAAAGCTGAGTAGCCCCGCGACACCATTACTTAAACTCGCCAGCGCTGCTTGACCCAACGGGAAATAGAGCACCAAAGCAGCAAACCCCATTTGTAGCATCAAGGCGCGAGATACAGTTTTCCAATTAATGGAAGAACGACCCTCAGAAAGTAGGAAAGCACAACCTAGCAGTGCAACAATACCAAATAGACTAAATAGAACACTCATGAGCTGGACCTACTAAACGTTGAAAAAGAAAAAAGAGCCAAAGGAATTGGCAGAAGAAAGGGACAACGCAGCGAGTGATAACTCACTTTTAGATCCAGAATGTAGACAGAACGAATAGTTCGACATCTTATTTTTACCTTATACAAGCAATTGAACGTAGCTGGTCCGGTCCGTGGGGTCATTCACTGCTGGCGAGCATGTTGCTTGGCCTGCTCCATGTGACGGCTTGTATGGGTAAGGGTCCTGAACAACTAAACCCTAATTCCCGCTTAAACGGGACGCAAGTATAGCCAACAAAAAGAGATATTCATCACATTTATTTACGCAAACGTTCAAGCGTTCAAAATTTAGGCAAAAGTACTCTTTTGTCGTCATACTATTAATAAAAGTAAGGGCATAAGGATAGGCGTTGATGGTAAAAAACATAAAAGTGACCAATAAATATGCAATCAAACTCGAAAGAGCCAAAATTCGTCATTTTGCTCTCGCCAACAGGTGGATTTTGGTTATACAATTCGCGTTGCTTCTTTCGAGGCCTCTGAGTATTCAGAGCATCATGATGCCGAGATGGTGAAATTGGTAGACACGCTAGCATGAGGTGCTAGTGCCTTTGGTGTGAGGGTTCGAGTCCCTCTCTCGGCACCATTATCCTTCTTCCCTAATTTTGTTCGAGTGTAATGCAAAGTTCTAAGCAGGCAAGACAGTCTACAGATGCTAATCAACTTCTGAGTGAGCTTGCGGTTCACGCTTTATTACACCTGCACTTTAAAATTCACGCGTCCTCGCATGGCCTCTCCCTTAAAGAACGTAATGACTTACTTCAGAAATGGCTGAAACCAAAACTGAAGAGTAATCGCTATAAGCTGATTAAAAAGCCGTTAAAATCTTTGACTCAGCAGGCAAAAGGTGAGAACGGAAATCTGGAAGCATTACTCGAGCGCTGCGTCGGTGCAGACAAACCCAGCAACCCTCAACCCGATCTAGATAGCTACTTGCTGCTGATCAACGAGATTGAGAAGAAACTGGGGACTACCGTGTTATTATCTCGACCGGAAGACGTCGACTTATCTCACGACCAACACGGCTGTTTGCTGTGTGTGCTTTCTGAGAACTTAAATCAGCACTTCGATGATAATAACGCCCTAATCGCTCCTATTTCGATGCTGTTCCGCGGACCAATGAGTCAACGTTCACTTTTTCTTGGCAGCATTTACGCCAGTGGTACCTTCAATTATGAAGTGCAGTATCAAGACGACCAGTTCGTTCGCATCACATTAGAGTTGGCGTAAGTGTAACGCTAAGAAATAAACGAATCGAAAAAGGCCGCGAAACTCGCGGCCTTTTGCTTATCTAGATTTAAACTTGAGTTAATCGATCTCTTTAAATCGAGCAGTAAAGTGGCGCAGCACTGGTGGCTCGTACTCGAAAGTGAGCCCTTTTAACTCATGTGCACGATTTTTCAGTTCGATAATCGCATCCGCAATGTAATCCATATGATCGTTTGTGTAGACACGACGTGGAATGGTCAAACGCATCAACTCAAGCTCTGACACTTTTTGTTTACCCGTTTCCGGATCTCGACCAAGCAGCAACGATCCTATCTCTACTGCTCGAATACCCGCTTCCAAGTACAAAGCATTACACAATACCTGCGCAGGAAACTGATCCGCTGGAATATGTGGCAAAATCTTAGCGGCATCCACAAACACCGCATGACCACCCGTTGGGTATTGAATCGGAATACCGCCTTCACGTAAGCGCTCACCTAAGTATTGAACTTGGCTAATTCTATAGTGAAGAAAATCCTCATCCGCGGCTTCATACAAACCGCGAGCGAGCGCTTCCATATCACGCCCAGCCATGCCGCCGTATGTTACAAATCCTTCCATGGGTACGCAGCGCGTCTGCACCGCCTGGAACAACTCCTTATGATCACGAATACAACACATGCCACCAATGTTTACCATCGGGTCTTTCTTAGCTGACATGGTGAGCATATCACCGTACTGGTACATCTCACGGATGATTTCCAGAATCGATTTATTCTCGTAACCCGCTTCACGCTGCTTGATAAAGTAGGCGTTCTCACAGTAACGAGCCGAGTCAATCACCACTGGAATATCGTACTTGGTTGCAATCTCGTACACACTGCGCATGTTTTCCATCGACACAGGCTGACCACCGGAGCTATTACAAGTAATCGTGGTGATAATTGCACAAATGTTATGCGAACCGTGCGCTTCAATTGTTGCCACCAGCTTATCGATATCAAAATTGCCCTTCCAATCATAAGGCGTAGTGGTGTCGAATGCTTCTTCCGTTACCACGTTAATCGCTTTACCGCCATTGAGTTCAATGTGACCCGCTGTGGTATCAAAATGGTAGTTCGAGATAAATACTGGCGTTTCGCCACCACGCACCTGACGCATACGCTCAATCAAAGCTGGGAACAAAATTTGCTCGGCACCACGCCCTTGGTGTGCAGGCACGGTGAGCTTATAACCGAAGAAGTGCTCCACTGCATCACACAGGTTGTAGTAATTTCGACTCCCCGCATAGGATTCATCCCCCATCATGATGCCAGCCCACTGATTATCACTCATGGCACCAGTGCCAGAGTCAGTCAGCAAATCGATATAAACATCATCACTACGAAGAAGAAATGGATTATAGCCCGCTTCTTTTAACGCGACTTCACGGTCTGCCAAAGTCGTCATTTTGATTGGCTCAACCATTTTGATACGGAAAGGTTCTGGAATACGTTTCATTGTTAATTTCCTTATACGCATTGCCCTACGCAGTTTCACGTAAGACTAAAAAACAAATAGATAGAATGCTTTTCAATGCGATTGCATTGAGGAAATCAACGAGAAGAGATTTTACTAAGAAGAGACAAGCAGTAGTCTAGGTTATACCAGAACGACAGCACCAAACGGCTATCGAGAATATCCTTTATTCTCATCGTCTTCGTCCTCCTGATAAAAATAAAAAGTCAGAAACCCCATGTCTCTGACCTTTTCAATATAGTGCAGTTTTCAATCAATTTTCAGTGAGGTCACCCTCATTTTAAGAAGGTCTCGCCCTTTTCATTCTGCGTTTGATATTACTTTCTTTGACTAGGTAATCGAAAAGTGGCGCGAATAAGTTAGCAAATAGAATAGCTAACATGATGCCTTCTGGATAAGCCGGGTTCAGCACTCGGATAAAAATCGTCATCACGCCGATTAATAGTCCGTATGCCCATTTCCCGTTATTGGTAAAAGCTGCCGAGACAGGGTCTGTCGCCATGAAGAAGGTACCAAACGCAACCCCACCAATCACGAAGTGCCAGTAGAACGGCATGGAGAACATGGGGTTAGAGTCTGAACCGATCGCATTCAATAGTAATGAAGCTCCGATTAAACCGACCAACACGCCCGCAACAATTCTCCACGATGCAATCTTCATAAAGATGAGAACCAAGCCTGTTAGTGCGATCAACAACGTGGAGACTTCACCCATCGAGCCTGGTAAATTACCAACAAAAGCATCTCCCCATGAAATTGGCTCTCCCGTCATATTATTTATCAAAGCACTTTGCCCTCCTTCATACCATTGGCTGAGTGGAGTAGCGCCAGAGTAACCATCAGCCGCGACCCACACGGCACCACCGGACATGTTGGCAGGATAGGCAAAGTATAAGAACGCGCGCCCTGCTAAAGCTGGATTTAGGAAGTTTCGTCCAGTACCACCAAAAATCTCCTTCGCCACAACAATACCGAAAGTGATACCTAAAGCCGCTTGCCATAGTGGAATTGTCGGAGGAAGGATCAGCGCAAAGAGTATAGAGCTGACAAAAAAGCCTTCATTTACCTCATGCTTTCGCACAATAGCAAACAGAACTTCCCAGAAACCACCAACGATAAACACCGTCGCATAAACTGGAAGAAAGTAAGTAGCACCAAGCCACATTTTACTTCCCCACCCCGCTTGTGAAACCGCATCTAACGAGCCCCATACCCAACTCAGTTGCCATGAAGAAACAAGCGCTTGCTGAGCTGAGGCTTGATCCATTCCATACAACAAGGCATCACTCGCTTGCTGGCCTATGTTGTACATACCCCAGAACATGGCAGGGAAGACCGCCAACCACACCATGATCATAATACGTTTTAAATCGATACTATCTCGAACGTGAGTCATGCCCTGGTTTACCTTACCGGGCGTGTAAAAAATGGTTTCGACAGCTTCGAAAAGTGGGTAGAACTTGTGATACTTCCCACCTGGACCAAACTTAGGTGTCGCTTTCTCAAAGTAATGTTTAAGGCTCATAACACTCCTCCTTTATTTAAAAGATGGTACGCACATGTGTAAAAAGCGATCGTTTTTTAATCTCTTCGTCTTCCTTCTTCGTATTTCACCTTGTTCGCCACTCTTCTGTCTCCTCTTTAAATCCGGCGAACAGTTTATCCAACGAAAAAGGGACCGCTCATGGACACACTCGCCATTGACCTAGCTAGATTCCAATTTGCCTTTACTGTCTCTTTCCACATTATTTTTCCAGCTTTTACGATTGGTTTGGCAAGTTATCTCGCTGTATTAGAGGGCTTGTACTTAAAAACGGGCAACAAACAGTACATGCAAATCTATAAGTACTGGCTCAAAATCTTTGCCATCAGTTTTGGTATGGGTGTGGTGAGTGGCATCGTGTTGAGCTATCAATTCGGTACTAACTGGAGCGTGTTTGCCGACAAAACAGGCCCAATCCTAGGCCCGCTAATGGGTTATGAAGTTTTTACTGCGTTTTTCCTCGAAGCGGGGTTTTTAGGCGTGATGCTTTTCGGTATGGATAAGGTGGGTAAGAAGCTTCACTTCGCCGCGACTTGTATTGTTGCATTCGGGACGTTTTTGTCTGCGTTTTGGATACTTTCGGTTAATAGTTGGATGCAAACACCAGCGGGCTATAGTATCAACGAAGCCGGACAGTTTGTCCCAGAAGACTGGTGGGCGATTGTCTTCAACCCTTCCTTCCCTTACCGGCTCGTTCATATGTTGCTCGCCGCTTACCTTACTACCGCCTTTGTTGTAGCCGGCGTTGCCGCTTATCACTTGCTAAAAGCAAACCATAACCCTCTAGCCAGAATTATGTTCTCGATGGCAATGTGGATGGCTGCCATCGTGACACCAATTCAAATCGTTGCTGGAGACATGCATGGATTAAACACCCTTGAACATCAACCCGCCAAAGTCGCCGCGATGGAAGGGCACTATGAGTCTCACCAAGGCGCGCCATTGATCCTCTTCGGTATCCCTAACGATGAAGAAAAACGTATGGAATACGCACTGGAAATCCCCAAACTCGGTAGTTTGATCTTAACTCATGACCTCAACGGTGAAGTGAAGGGATTAGATGCTTTTCCAGAGGAGGAACACCCTCCTGTCTCTATCGTTTTCTGGTCTTTCCGAGTCATGGTCGCGCTTGGTTTTGGCATGCTTGTTATTGGTTTGTGGAGCCTTTGGCTAAGAAAACGTCGCCAACTTTTTGATTCGAGGGCACTTCAACGTATTTGTGTGCTGTTTGCCCCAGCGGGGTTCATTGCAGTTTTAGCAGGCTGGATAACTACCGAAGTCGGTCGCCAGCCTTACACCGTATACGGTCTTTTAACCACAGCCAATTCGGCATCGCCTATTGATGCCGCCGCGGTGAGCGTCTCCCTGACGGCGTTCATCGTGGTTTACTTTGTGGTTTTTGGAGCTGGCTTCTTCTATCTCCTACGTTTGATGCGCAAGTCTCCAACTCGATATGAAGAAGGTCTAGATAGCCGACTTCCTGATGGCACGAAAACTGATGCCATCACACATTCTAACCATCTAACCTAGGAGCTAACTCATGGATTACGCATTAATTTGGTACGCTTTGATTGGGCTCGCCGTTCTGATTTATGTCGTGTTAGATGGCTTTGATCTCGGTATTGGTATCCTATTCCTCAGCGCTAATGACGATGAAGAGCGCGACATGATGATGAACAGCATCGCTCCTGTTTGGGATGGGAATGAAACTTGGCTAGTTCTTGGCGGAGGTGGGCTTTTTGCCGTGTTCCCCCTCGCCTACGCGGTCATTATGCCAGCACTCTATGCTCCCCTGATTTTAATGCTGCTCGGGTTAATTCTGCGCGGGGTTTCTTTTGAGTATCGCTTCCGAACACAACGCGGAAAGTTTTTATGGGATAGCGCTTTTTTCATTGGTTCACTCACCGCGGCATTGATGCAAGGCATTATGCTCGGAACCCTGCTCCAAGGTATAGAGGTTAGTGAACGAGCATACGCAGGTGGATGGTTTGATTGGCTTTCACCATTTAGCGTATTTTGTGGCCTGGCGCTTGTTTGTGCTTATATTCTGCTCGGTTCATGCTGGTTATTAATCAAGCTTCCAGAAGAGCTGATGGGGCGCTATTACGTGGTCGCGCGACGATGGGGACTAGCGATGGTAGCCTGTATATTCATCGCCAGTTTGTGGCTGCCATTGAGCCAAAATATCGTATTTGAACGTTGGTTCTCATTACCAAACTCACTACTGTTTTTCATCTTACCAATTATTGCAGCGGCACTTATTTGGCAGCTATTCAAAGCCTTACTCGACCACAAAGCCGTCCGAGCCTACATTCTTGCGATCGGCCTGTTTCTTGTGTCCGCGATGGGTTTCGGTGTCAGTACATTCCCTTACTTGGTCCCATTCGCACTCACTTATCAAGACGTCGCCGCGCCAGACAAAAGTTTGGCATTTTTACTTGCCGGTGCGGTGGTATTACTTCCTCTGATCATAGCCTACACGGCTTATTCGTACTGGGTTTTCCGCGGCAAGATGAAACGTGGAGAAGGATATCACTGATGAAACTAAAACCCATTTTGTGGTTCATTGGCATTTGGCTGGCAAGCGTTGTCGCCTTGTTTATCATCAGTTCGTTGATACAAACTGCGATATTGTAGGCCCAGAGTCGACTGCACCACATCTGAAGCCATTGAGGTCTATACTCAAGCAAGAGTAAAACAACGGAGTGTTTTTATGACCTTAAAGCGGTTTCTGGTAACTTTGATTCCTTTGACGGTTCCACTGTTTTCACCAAATGCATTGGCCGTAGACAAGCAGATGTCATCCGCCATGAAAAGTAAAATTCGGTCTATTTGCTCCGCAACAGACGAGCAGGGCCATTGGCAACTTGCTGAGGCAACTCCTGACGCCAGACGCTCACTCAACATGGTGCTTTATCAAATGAATGCCGATGATAAATTGAAAGCAATTCATGAGGTGAGAACGAAAATGGTCGGCGGCACCCATTATGCGTTTGAGTTCGAGTTGCAAGATGGTCAAGTCTGGAATGCAATTGTATTACACAGTGCCCGAGGCGATTACATGATCGAAAGACACGCAAAGAAAGGCGAACTCTGCCCTAAATAGCAATAGACACTACGACTCTACAGCCGACACAATAAAGTCGACTGATTCAGTCGCCTTTATTGTTGGTATGTTTAGGTATCGCTTCAAAAGCTTGGGAAAAGTAATAGCTTTCAACCTGAGGCCTAACTAAATCACAAGCTAACCCAAGGTCATCATTTTTTGTGAAAGGTAAATGTTCTGATAGAACCTCTTTTGACTTTTTATCAACCGTTTTAAAAGATTCAATAATTCTTAGAGGAACGTGAAACTGATGATCTCTCACGAGAAAGAAATAGTATTGGAGATGCTCGCCATATGTCGCAGCGTTATTAATCTCGCTACCAATTTTCACAGCTTCAACACGACTGCCTTCACAATCAAATTTAAACACATTGGTAATTTCTGCTTCCATAGAGCCTGGTACATAAACGATATAGCCAGCACTGAGCTCATGACCAATTAATACATAGCTCTCGTCGCGCTCATGCAGTTGATACGCAAAAGAATGAAATGCACTACAAAGTAAAATGAATCCAAGCCGTTTCTTCATTTTGTCTTCAACTCATCTATGACTTTACGTACGAAGTTTGCCTTAGCATCCGTATATTTTTCGATGGTAATTTCAGCTTGTTCCATCAAAGAAAGTTTTAGAGAAACATGAGGAAAGTGCGCAATACCTAGTACCATATCGATAATAGGTTTGGCAGGCATATCCAAAATGGCAGTACTGCCAATATGCTCGATTTGAGTTGACATCATCTCCGTCACTAACGCCAGTTCAGATCGGCTGCGTGCAAAATCCTGTCGACATGCAGGATCATGCTTAACAACACCTACGTTGTAATTGGCTAAACCTAATTTCATCCATCCCTCTCCTAATAAATCCAAATATCATAAGAAGGAAATTATCCAATCACCAAAGTAAAAGCCAAACTTCCGGCACACCCGACACTAATTACTCAACAAATAGAGTCATCTCTGGTGTACTTTTGGTTTGGCTTTTTACTGTTAAACCGTCTCGGTTTTCGCCTCTATCTTCTCATTCACTTTATCGCAAATGTATTCCCCAATCGGCATTGCAGATGTCGCTGCGGGTGAGGGTGCGTTGCAAACGTGTAGGCTTCTTGCGCTCTCGGCAAACAAAAAGTCATGAACCAAGGTGCCATCGGATAACACTGCTTGCGCACGAATACCCGCAGGATATGGTTTGAGATCGTCGACCTTGATGCTAGGGCAATATTTGTTGACCAACTTGAGGTAGCCCGGCTTCCACCACGAGTTCTTAAACTCATCCAGGCCGGTTTTTAGATGCTTTTGTGTCACCTTCCAAAAGCCGGAGAAACTAAGCATTTGCATGGTATCTTGCAAGCTGAAGTTAACCTTGTCGTACCCTTCTCGCTTCCATCCTTGCACCGCATTTGGACCAACGGTCACACTGCCATCAATCATGCGGGTCAGGTGGACGCCCAAGAATGGCAAATCAGGGTCTGGAATTGGATAAATAAGATGATTCACCACTTGGTCGTGTTTGCTATCTAAACGGTAGTATTCACCACGATAAGGGATTATTTGGAAATCGGTTGGAATAGACATCATCTTAGTCATGCGATCCGCCATCAAGCCGCTGCAAGTGACCAAGAATTTGGCATTGAGCTGCATGGTTTGCTCGTCTGAAATGCAGGTCAATTGAACTTCTTCGTCTTTCTCTTCGGCAGCCACCACTTTGGTTCTCAGACTGATTTGACCGCCGAGCTTTTTGAACTCTTCCGCCATCTGCTCTGTGACCAAACGATAATCGACAATACTGGTGGTTTTGACATAAATCGCGCCCAATCCCGTGATGTTTGGCTCAGCCAGCTTGAGTTGAACTTCATCGAGTAGCTTTACGTCGATGCCGTTGACATGGCAGCGCTCATAGAGGGCATTCATGCGTTCGACTTCTTGCTCATTGGTCGCAACCAGTAACTTGCCACAGTTCTCCACCGGAATATCGTGCTGAGCACAGAACGAAATGGTTCGCTCTACCCCACGCTTACAAAAATCGGCTTTTAGGCTGCCCGGTGCGTAGTACACTCCAGCATGAATCACGCCGCTATTGTGTCCGGTTTGGTGCCTAGCAAAACCGGACTCTTTCTCAACCAATAAAATGGACTTGTCTGGGTGGCGTTGCTGCAGTTGCCATGCTGTCGACACACCAACGATACCGCCACCAACAATGATGTAGTCATAGACTGATTTCATACGACCTCTTATAAAACCGATAGTTGAGATTGTTGCAATTTGAACTTGCGACCACTGTAAATGAACACCGCGACAAATACCGCGCAGCTTGCCACACGAACCAACATTGGGATGTCGTGCCAAACCAGAAATGTACCCACCACTACCAACAAGAGACGCGTCAGAGTGTTTAGAGGACCTTCCAAGTAGCCTTCAATCGCACCAATCAATGCATAGGTACCGATGATGGCAAAGAAGCCCACGGTAATCACTGACGTCACATCCCAACTGACTAAGCCTGTGTAAGCAATCAACAGCGGTACAAGATACAAGCCTTTGGCAATTTTCCATGCCATCAAACCAGTGCGCATTGGCGGTGTTTTAGCGATGGTCGCTGCTGCAAATGCGGTCAAACACACTGGAGGCGTAACGTTGCTGTCTTGCGATAACCAGAAAATGATGAGGTGAGCAGCCAGCAATGCCAAGCCTACCGCTTCCATACCCAGGCTTTGCTCCAGTAGAGTTTCCATAAAGTCCGCAGGTACTAGCGCCACCATTTCTTTCGCGGTTTCCAACGCCATTGGAGCATTAAGCAGTTCCAGCTTTTCTGGCGCCGCCAACATGAAGATGGCTTTTGCTTGTTCTGGCAATTGACCCGACACCATCAATTCAAGCAATTGGTTTTCCGCAATCAACTTGTAAAGCGCAGGGGCGGACAGTGTGCCCAATACAATATACGCCGCTGTCACGGGTAAACCCATACCTAAAACAAGAGAAGCGAGCGCAATCAGAACGATCATGATGAACAAATCACCATTCGCCCAACCGTCGATCATCAATGAGAAGGTGTTGCCGATGCCCGTTGTACTGATCACGTTGATCACCAAACCGATACCCACCAGCAATACGGCGGTTGTCGCCATGTTTTTCGCACCTTGCGATAGCGCTTCGATGATCGCTTTTGGTCCCATCTTGTGATCTTTCGAGAACCAAGACGCCACCACTACTGAAATGATCGATAGACCAGCAGCGTAAGTTGGCGTAAAGCCTTGAACCAACAAAGTAACCAATACCGCCAGCGGGATAAGGTTGTGCCAACCGCTGATCAACACTTTTAATAGAGACTCATCACTGGTCGTGATCTTCTGAACGCCGCTGCGTTTGGCTTCAATACGCACAAAGAACGCAACAGACAAGAAATAGATAAGAGCAGGAATGAAAGAAACCGCAATGATATCAACATAAGGAATTTGCGTGTAAGACGCCATGATGAAAGCACCCGCCCCCATCACTGGTGGCATCAACTGACCACCTGTCGATGCCGCTGCTTCAACCCCCGCCGCAAAGCGCGAAGGGAAACCTGCTTTTTGCATTAAAGGAATACTGATAACACCGGTGGAAACCGTATTTGCCACACTAGAGCCCGATACTGAGCCCATCAAACCGGAGCCAATCACTGCGATAAAACCCGGACCACCAATGATTTTGCCAGCCGCAGCACGTGCCACATTGATGATGTAATCACCAACACCAGAGCGAACGAGAAACGCACCAAACAGAATGAACATGAATACGAAAGTCCAACTGATGCGCGAAATAGAGCCAAACATGCCCTCAGAGGAATAGAAACTGCGGTAGAGCAAGGTTTCCATGCTCAAACCCGGAAAGTGGAAAATACCTGTTGCCCACTTACCCCAGAGCACAACGTAACTGAGACACACCACAATCAGCACTGGAATAAACCAGCCCATGGTGCGTCGAATCAGCTCAATAACAATCAGAATTGCCATGATGGCGAAGACCCAATCGCTGGTCACGAACTTCACACCGCGTTCGTACAGCGCATCTTCGGCATAGGGAATGTAGAGCAAACACGCGACCGCGCCCATAGCAATTAACACATCGATACCGAGTGCAATCTTACTCTGCTTGAGAGAGATATGAGCCGGATACCAAAGCGCACAAATCACCGCAAAGCCAGCAAAGTGGGTCGCGGAAATCCATAACTCTGGTAACGTCGATAAGGTATTAAACCAAATGTGCAAAGCAGACAACACCACGCCAAACACTGTAATTGTGGTGGTTACCCACGGAAAATCAGTGCGCGTGGGCAGCTCAAACTTCTGCAATTCCTTTTCTATTGAGTCGCTCATCTCATACTCCAAGCTCTGGCGGCTTTTTCCATCTTAGAAATCGGTAGGGATAAAATGCCCCGAGCCGAAACTCGGGGCGAAGTTGGCGTTATTTCGCCATTAGGTCTGATGGGATTTCGATGCCCATTTCTTTGTAGTAACGCACCGCACCTGGGTGAAGAGGCACTGGCAAGCCAGCGATCGCTTTCTCAATCGCCATTGCTTTTGTTGCTTTGTGGATGCCTTGTAGGAAAGGCAGGTTCTCGTAGATCGCTTTGGTTAGCTGGTAAACGTCTTCTTCCGAGATATCTTCACGAACTGCCAAGAAGTTTGGCTGTGCAATGGTGGTGATCGGCTTATCTAGCCCTGGGTACGTGTTCGCTGGGATCTCGTACTTCGTCCATAGGTTGTAATTGCCGTTCGCCTCTTTGATTTGTTCGTCAGTAAACGAAAGAATCGAAATGTCTTTACCCAACGCAGCAAAAGCTTGAGTGACCGCACCAACAGGTACACCCGCAGGCGTGTTCATGCCGTCAATGGTGCCGTTTTGAAGTGCGCTCGCACTGCCGCCGTAACCCATGTAAGCAAGATTGAATTTATCAGGGTCGACCTTCAGACCTTTCATGATTTGGCGACCAGAGTTCTCAGTACCTGAGTTCTTCTTACCGATAGAGAACTTCTTGCCATCTAGGTTGTTCAGATCAGTCACTGTGCCCGTTTTTGCTAGGTCAGAGCGAACAATAAAGTGCTCAACGTTTTGCCAAAGCATAGAGACTGAGCGCAGTTGTTCTTGGCGACCGCTCTTCTCATAAGGACCTTCACCAGACCAAGCCCACGCACCGTAAAGACCTTGTAGAATCGCGAACTGTGCTTCGTTTTCATTCAGCAGTTTAACGTTTTCACCAGAGCCCGCAGAGCTGATTGCAGAAAGGGAGAAGTGGTGCTTTGGTGCCAACTTCACTTTGCTTAACGTCGCCAACGCTACGCCCACAGGGTAGTAAGTACCACCTGTCGATGCCGTTGCAAGAATATAGCTACGATCTTCTGCCGCAGCGTTAGCAGCAATACCAAAAGAAGTCACAGCGACAGCCAAAGCTTTTACCAGCTTATTCATTTTCATTATTACTCTCCGTGTAGTCGTTTCACCATTGGGGATTTACATCATGTTAAACCTTTATTAACAACACATTCCCTAGAGCAATTGAAATGCCAACTTTTAACCCTTTGTATTTATTGAACTAAGAGCTGAAAGACATCAAAAATGAGCAAAATCATGCTGATTTGATAGCAAAGTAATGAGCAAGATCTTGCTCATTGAAGAGGAGAAGGTTGCACGCCTAGATCGCAAAAGGTTAATAAAATGTGATCAAGACAAAATAAATGCACGATTCACTAATAAGCAATATTTTGCCGATGCAATTTTGGATTGAATTGCAACTAATGAGCGTCTTAACAATAAGAAGAAAAAGCGCATCATTCTAAACTGCTCAGTTTATCAGCTGAGGTTTATAGCCTAAACGACTACAAATAGCACAAAAATACAGCAAAGAAAGCCATGTTACAAAAATGAAAAGTCATTTATTCTAATTTTTAATTTAAAAAGCAGCTCGATCCACCAGTTCAGAAATAAACATTGACCGTATCAACTTATTTTCTACTTCGGGGTTGTGCCAATGGCCCTATGTTCGTTAGTGTAACAACACGCCAAGGCAAACGTATTCCTTGGTATTTTTTCGTCTTTAAGGATCACCCATGTCAGCAACTGCGCAATTACAATTCGCTTTAAAACGCCCATCTGGCGTTGCTGCTGCGATCCTCCTGCTCTCTCTGAAACTGATTCAGAGCTGACAGGCTATATCTAAACTTTCTGTCAGCTTGAGAAGAAGCTGACGGGAACACCACATACTCCTCCCATTCCTTTCAGTTTCTTCCAAGCGAAACATAAGAGGAATAACAATGTTAAGCGCACGCAATATCGCCGCTTTGGGCTTCATGACTTTCGCCATGTACTTAGGCGCAGGTAACCTGATCTTCCCTCCATTTTTGGGTTACCAAGCAGGTGAAAACTTTCTGAGCGGGATGTCTGGCTTCCTCTTAACGGGTGTTGGTCTGCCTGCGATGGCACTGGTGATGGTGGCTATCGTAAACGGTTCAGACAAATTAACCGCTGCCCTGCCTAAACCTTTGGCGACAAGTTTTTGGGTGATGGTATTTATTGTGATTGGCCCTGCGTTCGTAATCCCACGTGCGATTACCGTCGCTTATCAATTCAGCTTTGCGCCAATGTTTGGTGATGCAGCTTTGGTGCCTTTCACTATTGCCTTCTGTGCTATCACCATTCTATTTGCCCTATATCCGGGTAAATTGGTCGACAACCTAGGCAAGATCTTAACGCCTGCCTTGATGGCAATCTTGATCATCATGTCTGTGACGGCTTTGGTTTCTCCTGCAGGTGAGCTAACTGCCGCAACGGGACCATACCTATCTGGTGCATTTGCTGAAGGCTTAACCCAAGGTTACATGACCATGGATGCATTAGGTTCTATCGGTTTTGGTTGGATTATCTTCCGCGCGATTCGCAGCATGGGTGTGGATTGCCCGAAAGCCACCGCAAAATACACGCTAATCGCAGCTTTGATGTACGCGGTTGCCATGGCGTTTGTTTACATCTCATTGGCTTACATTGGCTCGACAAGCTCATACTTGGGTTCTGAGTTCAGCAATGGTGGCGACATTTTAACGGCATTCACCTTCAGCCACTTCGGCGCGTTTGGTTCACTACTACTAGGTGCCGTGATGGTATTGGCGTGTTTGACTACTGCTATCGGCGTAACCACCGCAGGCAGTGAGTTCTACGACAACACTTTCAGCAAAGTGAACTACAAAGGCTGCGTTATCACGACCATGGTATTGGCTGGTTTGATCGCCAACGTAGGTCTAGAGCAACTATTGGCTATCACATTGCCAGCGGTTGTGGCGCTTCACCCAGTCGCGATTGCGTTGATGATCATGGCACCAGTGCGCAACAAGATGTCGCAAATCATGGTGGTAGCAACCGCATTCACTGCTCTAACGTTTGGTTGTGTTGATGCGCTGCACATCCTAGGTTACATGCCAAGTTCCACTGATGAGTGGATGGGTAATTACATGCCTCTGTACAATGACTTTGCTAGCTGGATTGTGCCTAGCGTATTTATGATGATTGTTGGTCTGCTGTTTACGACGAAAACCAACCAAACCGAACAATTCGAGCTGGTGAATGAATAGCCGTTTAACATAAGACATCGCTCAATAAGTGCGTTACTATGTAGCTCGCTTATTGATATCAGGCAAAGGAGTTGCCTGAATGAAAGATTGATATGGGTCGCCTATGGATAATCAGTATCTAGACATCAGAACACTGAACTTTATCGTTATTCTGTTCTCTTGCATTTACTCTATTAGTCTGCTTTGTTATCAATACACTCAGGGTAGAGTCAAAGGCTTAAAAACCTTCTCGATATCACTACTGTTTATTGGTTTAGGCCCTTTTTTACTTGGCTTTAGAGGCTCTGCGCCAGACTGGCTGACCATCGTCATAGCCAACACTCTCATATTAGTCGGCTTCTTGCTTACGCTATATAGCGTAAGCATTTTTCGTCAATACCCTTTAAAATTGGCTCACTGTCTTACCTTGTTAACACCTGTTTTCAGTGGTTCATTTTACTATTTCACCTTCCATGACCCTTCTATCAAAAGCCGCATTATTTATCTGAGCATGTATATTTGTATCGTCACCTTCTTTAGTGGTGTCGCCATGCTTAAAGGTACCCAAAAGGACTTAAAGCTCCCTGTTAAAGCAATGGCTTACTCTTTCTTTGGATTTAGTTTTTTTATGGGATTTAGGGCGCTTTGGAGTACTTTTTCAGGTGAGTTACCAAGCTTTATGGTCGCAGGCCTTATCCATCAGCTGACGTTCTTATTTAGCATCTGCCTGATCGTTGCTTTGAGCTTTAGTATGCTGTGGTTAATTAACGGACGCTTGGTGCAATCCATTAATGATCTCTCTCATTTAGATGCACTCACAGGGCTATATAATCGTCGAGCCATGGAAGAAATCGTTCCAAACTTGGTTAGTAAAGCACATAAAAAAAGCCAAGCAATCAGCATTATTATGACTGATGTCGACAAGTTCAAAGCGATTAATGATCACTATGGTCACACGGTTGGCGACTCCGTCATGGCAACGATCTCCACTATTTTTAAAAAGCATCTTCCTGAGTCCGCCTGCATTGTGCGATTTGGTGGTGACGAGTTCATGATTGTTTTGCTCGAAAAAGCACAGCAAGCCAAAATTGTCGCAGAGCAAATTCGCCTTGCGGTCGAAACTGAAACCGCTTTGCAATCATTTAAAACTGAAGTGACCATGAGCTTTGGTATCAGTCAGTTATCTGAGGGGCAATCACTTCAAGAGGCGCTTGCTGAAGCAGACGAAGCGCTATATAGCTCTAAACATACTGGAAGGAACCTCGTTACCTTGTTTGGAGAAGGTAAAGACCTAAATTATAAGTTTGTCCCAGCTCCAGCCAAAAGCGCATAACGTGTTTGTTATGCCAGTAATTTCGAATTAGCTAGAAATCGCACTAAGTATAGTCGGAGCGATTCAAACCAAACTTCTGCATCTTTTGGTTAAGGGTTCGACGTGGTAAATCCAACTCCTGCATCACCTCATTGATGCGTCCATGATGCCTGACTAAAGAATCATGTAGCACCTTACGTTCAAAGTTATGTAGCTGAATCGCCAGCGGCACGCCCGCATGCGTCTCTTCGGTTGTTGAGGATGGTCGACTGGAGAGAATTTCCATCACGGAGACGGTTTCATCCAATGCAAAACGCATCGCTACATTCCTAAGCTCACGTACGTTACCGGGCCAAGAGTAAGCAAGAATGGCCTTTCTATCGGCTTCACTCAGCAGACGACTCTCAGGATTACTTTTCAGAGCAAAGTGTTCGAACAAGATCAACGCATCTTCTTCTCGCTCACGTAGCGGTGGCAAATAGATCTGCGCCACATTAAGACGATAGTACAAATCCTGACGAAACTCGTCATGATCATTGAGATCTTCTTTCGCGGCGGCGATCACTCTCAAATCAACTGAGATCTGTTGGTTGCCCCCAACGCGCTCTACCGTATGTTCCTGTAATGAACGCAACACTTTCACCTGCATGGACAGCGGCATACTCTCGATTTCATCAAAGAATAAAGTGCCTTTATCCGCGTATTCCAACTTACCAATGCGCTTTTTACCCGCTCCGGTAAATGCCCCTGCTTCATGCCCAAACAGCTCACTTTCAAACAGGTTCTCAGGAATAGCGCCACAGTTGATTGGCACAAAATGATAGGATCTGCGTTGGCTTTCATTATGCAAACTGGTCGCCACCAGCTCTTTACCACAACCTGTTTCGCCGTAAATGATCACGTTAGTATCAATGCGTGCTAACTTGGCTACTTGTTCTCTAAGCTGTTGCATCACTCGGCTTCGCCCAATCAACACCTCTTCTAAGCCGCTAACGCTAGATAGGTACTCTTGGCGATCTTGAGTAGACGTTTGTGCGCGATAGCTCTCGACCGCTTCGGTTACTCGTTGGGATAAACGCTCAGGTTGGAAAGGTTTCTCAATAAAATCGAACGCACCGTTTTGTAACGCCCCTACTGCCATATCGACGTCACCATGTCCGGTGATCAAGATAACTGGCGTTGGGACGTGATTGGCAATCAGGCTTTCTAGTATCGACAAACCATCGGTGTCTGGCAGGCGAACGTCACTGACAATCGCATCAAATTCTTGGCTCAGAATGGCCGCTTTGCCCTCTTCGCCTAAACTGAATGAGGTCACATCGAACCCCGCCAGTTGCAGCCATTGGCTGGTAGCCTGACGAACAATGTCATCGTCTTCGATAAGTGCAATTTTAGGGATGTCGTCAAAAGCCATGAGTTACTGCCTGCTTTGTGGGGTGGGAAAGAAATCGATCTTTATTAACGGTAGCAAAAACCACTGAGGAGAAAAGGAGCTAGATCTCACTTCTTGCTTACAAGTCTTTAACATCCAACCAGTTAGGCGCACTCTTTAATGACTGTTGGTGAGAACGCACTAGCTGAATGGAGTCGGTATGCAGCGCAAAAGGAATGGCAAAACATGGCTTGTGGTCGCAATTGCGGCAGTGCTGATGTTGTCTTGCTATAGCGCCAGCAGAGAGGTTGCCCGTCAGTGGTTGAGTGTACAAACTCAAACCGAAGCTCAACAAAAACTACTCGACTATATTGGTGAAGTTCGCCGTGCACTCAAACGCTTCTACCACTTACCTTACCTCGTAACCAATAACCCAGAAACCATCGCGTTTGTGAAAGGGAATCTGACTTATTACGAGCCATTGCAAACCCAACTGACTCAGCTAGATAAAGCCGCCAATACGGAAGGTTGGCTAATCCTGTCTAACTCTGGCGAAGTATTGGTCTCGAGTTTAATCGAAGAGCGCTTTAGCCTGTCTGACCGAAAAGCCATTGTGGAACAAATTCACAACCAAGGCGGCGGTGTTTCCTTGGTGAACAAAACCAAAGGTTCGAGCCCATTGTATTATCTTGCAGCCCCTATCTACGATGGTCTGGATATCGCTGGCATTGTGGTGGTGCAAATCAACCTTAGCTTGTTGACCGAACAGACCATTACTAGCCAAGACATCATCACGTTGCAGAATCGTCAACAACGCTTTTTCCTATCGAGTAGCGCGCTTTATAACGCTGACTGGTTTAACGAACCGAGCAACACCGTTCAGTTAGAAACGCAACGCTTATACGACAACACCAATATCAGTGTGTGGACGCTCAACCAGCAACGCTATTTTGCGCACACCGTTAAATTGGATGATTTGAATTGGTACGTAAGCTACCTCACCCCTTCTAAGCCGATTCAACAAACCATCAACGTGATTGGTTGGAGCGTCGCTGTGTTGCTCTTATTGGTTGTATTACTCGTCATCATTGGTCTACAACGTCGCCAAAAGCACATCAACCAACAACGAATTCAAGCCCTGTTGGAAGAGTCCCAACGCCGCTTGAAACAGATGATCAATAAGACCCACGTTGGTTTGCTATTGATTGATGAACAAGGTCAACTGTTCGATCTCAACCCAATGGCGAAGCGTTTGTTCTGTTTACCAGAAAGCGTCAATCGACACGCTTTTGCTTGGGAGTTATTCGATGCAGGCAATCCCAATTCCACCACACTTAAGCTACTGAAAGACTTACCTAAACATAAAGAGCTCGCAGAGATCAGCACGGTCGAAACCATTGCCAGACGCAGTGACGGAAGCGTCTTCCCTGTCCTGTTCTCGCTAACCAGTTTCCCTTGGCATGGCGAGCAGTATTTCCTTGCAACGATCATCGACATCAGCAAGCGGAAAAAAGCCGAACAGTCACTGCAACAGGTCAACCAAGAACTGGCACAGCGAGTAGAAGAGCGAACTCAAGCGCTAAAAGAAGCACAAAGCCAGTTGATTGAATCGAGCAAAATGGCCGCTTTGGGTCGCATGTCGAGCGCGATCACTCATGAGCTCAATCAGCCACTAACAGGTTTGCGAACCCTGCTCACTACAAACGAGCTGCTAGCGGAACGTGGCGAAACCGAGATGATGAAAGCCAACAATGTTTTGGTACAGAAGCTGATTGATCGTATGGCAAGCATGACCAGTCAGTTAAAGACGTTCGCCTACAACAAACCAGAAAGCTTACAGGCAATTTCTCTCACCTCTGCACTCGAAGAGACCTTACGCGTTTATCAAACCCAATTAGACAAAGTGGATGTACGTGTTCGAGTTCCTCATGACTTACCTAACGTCATGGGTGAAGAACAACGACTGCTTCAGGTACTCGGTAATCTTGTCTCGAATGCGCTAGACGCAATGAACAACACCACCAACCCGCAGCTCAGCTTGATCGTCAACCCAACCGGTAATCAGGTCGAACTGATCGTCAGTGATAATGGCTGCGGCGTGTCGGATGAGATGCTTGAATCCATGTTCGAGCCATTCCAAACCTCAAAGAAAATTGGGGAAGGATTGGGGCTAGGTTTAGCGATTACAGCCAACAATATGCGTGATATGAACGGACAAATTACTGTGCATAAGAATGAACAAAATGGGCTGACTTTCACTTTATTGTTCAAATCAGCCTAAGGTGATATTGATTACAAAATCATCATTAGAACTAGGCATCCCCGCTGTTTGAGAAAAACACAATCTCGATACAAGAATCCCTCCTTGACCTACACTATTCTCAAGCAAATAAGACGAATAACTTCCGAACGATAAAGAGTGAGAAACATGATTAAGTTTCCTGAACATTTTCTTTGGGGCGGTGCCATTGCTGCAAACCAAGTAGAAGGGGCGTACAACCTTGGGGGTAAAGGGTTATCGACATCAGACATGCTGCCAAACGGTATTTTGAGTCCGCATCAAACCCGTGAAGAGCGTACACCGGGTATCAAAGACGTGGCGATCGACTTCTACAATCGCTACCCAGAAGACATCGCGCTGTTCAAAGAGATGGGCTTTAACTGTCTGCGTCTCTCTTTGGCATGGAGCCGCATCTTCCCGAACGGGGACGAACTAGAACCTAACGAAGAAGGTTTGGCGTTCTACGATAAAATTTTTGACGAACTTGCCGAGCACAACATCCAACCTTTCGTGACATTATCTCACTACGAAATGCCTTACGCACTGGTCGAGAACTACGGTGGTTGGGGCGATCGTCGCGTCATCGAATTCTTCGAACGTTATGCTCGCACCGTGCTGGAACGCTACAAAGACAAAGTGAAGCTGTGGTTAACGTTCAACGAAATCAACATGTCTCTACACGCACCATTTACTGGTGTTGGTTTGCAAGAAGACGCCAGTGAACAAGAGATTTACCAAGCGATTCACCACCAACTAGTCGCCAACGCAAAAGCGGTAAAACTGTGTCAGCAAATCGTACCAAACGGCAAGATTGGTAACATGCTGCTTGGCGCAATCAACTACCCATATACCTGTAACCCTGATGACGTGCTTGCTGCAATGCATGAAAACAACAAGTGGTTGTTCTTCGGTGATGTGCAAACACGTGGTCAGTACCCTGGCTACATGAAGCGTTACTTCCGCGAAAACGGCATTGAAATTCAGATGGAAGCAGGCGACTTAGAAGAAATTGCGTCTGCGAGTGTCGACTTCATCTCATTCAGCTACTACGCAAGTGGCTGTGCAAGTGCAGACCCGAAACAGAAGGAAGTGGGTAACATTGTCGATAGCGTACCAAACCCATATCTTGAGAAGAGCCAATGGGGCTGGTTGATCGATCCAAAAGGCCTGCGCATTCTGCTGAACTTCCTTCACGATCGCTACCAAAAACCACTGTTTGTCGTAGAAAACGGCTTAGGTGCACGTGATGAAATCGATGAAAACGGTGAGATTCAAGATGATTACCGCATCGCTTACTTGAACGACCACCTTGTGCAAGCACACGAAGCGATTCTGGATGGCGTTGAGTTGATGGGCTTTACCAGCTGGGGGCCAATCGATTTGGTCGCGAACTCAACCGCTGAGATGAGCAAACGTTACGGCTTTATCTATGTCGATCGTTATGATGATGGGCAAGGAACGCTAGAACGTAAACGTAAGAAAAGCTTTTTCTGGTATCAAGACGTGATTCGTACTTCAGGCGGTTCATTGAAAAGCTAAGCCTGTTGTCTAGGTACAAAGTGCAACTAGGCATTCGCCTAAACCATCAAGCCCTGCAATTGCAGGGCTTGAATTTTAAGGTGTTTATTCATTTAGAGATTAAACTGCAATATCTCCACCGTCTTCACGGCGAATAACCACTGTCGCCGCTCGTGGGCGCACAGAAACACCAGCAGGCGTTTCTTCGGCTGCATCTTCACTGTATGGCCAGTTGCCTGGGTGCTGAATATTCACAAACAATGATTTGTAATCAGGGCTGATGGTAAAGCCTGTTACTTCACAACCATTTGGTCCGACAAAGAAGCGTTTCAATTCAGCTTGATTATCCGCACCAATCACAGCTTGATCACCATTCTCATCTGTTAGCTTAGATGGAACAACAGCCAACATTTGATCATTGGTGTAAGACGTGACTTCATCTGCGCCGTTATCAGTCTGAATCCACAAAATACCACGGCCATCAAACGCTAATCCGTCTGGGCTCGCAAACTGGTTTAACTCATTCAAGCCAGAACGGTTGGTATCTGCATCACCATTTGCTGGCGAACCAAACACAAAGATATCCCAAGTAAAGTCAGTTGCTGAAGCACCTTCATCCCAACGGATAACATGACCAAACTTATTATTCAAACGTGGATTCGCAGGATTGGTTTCATCTGTACGGCGCGTATTGTTCGTCAATGTTAAATATACTGAACCCGTGAATGGATCAACCGTACACCACTCTGGTCGATCCATTGGTGTTGCCCCAACTAAATCCGCCGCACCCGCAGTATTGATGATAATTTCAGCCAGTGAATCAAAGTGATCCGCTAACGTACCACCAGCGGTTGTTACGCTATCAAGCGTTAATGGTAACCAAGTACCTGTGCTGTCTTCATTGAAGCGCGCCACATACAGTGTGCCTTCGTCCATGTACTTGTCACCCATCGCCAAGCGGTTATCAGGGTTAGCATCTGCTGGATCCCACGCTGCCGCAGATTCAAATTTGTATAGGTATTCAAAGCGAGAATCGTGACCAGAATAAAATACCACTGGTTTGCCTTCTTCAAGCTTACCGAAAGTACAGCCCTCGTGACGGAAACGACCTAGCGCAGTACGTTTCTTCGCACGTGAGTTTTGCGTGTAAGGGTCAATCTCGACAATGTAACCGTGACCATTGGCTTCATTACGGTAATCATCCATCGCACTTGCTCCTGTTGGAGCCACATTAAAGCGAGAGAACTCATCAAGACGCTCTTCTGCATTACCTGCTAATGTCTCCCACAAGTAGCGTGTGCTTTGGTCATCAACACCAATGCGATCTTGCTCTTCTGTACGAGTCCCGGCGTTAACAAAGTAACCAGGCCAGTTCTCTTCACACGTTAAGTAAGTGCCCCACGGCGTGTAGCCGTTGCCACAGTTGTTTAACGTACCACGCGCTTGGCTGCCATCTGGTGAGAAACGAGTGACAGTTAAAGATGTGTGGGCTACCGGGCCAGACAAATCCATGACTGTCGCACCAGTATAACGACGGTTTAGTGGGTCAGTATCAACCAACTTCCACATGTTGTCTTCCAGTTGAATGCGAACCACTGATACACCGTGCGCGTAAATCTCTTTGCGCACTTCATCTACAATGGTACGTACGCCATTTTCAACCGTCGGACCGTTTGGATGCAGTGCTGATGTGTCGATGTACTCGTGGTTAATACATAGCAAGCCATCTGTAGTGCTATCGTTCAATGGGAAAAAATGCATGCCGTCATGGTGCATGCCTAGCGCATTTAACTGATCGGTACTGGTGTTGGTACCATCATTTTGCCATGCGCTGCCTTGTGCATTAAGTGGTGTTCCCCAAGGTACTAGTACTTGTGCGGTGTAGCCTTGTGGAATTGAAACTGCGTCAGTGAGTGAGCCAGGGATAGATTCAAAGTTAAGAACGGCTTTAGATGCGCCCGAACCACTGCTTACTGTACTCCCTGAGTCAGACGAGTTACAACCAGCCAATCCGAAAGCACCAAACGCTGTCATCGCACTGATACCTAAACCACCTTTCAGAATGCTGCGTCGAGATAGGCTCGCTTCTAATACTTCTTCAAATGGTTTGTTTTCACTTTGGTTATAACGCGTCGCGTCAAAGGTTTCCTTGCTCATTTTTACTTTCCCGATCTTATAGTTTAATTAATAAATAAGTGATTAGTTGAACGGCAAGAAGTTTGGATAAGAAAAATGACAAAAGTGCTTAAAACATATGAAACTTGTGTTTCAACAATACTGCAAACCAACCAACACAGCTAACGAAGCAATTAAATTCTGGTCACATAATCACCAACTGTATCGCTTCATTCTGATTTTACTTGGGCTAAAGTATGATAGAAGGTATAAGGTGTACGAAATCAAATCATCTACGAGAGATAATCATGAAATTAGACAAGATCGATAACAAGAGCCGTCGTATCCGTAAAAAGCTGTTCTTAGGTGAGTTCGCAATCCTAGGTTTCGAGATCAGCTGTGAAACAGACATTAACGACTTCGACCGTTACGATGCATTCGTTGATGACTTTATCGACTACATTGACGAGCTTGGTCTTTGCTTCGGTGGCGGTGGTCTAGAACTGTTTGAAGGCTTCCTATGTTCTACTAACCGTTACGGCAGTGCGACTGAAGAACAGAAAGCGCAAGTTATCAAATGGTTAGAAGCACGCCCAGAAGTGAAAAGCGCGCAAGCGGGCGAACTAGTTGACGCCAACTACCTGTAACTAAAGGGCAACCTGTAATACGCAGAGCTCAATAAATGGTAGAGAAAGCTGGTCTTAAGACTGGCTTTTTTATTTTTGGAAGAATGCGATATTAAAAATAGGGTGCTTGGGAAGTTGCGCGGAGTGATTTTGGCGTTTTTGAGCTGGCAATCAACGGGAAATTGCGTTCCACAGCCAGCTCGTGCCTTTAGGTATAATTAACTATGATTTTTTAGCTGGGGCGTCTTTCGTGTCTTTCCAGTATTGAATACGCACACGATGTAGCTGAGCTCTTCTAGTCTTTTTCATAGTAAAGTCCCTCATCTTATATAAGTAACGCTCCTCATGGAGCTTATTGTCTAAGGTCGTATCCCCTTCAATCTATAAGGGAATCAATCATTTAACCGTGACCAATTTCACAACATAATGATAATTACCGATTTCTTGCAGCCTGTTTTTACTGGCAAACGGCATATTATCTATCTGACACAGTTAACTTACTCACCAGATATGACAGAAAAATGGCAATCAAGTTCCCTACTTATACTGTCATTGAATCTTAATAAGGATTAACAAGGTGGGCATTTCAGATTTACCATACTGTTTATAAAAACCGCAAGATTTTTTATTTCTTTTCAAACAAATCTCTACTCAAGATCAATTCACTTTCATCTTTATCGTCTCCCTTTTAACGCATTGTGATCCAGTTCAATCCACAGAACTCGGAACAAAAAGCGCTCATTAATACATTCACCACCAAACTTGTGCGAGATCTCTTACAAGAGTTGTAAGCAAATAGATTAACCACGTCTAAGAGCAATGCCAGAAAAAACATTAAACATATGATTTAACAGTAATATTTAAATTCACTTAAAATAATAAGTAAAAATAATTTAGAAAAGTTAATTGAGTCAAATCAGCAAAACATCAATACTCAATTTGTCGACAGGATGTTGGCGGGAACAGGAAAAAAGCCTAAAGGATTGGGTATCTTCAGGATGAAGATTTGATAGCTTAGGATGAGTTGTCAGCAAGGATGTAGTTAAGCTCTAGGATAGAGTTCGCCCGTCAGGATGATAGGCAAGAATGGACACCGCTAGGAAGGCGATGAACAAGGAACTCGGTTAAAGGACTTAGCCACAATCAAGGATAGATGCAGGGAGCACCTATTAGTAGCTGGATTGCTGCGAAAAAGAATAAGCCCCGTCTGGGAAACCAGGCGGGGTTTTATTTTGTCTGTAATGTATTGATAAAGATTCATCTTTATCGTTTAAGTCTTCTCTGTTTTCATAAAACACCGTGCTATCATTTTCTTTACGTCTCCCAACAAAGCTCTCAGAAAATCACACACTATGCTTAATCCTGTTTGGTTACATACATTTAAGACATTGATTGAAGTCGGTCATTTTACGCAAACGGCAGAAAAACTTTTTATGACTCAGCCTGGCGTCAGCCAACACATCAAAAAATTAGAGCAAAGTTGTCAGCATGCCTTGATCAAGCGCGAAAACAAAAGCTTCGAATTAACCGAGCAAGGCAGGATTGTCTACGCATATGCGCTCGAGTTAGAAGATAGAGAGAAGAAGCTGCTCGAAGAGCTCAGTTTTGATGATGCGTTTTCAGGCCACTGTAAACTGGCTTGTTCTGGTGCAATGGCGTTAATGTTGTATGGGCCCATTTTGGAGAAGCAAAAACAGCACCCGAGCTTATCGTTACATTTAGAAGCCGCGCCAAATCAATCTATTCTCAACGCTATAACGCAAGGGCACATCGATATTGGTATCGTGACTGATGTTCCCAACAAAGGTCTGTTTCACAGTGAGCGAATTGGTAAAGAGAGGTTGTGCTTGGTTCTGCCAAAGCATTATCAAAATAAGCAGATAACGCCACAACTCTTGCATGACTGTGGTGTCATTAGCCACCCTGATGCCGAGCATTACATGACGCTGTTTTTTGACCAGTGTGAAGAACCACAGCTCCAAGAAATTAAGATGAGCGATTTACCATTATCCGGCTACGTAAATCAATTGAGCCAAATTTTGCTACCTGTCAGCAAAGGACTTGGCTTCACCGTGCTGCCTCAAAGTGCGGTCGACAATTTTCCACTAAAAGACACGTTATACATTGCTCAACTGAAAAACACTGTATGTGAAGAGCTATTTCTGGTTCGTAAGCGCAGTCGTGCTCTACCTCTGCGCTATCAGACCATCAAAGAAGTGTTATTGGATGTGGTCGGTGGTGCGCATCAATGATGTTAGCCACTCTTCGCTGGTAATGCGTTTATCTTGGCAATCCACCCAATAGGGTTTGCCAGATAACCAGCTCTTTGACGCGACCTCTTTTATAAACACTTCTACAGAATCAACGTCATCTTTGGCGTAATCCCATTTATTGCGCATGTGTTCTGCCGCTTCTTGATTAGTGTACGCCTTGCCGTTACGGATAAAGGTGCAAGAGGATTGCTCAACTCGTTTTATCAACGTCGAGATATCTTGCTCTACCCCTGCTAGTGCAAAGGTAGGCAGAATGCTTAATGTAAGTAACAACGTCCACTTTGCTTTCATCGCACCTTTATCCTTATCCCTGACCACGTAACTACTAATAGTAACTACTGATAAGTGACTTAACTATTCTGGTGTTTGGCTGTTTAGCTCAGCAATTATTGCCACCACGCCTTAGCAGGCTGAGGCTCCGCAATCGCCAAGCGTTGACCAATCTCAGGGCTCACTAACGTTACACCGCGCTCTTCACTAATGTCTAACGCGCGTTGCATCGGTTCATTCCAATCGTGCATCGACAGATCAAACGTGCTGTTGTGAATCGGCATCATCACTTTACCCTGCACATCAATGTGTGCTTGAACACTTTGCTCAGGGAACATGTGAATGTCTGACCAAAGTTCATTGTATGCACCTGTTTCAATCATGGTGAAGTCAAACGGACCGTACTTTTCGCCAATCTCTTTAAAGCCATTGAAGTAACCAGAGTCACCACTGAAGAACACTTTGTGTTGTTGTGCATTAATAACCCAACTGCCCCACAGTGTCGTATCGCGGTCTGTCAAACCTCGACCAGAGAAATGCTGAGTCGGAGTCAATGTATATTCAATACCGTCGACAGAATGTGACTCCCACCAATCTAGCTCGATCACTTTCTCCTTCGGCACACCCCAATTCACCAGTAATTGGCCAACTTTTAACGGTACCAAGAAAGTGCCCACCTTGTCGCCTAGCACTTTAATAGAAGCTTTATCTAGGTGATCGTAATGGTCATGACTGATCACCACCACATCGATAGTTGGCAAATCTTCTATCGTGATGGGGGTTTGGTGAAAGCGTTTTGGCCCTGCCCATTGTACAGGAGACGCGCGATCACTGAATACAGGGTCGGTCATCACCAGTTTTCCATCGAGCTTCATTAATACGCTTGAGTGACCCAGACGATAGATGACGTCATCTTGCTCTTCTAACAGTTGCCGCGCTGTGATCGCATGCACTGGAATTTCAATCGTTGGTGTTGGGTTAAGGCGCTCAGTCGTAAAATACGCTTTCATGATTTCGAACATGTCGCCCAAACCGCTTTTGTATTCCAACTCTGTATTTGCAAATTTGTCCGGGTATGTTGGCGCTTTTTCAGTATCAACATTAGAACAAGAAATCATTGATGTACCTATCGCGAACGCTCCTACTGTGGCTAGCAAAGTTTTTTTCATAAAAAGTTAACCCGAACAAAAGTAAACTACACGGTGCAGTTTACATTCTAATTATCAAAAGTAAACTACTTAGTGTAAAATAGATCAAGAAATGATCGTCTTAACTTAGCAAGCTTATGAATGTAAAAAGAAAAAGTCGTAGCGAAACCAAAAGAGAAGCCATCTTGTGCGCGGCAAGGCAAGCGTTCCAAGAGTTTGGGGTGCAAAACACCAGCATGGATAAGCTCTCTGCAATCGCACAAGTCTCTAAGCGCACGGTCTATAATCACTTCCCTTCTAAGGAAGCGATCGTGACGGAGTTGCTGACTGAGCTTTGGCGTTCGTCAATGATGGAAAGCGATATTAAACGCTTGGCCACTCTGCCACTCAAAGATCAATTGATTGAATTACTCTACAGCGAGATCATTGTGGTGACGGAACCAAACTATATTGAGCTGGCAAAAGTGGCATTTGGGCACTTCTTATTTAAGCCAGAAGATCTCAAAGAACAAGCAGAACAAATGTCGAAACAGGAAACCGCCCTGTACCGCTGGCTTACGGAGAAATCGAACAGTGGCGCTTTGCAAATTGATGATGTACATATAGCAAGCACTCAATTGCACAACTTACTTAAAGGCAGTGCATTCTGGCCGCAGTTAATGGGAATTCGCCCCTCTTTGTCGAATGAAGAATCTAGGCTGTTAGCTACCCAAACGGCGGAACTTTTTTTAAGTCACTATCAAAACAGCTAAAAACAGCGGTCAAATTGGCCGCTTTTTTAAGCGATAATTCGTGACAAAGCGATGAAATTTTTGCTCAATTTTATTTATCTCACCCTTGACAGTCTCATACCGCAAGGCGTGAGCGTTCGATAAAATATTTTTGTCGTGTCGACGATGCTTTTTCGTTTTCATCTCACAAAAAAACGCCCTAAGGTGCGCACCTCTGACGACGTGGTTGTTCAACCACAATTCTAAATCGTTGAAGTAAGTAGGTTATGTCATAACATGATCACCTGCCTACTGCATTCTATGCTCTATACTTATATTTTAATTTGGTACTGACTTACTAAGGAATTGCCATGCGTATTGCTATTCTCTCTCGTAATGAGAATTTATATTCAACCATGCGCCTAAAACAGGCGGGTGAAGAACGTGGGCATCAAATCGATGTGATCGACACGCTTCACTGTTATATGGACATTACGAGCAACAACCCTAAGATCCGCTACAAGGGTGAAGAATTACCGCAATACGATGCTGTTATTCCACGTATTGGGGCATCTATTACGTTTTACGGCACTGCTGTTGTACGTCAGTTTGAAATGATGGGTACATTTTGTGTCAACGAATCTGTCGCGATCAGCCGCTCTCGTGACAAGTTGCGCTCATTGCAACTGCTATCACGTAAAGGCATCGGTTTGCCACGCACTGGCTTTGCTCACCATCCTGACAACATTCAGGACGTGATCAAAAACGTTGGTGGCGCACCTCTAGTAATTAAATTGCTAGAAGGCACTCAAGGCATTGGTGTTGTACTTGCTGAAACAAATAAAGCGGCAGAAAGCGTGATTGAAGCTTTCATGGGTTTGAAAGCTAACATCATGGTGCAAGAATTTATCGAAGAAGCAAAAGGCGCGGACATCCGTTGTTTTGTTGTCGGAAATAAGGTGATTGCCGCAATGAAGCGCCAAGCAAAAGAAGGCGAGTTCCGTTCTAACCTTCACCGTGGTGGCTCTGCACAACTCGTGCGTTTGAGCAAAGAAGAGCGTGCGACCGCTGTAAATGCAGCGAAAGTGATGGGCTTGAACCTTTGTGGTGTGGATATCCTTCAATCTAAAAATGGCCCAGTGGTAATGGAAGTGAACTCTTCCCCTGGTCTAGAAGGCATCGAACTAGCAACGGGTAAAAACATTGCAGGTATGATCTTCGATTTTATCGAGAAAAACGCTAAGCCAAATTCAAACCGTACTCGCGGTAAAGGTTGATTTTTGTTTAACGCACAAGAGAGCCAAAAACCGGCTCTCTTGTTACTCGTCGCTAGGATGACACTATGAATCAGAAAATGATCATTGGGAATGCCGAAGCTATTTGCTTGCCAGAGTTAGGGATTACTCACCTTGAAGCGCGTATTGATACAGGCGCTCAAACCTCTTCATTACATGTAGACAATATTGATTGCTTTGAAAAAGATGGTCAGTCTTATGTTGCATTCGATTTGCACCCAGATGTATACCATTTAGAACAAGTGGTTCGCTGCACAGCGAAACTAAAAGCAAACCGTAAGGTTAAATCTTCTAACGGTACTTTTGAGCACCGCTGCGTGATCACAACGATGCTGCGTATGGGCGACCAACAATGGCCAATCGACATTACGTTGACTAACCGTGAAAAAATGACTTACATGATGTTGTTAGGTCGTCAGGGTATGGCAGACAAAGTGCTGGTTGATCCTAGCCAATCTCACTTATTGGCATCTTAACCCCGTAGCTTCAGATGAGTGATCGAACGTTTTTGTTGAGCATCACTCGTCTGGCTTTATCTTAGCCTACTTCCTACGAAATAACGCAAACAACAATCCCTTCGCTTTAACTTTTGTCACTCGCCAGTGCGTCATTGGCTTAGTCGGCGCTGTATTCAAAATGTGCTGATACGCTTTTTCATCCAAAGTCACTTCTCCCCCATGTGCCAAAAGCAAACATTGCGGATTCATCTCAAACACACGCTTTAATGATTGCCGATATTGATTCGGATGAAATATGGGAAACGGCGCAATCAGATGCTGTTTCACCTGCACCATTAAATCCGCCACATACAGTACATCTTGTTCAGAATGATAAACCGACAGATCTCGGTCGGTATGCCCTAGTGTTTCTAGCACCTGCCAATCATCAAATCCAGGAATAAACTCTCCATCAATAAGTTCAATATCTGGCTTTAGCTTGCGGGAATACCACAGGTTTTGCTTTGGTTTACGCATCCGATTCGCCATCCAGCGTGCTAACATCAAATCGGTCAAATGCATTAGCCAACCGTCTACACCGCTATACCACTGGTTCTCTCGCTTTGCGGCCAATAGCTTGCATCCTGTTAAGTCACGTAGTTTGTGCGCACCACCAGCATGGTCTGGATGCATGTGGGTCACAACAACCAACTTTAGATCAGAAAAAGGACGATGGAGTTGATGTTCAATAAAGTCTTTAAGATGAGGAATGTCTGCTCGACTGGCACCATCAAGCAACAATAATCTATCGGGATATTCGGCGAGATACATGGTCTGAATGTACCCCTGAATTCTGTGCAGCTGCAAAATATGTCCTTATTTTAGTGAGATGCTTCATGACCGAATCCTTACTGGTCAGACCAACTATAACAGCAGAATGGACGCTTCGGTAAACAAATATTCACACGTAGCGACGACAACAAATCATAATCGAGATGATAGATTTTAATCATTAGACTCAAGGGCCCTTTTATCCGTTAATGCGCGCACACGGAGTTCGTGTCAGGGTATGAGGTAAATACCTCATGATTTGCTTTTTTGTACTTTTCCTTCTAATTAATTAAGGAGTTAAGTACATTTTTGTGAGAATCGAGTTGGAAAAAGCAACTAAATTAGACCGCATCCGCGCGGACTACAACGTTCACTACTGGAGCCAAGGTTTCTACGGCATTGATGACCAAGGCGAAGTATATGTATCACCACGTAGTGATCGTGCACATCAAATCCCTTTCAGCGCTATTGTAAATGAGCTAGAAGCGAAGCAGTTAAATCTGCCTGTATTAGTACGCTTCCCGCAAATCGTGCACCAACGTGTGCATGGTATTTGCCACGCATTCAACCAAGCAATTGAAGAATACCAATATCCAAACAAATACTTGTTGGTGTACCCAATTAAAGTAAACCAACAACGTGAAGTGGTGGATGAAATTCTAGCGAGCCAAGCTCAACTAGAAACCAAGCAGCTTGGTCTTGAAGCGGGTAGCAAGCCAGAATTGTTGGCGGTACTTGCATTGGCTCAACAAGGTAGCTCCGTAATCGTGTGTAATGGCTACAAAGACCGTGAGTATGTGCGTCTTGCACTGATCGGTGAAAAGCTGGGTCACAAGGTATTCATCGTACTAGAGAAGCTTTCTGAGCTGGATCTGGTACTAGAAGAAGCGAAAAGTTTGGGCGTAAAACCGCGCCTTGGTTTACGCATTCGCCTCGCCTCTCAAGGCGCAGGGAAATGGCAAGCAAGTGGCGGTGAAAAATCGAAGTTTGGTTTATCAGCATCGCAAGTGCTTAGCGTTATTGAACGTCTTAAACGCGAAGGCAACCTAGACGCGATGCAACTGGTTCACTTCCACCTTGGTTCACAGATGGCAAACATCCGTGATGTACGCAATGGTGTGAACGAGTCTGCACGTTTCTACTGCGAACTACGCGCACTCGGTGCAAACATCGAGTACTTCGATGTGGGCGGCGGCTTGGCAGTGGATTATGACGGCACACGCAGCCAATCATCGAATTCGATGAACTACGGCCTTGCAGAATACGCACGTAATATCGTGAACACAGTGGGCGATGTGTGTCTGCAATACGAACAACCAATGCCAGTGATCATTTCGGAATCGGGTCGCTCGCTAACAGCGCACCACGCTGTATTGATTTCTAACGTAATTGGTACCGAGTCGTACCTACCGGAAGAAGTACATGAGCTTGATGATGACGCTCCGCTTTTGCTACAAAACATGTGGCGAAACTGGGAAAACTTACAAGATGGTACAGACGCTCGTGCGTTAATTGAGATTTACAATGATACCCAAAGTGATTTGGCAGAAGTGCACTCTCAATTTGCTACAGGCGTGCTTAACTTGGAACAACGTGCGTGGGCAGAACAATTGTCACTACGCATTTACTTCGAATTAAGCCGAAAGATGAGCACTAAGAATCGCTTCCACCGTCCGATTCTGGACGAGTTGAGCGAACGTCTTGCAGATAAGTTCTTCGTGAACTTCTCTCTCTTCCAATCTCTACCAGATGCTTGGGGTATTGATCAGGTGTTCCCTGTTCTGCCACTTTCTGGTCTTGGCGAGGCGGAAGAGCGTCGTGCAGTGATGTTGGACATCACATGTGACTCTGATGGCGCGATCGATCACTACGTTGATGGTCAAGGCATCGAGAGCACGCTACCTGTACCAGCTTGGAGCAAAGACAAACCGTACCTAATGGGCTTTTTCCTAGTAGGCGCATACCAAGAAATCCTTGGTGACATGCACAACCTATTTGGTGATACCCACAGTGCTGTAGTCAATGTTGATGAACGTGGTCAATTTGAGATCAGTTACATCAACGAAGGTGATAGTGTAGAAGACATGATGCGCTACGTTCATATCGACGTGGATGCGATTCGTGACAATTATAAACAATTGGTTTCACAGCGAGTTGAAGCCAATGAACAAGCACAAATCCTAGCAGAACTAGAACAAGGTCTAGCAGGATACACCTATTTAGAGGACTTCTGATATGAATGATTTGTTTACTAAAACTGATTATTCGCTTTACTCCAACTCTATGTCGTTTTTACGTCTGCCGTACATTCGTAACCCGGTATCGGCAGACGCAGACGTTGTGGTGTTGGGAGTCCCTCTGGACATGGCAACATCTGGTCGTCCAGGTGCGCGTATGGGTCCAGATGCAATTCGCCGTGCCTCAGTCAACTTGGCATGGGAAGGTAAGAAGTTCCCTTGGAGCTTCAACGTATTGGATAAACTGAAAGTGATCGACGCAGGTGATCTCGTGTTCGATTGCGGTGATGCGGAAGATTTTACTTACCGCCTTGAAGCGGCAACCAGTGAAATTCTAAAAAGTGGTAAAACCATGTTGGGATTGGGCGGTGACCACTTCATTACGCTACCTATCCTGCGTGCCTATGCGAAGCATCATGGCCAAATGGCGTTGATTCACTTTGATGCTCATACGGACACCTATGCAAATGGCAGTTCATACGACCACGGTACGATGTTCTACCATGCGCCGAAAGAAGGTTTGATCTCAGCGAAGAACTCAATACAAATCGGCATTCGTACGGAGTACAAACAGCAAGATCACGGCTTCAATGTGATTAATGCGATGCAAGCGAATGACATGTCGGTGAACGAGATCCTAGAAGAAATTCGTCGCACCGTCGCAGACAAGCCAGTATATGTCACTTTTGACATCGACTGCTTAGACCCGGCCTTCGCACCGGGAACTGGTACACCAGTTTGTGGTGGCTTGAACTCAGACAAAGCGCTGAAAATTATTCGTGGTTTAGCCGGCATGAATATCGTGGGTATGGATGTTGTCGAAGTATCGCCTCCATACGACCACAGTGATGTTACCGCACTAGCGGGAGCAACCATCGCACTAGAAATGCTTTACGCATACGCATCTGAGCGCGAATAGACATAATCATTTCTAAGGGAGCTTCGGCTCCCTTTTCTTTCTGATGCTTTCCTCTACCTTTTATTCACTCGTTTCATCTTGAACTCACCTCAACCGATCAGACGCTTTATTTTTGCACTTTAACCATTAAAACCAGTTACCTATAAGGCTCATTCTATTCACGAAAAGTAAAAAAATTTAACGTAATTAGACAAAGAAATGCACCGCTTTTTGAAAACAAAATCGGATTAGTTTTTCTAATTGAAATCATAGATTTTTATCTTGCTCAACTTCACACTTTTCGATTGCTAATTATACAAGCAAGCACTATTATCTCGCGCAAATACCCCCCGCAACACAAGAATTCAGTTAGCACTCTGTAAAAGAGTGCTAAGGGTTTTTACGTCTTAAATTTTTTGGAGAGATACGCAAATGTCTGCTTCGTTTCCATTAGCGAAACTTACCTTTTTAATCGCTATATTGACTGCCGTGGGTCAAATGACCCAGACAATGTACGTGCCTTCAATCGGTCATATGGCGGGCGAGTTTTTGGTATCTGCGTCATCACTTCAAGCTGTGATGGCTTGTTACCTAATCCCATATGGCTTGTCGCAATTTGCGTATGGCACACTATCGGACCGCTTGGGACGCAAACCGATCATCATCGTCGGGCTGCTTATCTACATCGCGGGTACACTGGTGGCATTATTTGCACATCAATTTGAATGGTTCTTGATTGGTAGCTTTATCCAAGGCTTAGGTATTGGCTGCGGCGGTGCGATGTCACGCACTCTGACTCGCGATTGCTTTGAAGGCTCTGATCTACACAGAGCAAACAGCTTAATTAGCATGTGTGTGATTTTCTCACCATTAATGGCACCAGTATTAGGCGGTTACCTAACAGAAGCTTTCGGATGGCGGTCGAGCTACTTGTTCTTAGCGCTATTTGCTATCGCGGTTGTGATCACCATGATGACAAGCATGATGGAGACGCTACCAAAAGAGAAACGCAAATTCGAACCAGTAGCCAAAAGCTACAAACACGTTTTGTCTGACCGTCGCTTTCAAGGCTTTTTGATTTGCCTGGTTGCAACATTCGCTGGTGTAGGTGTATTCGAAGCGGCGGCTGGGGTGTTGTTAGGTGGGGTATTAGAATTACCTGCAACAACGGTAAGTTTGCTGTTTATATTGCCGATCCCAGGTTACTTGGTGGGTGCGGGCTTATCTAGCTACATCGCAAGACGTCGCTCTGAGCGTCGTGCTTTAAACGTAGGCTTGGTCTCTATTTTTGTGGGCTCTGCTATTGTGCTCATCCCAGGCTTGTTTGGTTTGACCACGGCGTTAACGCTAGTTGGAGGCGCAACCGTGTACTTTTTGGGTGCGGGTATTCTCTTCCCAGCAGCAACAACTGGAGCGATTGCGCCATTCCCATACCATGCAGGAACAGCAGGCGCGACATTGGGTGGCATGCAAAACTTGGGGGCAGGTGTCGCAACTTTGCTCGCGTCACTATTTCCAGCGCATAACCAGATGCCTTTGGGCATTATGATGATGGCAATGTCGGTAATTGCAATGCTTGGGTTAATGTGGGTGAATCGAGCACACAATCACTCAAACGAAGTACCGCAAGTTATCTGATCATTATCAGCTTACTTTCAAAATCCAAAGGGACACACTCAACAAGTGTGTCCCTTTTTTCATATCACACTATATCGATTTCCCGATGAGAATGATTTAACTTTCGAATTGATATTTGTTAAAAATAACAGCTGCTTACACAATGTGTTTTCAGCTTCCTTCAAATTGAGTAGCCAACTCGAAAATATTGAGGATTCTCACTTTTTCGGCATACCCCATAACAAAGAATGGACAACTGAAAACCACTAACAAAATGAAAGCCCAGCCCTCAGGATGAGGCCACTTGGGTGTACAATAAGGATAAAATCAGATGCGTTTCACTTTAACTACGTTGGCCGTCTCGGTCGCGCTTGTCGCCGGATGCAGCAATCAAGGAATCCCCAGCATGACTCAATACTCCCAAACACAGATCGTTGCTCAACAAACTCAAGCTCCGGTTGCGAAAAAAGTCCCTCACGCGATGACTATTCATGGCGATACCCGCGTTGATAACTACTACTGGATGCGTGACGACGAACGTAAAGACCCTGAAATTTTACAGCACCTAGAGAAAGAAAATCAGTACGCAGAAACCGTTCTAAAGCACACTGAAACATTTCAAGATACGCTATTTGAAGAAATTAAAGGGCGTATCGCAAAAGACGACAACTCAGTACCGGTTCGTAAAGGCAACTACTTCTACTCCAGTGAAGTGACCGGAGATAACGAGTACGAAGTCCATTTGCGAGCTAAAGACTTTGCAGGCAAAGACAAACAAATCATTTTAGATGTCAATGAACTAGCAAAAGAACATGAATTTTTCAGTATCGGCGGCCTATACGTTAGTCCGAATGAAAACTTATTGGCGTATGGCGAAGACACATTAAGCCGCCGCGTGTACACCCTTAAGATCAAAGACCTGACAACAGGCAATTACCTACAAGATGAAATCGAAGGGGCCTCAAGCGCTGTCGCATGGCAGAACGATAACAACGCCTTTTACTACATCAAAAAAGATCCTCAGACCTTATTGGGCTACCAAGTTTATCGTCATGTATTGGGCACACCACAAAGCAACGATGAGCTGATTTTTGAGGAAACCGACAGCGCCTATTACACCTCACTAAGCAAAAGCAAAGATGGCGAAGATATTTATATCTGGCATTCGAGTACAGAAACCAGTGGGGTCTCTATCATTGATGCGAACAACCCTAAAGCAAAGGCGAAACCGTTCTATCCTCGCGAAGATGGCATTGAATACAGTATTTCTAAGCTAGGCGATTGGTACTACATTTATACTAACTATCAAGCCGTCAACTTCCGTTTGATGAAAGTTCATCAAAATGACATACATGACCGCTCTAAATGGCAAGATGTGATTGCCGCAGACGACAACACTCAACTTGTCGACTTCGAGTTATTCGATGATCACATCGTCTATGAGCAGCGCTCTAACGGCCTAGCAAGCGTCACTGTACGTCAGCTTTCAACAGGAAAAGAATTCCCCCTCACATTTAATGACGATGCGTTTGCTGCCTATTTGACAGGTAACCTAGAGCTGGATAACGAGAAAGTTCGTATTTATTACAGCAGTTTAACCACTCCAGGAACCTACTACGATTTCGATCTAACAACGGGCGGGTCAGAAATCATGAAGCAAACACCTGTACTTGGTGATTTTAATCCTGACAATTACCAATCAGAACGCATCATGCTCACAGCCCGTGACGGTAAAGAAGTACCCGTTTCTTTGGTGTATCGTAAAGACTTATTTAAGAAAGATGGTACGAATCCACTCTACCAATATGGTTATGGGTCTTATGGCGCAACCATTGAGCCAACTTTCCGCTCGACACGTTTGAGTCTATTGGATCGCGGCTTTGTTTACGCCATTGCTCATATTCGTGGATCTGAAATGCTTGGCCGCCCTTGGTATGAAGACGGTAAAAAACTAACCAAGCAAAACACATTCAACGACTTTATTGATGTGACTAAAGGTTTGGTTGAACAAGGCTACGGCGCGAAAGATAAAGTCTTCGCTGTTGGTGGCTCTGCAGGAGGTCTCTTAATGGGGGCTATCATCAACCAAGCACCAGAACTGTACCGCGGTATCGGTGCACATGTTCCGTTTGTGGACGTGGTAACCACCATGCTCGATGAATCGATTCCATTGACCACCAATGAGTATGATGAATGGGGTAACCCAAATAACAAAACATACTATGACTATATGTTGAGTTACTCGCCTTACGACAACATCAAGGCGCAAAACTACCCGAACATGTTGGTAACGACTGGCTTGCACGACTCTCAAGTACAGTACTTTGAACCAATGAAGTGGGTCGCCAAACTTCGTGAAATGAAGACAGACGATAACGTCTTGTTGTTCAAAACCGATATGGAAGCCGGACACGGCGGCGCATCTGGTCGATTTAAGCGCTTAAAAGAAGATGCGCTAGAGTATGCCTTCTTCCTCGATTTACTCGATAAAAAATAAGCGTATTAATAGAACTGCATCTCTTCTAACAACAAAAATGCCCGCAAGTTGCGGGCATTTTTTATAGACGCACTCTCTAAACAAAGAGTGGGGTTACCTAAGCACAGAATGACTAGCGTCTCTTATAGCCAAAGGATAGCAGAAAGAAAAACGCCTACTCACAACGAGTAGGCGTTAACACAATAAATGTGTTTAGGCAGTAGAAACTGGCCTATTTATTAGAAGTAGTAACGAGCACCTAGAGTCCAGTAGTCGTTCTCTTCATTGTTGTAGTCGTTACCTAGGTCAAACTGGTAACCAGCGAAAGTAACGAATGCAGGAGTTACTGCGTACTCTGCTTGTAGCGCAGTTTCGCTTGAAACTGTCTTGTTGTCTTTGTCGTCTTCTACACCTTCGTAGTTAACGCTGAACGTCCAATTGTTGACTCCGTACGCTAGTAGGCCCTCAATCTGAGTAGTTTCTTCACGCATCTCGTAGAAGTATTCGTTCATGCCGTATACAACAGCTGCGTACAGACCAGAGCCATACTCACCGTAATTTACAGAAACAAGGTGTGATTCAGCAGTTTTAGTACCTAGACCAGAATTCTCAACATCACCGCCGCTGTATACGTAGCCTAGACCAAAGCCCGCAACAGAGCCGCTCAGTGCGATTTGACCACGTTGGTCATACTTGCTGCCTTTAGAAACGTATTCTGGAAGACCTGTGTTAGGGTTTTGTTGTAATGATAGGCCTCTATCATCATTTTCACCTTGCCAACCAAGACCTAGGTTGAAAGCAAAACCTTCGCCAAACTCAAAGCTTTTACGGTAGCTGATCATTTTTTCAGCACGACCAGTACCTAGATTGTTGTGATTGTCGTACAAAAAGTCGTTCGCGAACGCGATTGGTAGATCCGCAACGCCAGCGACATCGTAGTACGGAGACCACTGTGTACCTCCCACTAAACGGCCAAACTGCTGGTGGGTCGCGCCGATGTAGCCCAAACGAGTTGAAAACGACTGGCTACCACCATTTAGGTAGTTAAGTGCCCATTCGCCTTTAGCGTCGATAGTGATACCGTTGCCAATGTCTTTCTTGCCCGCAACATTGATACGTGGAGACACTTGGTGAACTTTTACTTCTTCTTCGAAATACTCACCCACGCCAACTGAAACGTGACCGCCGATCGATAAAGATGTACCATCGCTGTTGTAAACTTCTGCTGCGAAGGCCTGTGAACCACATGCTAGTGCCGCCACTGCAACGGCTAGAGTTTTCATTTTCATTGTTAACATCCGTATAGTTGTTTGTACCGGTTCGCTTAGAAACAGATTAAATCCGAATCAATCGCAACGAACACATAACAAAGTAGTAATGAAATAGAAATGAAACAAACACTTTCTTATGCAACCAGTGGTATCAATGCTCACATTTTGAGCTTAATCACAAAAAAATAGGGAACTTTTCACTCCCCATCATAAAATCTGTGGCTTTTTACGTGTCACATCTCCCAACGTGCGAGTGGCTTCTCAGTTTTGATACCGTTACTGCCCCAGCGGTCAATAACATCAATTTGCAGTATGCGGCTCGGTTTAATAAGCGATGTCAAGGTTTTCGACGGTCGTTTATCCGTCACTAACCATAGCGTTTTATCTTGTTCAAACTGAGCTTTTAAAGATAATTTGTCTTCTTCTGTCCACTCAAGTTCCGGCTTAAATTCGCGCCCAACCACAAACAATTGGTTGCCAGAGGCAAAGTCCTCTAATGACTCACTCATCAGTACCACTGAATCGATGCCTTTATCGAAGATCTCTGCCTGTTGTTGGTTGATCAGTTCACGCACATTGAGCATAAGAGCCTGTTGATTCGTTTGAATCGCCTTTTGGTGTTCAGGATATACACGTTGTAGATCCTCTCCAACAATGCCCGCCATTCGGATTAAGTTTGTAGGGTTCAGCCATGCGTACTTCGATGTTGACCCGTTTTCCAATGTCAGAACTGCAACTCCTTGAGCTCTAGGAGAAATGGCCTGCGATGCATCGATTTCAATCAAGTGAATGTTGCCCTGTCGAGCGTAAACATAAGTCGGGTCTTGTTTCCAAATCGCACCAAGAGTAATAGCAACCGTCGCGGCTTGACCCGCTTGCTTAACTTGCTCTGTACCTTTATTTGCGAACCAGTTCTCAAGACGCTCAACGCCGTAACGCTTTGGAGGCAGATACTGAGTCTCTATCCCTGTACCTTTCATGAGTTGCTCAGACAACATGTACGTGACGGGAGTGCTGGTTAAAATGTCTTTGGCGCTTGCCAACGATGGAAGTGTTGTCGCTATAACCAAACCAAAAGTTATCGCTAATTTTTTTATCTTCATGTTCATTACTTTATAAAAAGGGTTACGCTTTTTGGATAATTCGGTAAACCGTTGCTGTTAGGAAAAATGCCGCAGAAACAATGATGATGGATGCGCCTGATGGCACTGGTAGCTCAAGCTCCATCGGCAGTATGGTTCCTATTAAACACGCAATGGTTGCCAATAAAGAAGAAAGGAGAACAAAACTGCCCATGCGTTTAGTCAATAACCTAGCCGTTGCACCAGGAATCAGTAGCAATGCACCAACCAATACCGCGCCAATAATCTTTACCGCGGCGATGGTGACCAAGGTGATCATCATGACAAATAAGTAATCATAAAAGCTGGTATTAAAGCCGCGTACACGTGCAATATCCGGGCTGATACAAGTTAGCAAAATGCGGTTAAACGTTGGAATAAGAAGCAGTAATATGATCAAACAACTGATCGCTAAAATAAGGATATCGTTGTCCGTCACAGTCAAGATCGAGCCAAACAACACGTTCTCCAACATGTGAATGTTGATCTTACGAGCAACGTACATTAACAGCGCAGCACCAACCGCTAACGCTAATGCAAGAAAAACCCCAACCAGTGTGTCGTAAGGTACATTCGTACGATTACGAACAAAGTGAAGCAACAGCGCAAAAATCATACAAAAGCTAAACAATCCGATGATCGGATTCTCTGGCGGCTCACCGAGCAACACACCAATCGCGATTCCGGTAAGCGCAGCATGCCCAACCGCTTCAGAGAAAAAAGCCAGTCGCTTGGCGATGACTAATGTACCAAGACCACCAAGTAATGGTCCTAATATCAGCGCTGCCACAATTGCGTTTACCATGAAGGCATAAGAAAAGCTATCGCTTAACCATCCAGCTTCAACGCCGCTAACCGCTAACTCTCGCAACCAATCCATTATGCAGCCTCCACTTTTGCTGTGTAGTGCTTGAATAATGTTTCTATACGATCAGGGCTTAGCACATCTGAATGGTGACCTGACGCCACAATTTGACGATTTACGACATGGACCTGCGCATCTAAACGGCGCACGGCGGTCACGTCATGATGTACTGCCACCACCGTTTTGCCTTCTCCAACAACTTCATGAATCAAACCTTCAAGATATCGAACACCTTGCTCATCCATGCCAGTTGTAGGTTCGTCTAAAACCAATAAATTGGGCTCATCCAGTAAAGCTTGCGCAAACAAAACACGCTGTTGCTCACCGCCAGAGAGTTGCCCCATACGACGGTCGCTACGCGTTGCCATACCCACGCGATCCAGCTGGGCCAGGGCATGTTGAGTTTGTTTCGTTTTACGTCGCCAAAATAGAGGGATACGAGTTTGGTTAAGCAGTACAAAATCCATCACGGTTAACGGGAGGCTTGCTTCAAACATCGCTTTTTGTGGCACATACCCTATCTTCCCCGATGCAGCTGATGGTTCTGGCCAATTGAGCGCTATGTTTCCCGAAAATGGCGTGAGTCCAAGTACCGAACGAAGCAAAGAGGTTTTACCACCGCCGTTCGGTCCCATAATCACGTGACATTTCGCGTTCTCGAATTCGGCGCTGATGTTCTGCAAAATGATATTGTCGGCGTATTTTAGGCCCACGTTACTTAAGGAAACGGAAGGTCCAGTCATCACGCCTTTTCCCCTGCTCGCTTACTCGCCACAAATTTCATGGCTTCGATTAGTGTTTCCACATTATCTCGCATCTCAACCTCGACTTTATCAGCCTCATACTCACCGTGAGTCATGTGAGAAAAGCGATAAAGCTGCACCCCGGTCGCCTCTTCGATGGTATCAACAAAGCGATTCGGCATATTGAGCTCATAAAACAGAACATCAATGCCCGATTCACGAATTTTCTCTATCGTTTCCTGTAGCTGACTTGCACTTGGTTCTACACCATGAGCAGGCTCAATGACAGCGGCAACGTCAACACCAAACTCCTGAAGGATATATCCGTAAGCATTGTGGGTTGTCGCCACCTTCATACCAGCCGTGTCCAACTCACCAAGAGACAACATTGCATCACGCTTCATCAGGCGAAATGTTTTCGCGTATTTACGAGCATTTTGGCGATAGAACGTAGCATTGTCTGGGTCCAATTGGCTTAGCTCACTCGCGATGGTGTAAACCTTTTGAATGGTTGTTGATAGACCGACAAAGGTGTGAGGGTTCACTGCTCCTTGACCAACAGACTGCCCCATAGCGGGCAATAAAGGCACTTCTTTGTTCGCTTCTATAACCACGAGATCATCACGCTGAGAAGCCTTGATCACTTTCAGTGCAAAATCGTCATGACCAATACCATTGATCACTATTACGTCCATTTCATTTAAGCGCTTAAGATCATTAGGTTGTGGCAAATAGTTGTGAGGATTAAAACCAGCATCAACCAAAGGAACGATGTCCGCCTTCTCACCAACAACGGCTTTAACATAGCTGTAATAAGGTTGAAGCGTAATACCAATACTGAGTTTATCGGCAGCAAAGCCAGTAGAAGACACCGTCAATAACGCGGTGGCTGTAAGAATACGACGTAAAAGAGAGCGTTTGATCATAGTACTTATCAATTATGTTGTCTTAATGGGCGTGAGAATGAGAGGAAGAGTCTGACAGAACGATTTGTTTCCACCCGAAATCGTGGCGTTTAGCTAGATCGCTTAGTCCCTCCACATTTAACGAACGGCTAGAATCATTAAACCAAATATCAGCTTGAGAACTGCGGCTATCCAACAGCATGGAAGCAGAGCCTTGGGCACTGGTCTTCACGCCAATGTAGACACCGTCATCAATTCGTTGCCACTGATGAGAACCTTTACGCTTCCAGTTTTGGTCTTTCACGAACGGAGCAATCCAAAGCACCTCCATATCAGAGATCTCAGGCCAAGTTCCGGTATCTAACTGCAAATCACGAATCTCTTCATGAGCGAGCTTAAGCTCAGCGATCAACCCCAACTCATTTTGATGTAAATCCGTGATTAACACTTGATGAGACTGCATGTCTGGCTTTTCAGTCGCGACCTGATGGTAGGGCATAAGTATGGCTGCTGAACTGAGAATTGCTGCGATTGTCAGTGCGACCCACTTTCCTTCTCGGTTACCATCATCAGGGCGAACTTTCTGTACACTCATTTCTCTTTCAGCTCAACGATATCCACTTCCACCGGGCTTTCATGTCCGGCATCAAATACCAAATAGAAATCTGTTTCAGGGTGAGTAAATTCTGCGATGGAACGCTTATCTGTTTTTTCTTTGGCGATCAGATTGTCGTCGTAATCGTACATTTCGACATCGTAGTCGACCGCTGTCGATCCATCCGAGTAGCCCGCTTCACAAATCACTTTATCTTGCGCCAAGTGACAGCTCATCAGAGGAAAATGTGCAGCAGCGTGAAAGGACGCAAATCCAGAAAAAAGCAAAACCGCTTTTAGAAGAGAAGTGTTATTCATGATAATTCCAAAATGGCCCAGCAATTGCTGAGCCTAATTCGATTAGTTAAGTTGAGTTTCAAACGTAAGGTGAACATTGGCACTCGCTTTATCCGCCAATGGATTATCTTTTAATTCACCTTTGTAGTTCGCTTTCATTAAGTAGCGCCCGGCGACTTCTGGCGTGAAGATCACTTTGCCATCTTTATCGCTCACCACATCGATTTGTTCTTGATGGTTTCGGTACATGGTACCTTCACGTGTAATCTCAGCAGTAACGCCCTCTTGTGGCTCTCCGTTAAAGAAAAACTGGAAAGTCACAGGCTCACCTTCAATGATGTCCGATGGATGCGTGATCGGTTTCATCTCCAGCATTTTGCCTTCAATCTCCAACGCTTTGTCCGTTGGCATACCAACCGTAATGTAGCTTTCTGCTCGGGTGTAACTTAGTTGAGTAACCACATCACGCGCTTGCTCAGGAAGCACGTCACCACGCTCAGCTTTGTTTGCTCGCGCCCATTTCACCGTATCACGACGGCCCGCTTTGTATTGTGTGTAGTAGCTCGGCTGATTATTAATCGCGACTTTGTGCGTGCCTTCTTCTGTAAAAAAGAAATCAAACATAGAGCGACGCTTGCCACGAACAACAAAGTTAGGACGCTCAGAGCGACCATCCGGCATCACCACAAATGCCTGATCACTACCCGCAGGCTTATCAAAAACAAACGTTCCGTGAGAGGCAGTAACATCAAATGTCAGCCAGTCACCGCCTTCTTTAGAAACCGTAAAGTGAGAGGGCAGAACCCAACGTGGATGTGCTTGTGCGGTGGTGGTTACAGCCAATCCCATTGCCATTACACTCGCCAATGCCACTGCTTTCATTTTGGTTTTCATTGTTGTGTCCTTTAATCACTTAACTTGATAATTGACGGTGATGACACCCGTCTCTTGTGTTGGTTTAAGCTCATAGCGCACGTCACTGTCCGCTAGCGTTATTTTTTGACGTAAGTAGTTTCGCCCACCGTGTTCACGAACGACCTCGACGTACAACGTGTAATTTCCTTGTTCCAAACGCTCCCCTGCGTCATTGGTTCCATCCCAGACAAAGCGGTATTGACCAGCAGGACGTGTTGCAGAAGTCACCGCATCAACAAGTTCACGATCATAACGACCCGCTTTTCTCCACCAGCTGCGTAGATCTTTTAACCATTCGTCTTTCCCTACCCATAACTGGATGGTTTTAACCGGTTTACGCTGATCGTTTTCAACCCAAACCGCCACATAAGGGCGTGCATACATTGAGGTATCTATCTTTGGAAGTTCGAGTTCGAAGTCGACCTTCGCGTTATCTGGTAGAGGCGCCGCGGAAAGAGAGAAAGGAGTAAAAGCCGCGATCAAAGCGGCTTTACAAAAGTGATTACGGCGGAAAAATCTTCCTGTGTTCAACATAAGTGTTCTCTAAAAAAGCTGTTATGGAACAGCAACAAAATAAATTACGAGCGACAGTAACGTACCAAAGCTCATCCATTGCATTGACGTTCTGAGCGTCTTCTTCTTAGGCAGTAACAAGCACACGCCTGTAAGAACAAAAAACACCATCAAAAGCGCAGTGACGTCGATAAACCACTTCCAAATCCCACCACTGTTGCGTCCTTTATGTAGATCGTTCAGCAGCGCAACAATACCGTAGTGCGTCGTTTCGACGTCTGCTGCACCAGTAGTCATATCAATAAAGACCGTAGCGTTATAACCCGGGCCTTTAAAATCCATAGAAAGCTCTCCGAGTAACAACTCACCTTGCTCAACTTCGGTATACACATCTAGTGCGGAGGGAGTGCCGCGAAGCTCGGTTTCTTTAGTCAAGAAAGCCACCAGCCCTTCACGATTAGGTTGAAAGGTATCTGAATGTGAGAATAAAACTGAGTGCGGAACCGTCAGAGTATGTTGTTGAATGATAGGTTCGCTGCGTTCAAACAATTCGGGGCGATTGAGGGTAATACCAGTTACTGAAAAAAACAGCGTAACTAAGAGAAGAGCCATCGAAATATAGATATGTAGGCGGCGAGCCCAAGTTTGAACACCTTTGCTTTTAAGCAACATAGAAACAATCATCACCAATAAATGTGGGGCATAATTTAGGTGATAATCATTCGTATTGGCATTTAATTTACATTGTTTACTTTAAACAAAAAAATACCCGAGACTGAGCTCGGGTATTTAATAAAAATGTTCGCTATGAGTTCTGCGTCGATTCTACTTTGCGTAGCTGTGATAGATACTTAACCCAACTCTTTGCCTGATTCGATGGCTTAATCTCATTCGCTCTTTTGGCATTAGCGAGCGCATCGTCAAACCGCTTAAGTTTGTAGTAAGCGCGAGTTTTGATAAGTGCAACATCCGCTTTACGACCTCTGACCTTATCGAGCGCGGCAATGGCATCTTTATAATGGCCTTCTTGCACCAACAGTTGAGAATAGTTCCAGTAATACTGCCTATCTAGCTGAGCTGCAATACGCCAGCTATCAATAGACTCTTCCCACTCTTTTGCCATTTGCCAATACGTTGCTTGCTGAGCTTTTAGCTTACTATTCGAGTTTACATCCTCTAGCTCGTTCATCACCAACGCAGCTCTCTCAGGAATACCTCGTTTCGCGTACAATTGTGCCAGCAGCTTTAAGTCATCTTGGCTAAGTTGTAACCCTTTCAGTTTTGCCAACGCCAAAGAGTCTAGGGCACGTTTGTTGTCATCAACCCGTAGGTATAGAGCAACAAGCTGACGCCACCATTCAATTCGCTCAGGTTCAATCACGATTAAGCGTTTGATGGTCGAGATTGCCGGCTTCCACTTTTTCAGTTCTAGCTCAGCAGAAAGCTTTATCGACAATGCGCCAAGCTTGTCTGGCTGACCAAATTTCTCATAACGAGCCATTGCTGAAAGCACTTTTTGCCACTGACTCAGTTGATAATGAGATTGGGAAATACGCAGCCATAGCTCATGCGCTTTTTGACCTTTAGGAATGTTTTTGCTCAAGGCATAGTAATGAGGTAAAGCCTTAGAAAAACGTTGCTCGTTCAGCAGTATATCAGCCAACATTTTTCGGGTTTGCCATGCTTGCTCATCTTGTAGCAAACCACTATTGACTGCCAACTCAAGTTGCTTAATCGCCGCTTGAGTTTGCTCGTTCTGCCAGTAAAAAATACCCAACATTCGAGCGACATAAGCTTGGTCATATCCACGAGAAAGCTCCATAGCTTCAAGAGATGAAATCGCTTCTTTCAGTTTCTCTTCTTGAGCCAAATTATGTGCTCGTTGAACTCTCGCTGCGGTGTATTGGCTTAACTCACTGGCAATGGTTGAGAGTGCACTCAGGCTTAATACCGTACCGATTAAGAATTTTTTCATCATTTGGCTAACTTGAACTCCACTTTAGCGGTTTGTCCGAACTGCTCAATTGACACACCATCCTCAACTTTTGGCTGATACTTCCATTTTTTAAGCGCACGGATTGCTTCCCTTTCAAACATGCGCTCGGGCTCAGCCTCGATCACTTCAATATCTTTTGGTCGTCCAGTTGCATCGATCGTGAAACGCATAATGACATAACCTTCCACTCTACGTTTCAGCGCCTTACTTGGATAGCGAGGATCAACACGATACAACGGCAGTGCTTGCTGGTTGCCCATTGTTCCCTTCAAGTTTGGTGCACTAATCGCGATGCCTTCAAGGGCAGTGTTTAAACCTAAAGCACTGACTGGCGTCATCTGACTCATTGGTTCCATTTGAGTGTCAGCTTGAGACAGATCCATTGGCTCCGGCGCTTGAGGTGGTTCTGGTTGCTCCGGCACTGAACGTTGACGACGCTGCACGTCTGCTTCATTCTCTACCATCACCATATCAAAACGAACGGCTTCTGAAGCTTCTGGCGCACGCTGGTTGCCTTTATCAACCATCCACGCCATAAAGCTAAACAAGCTCACAGAAATTAACAGTGATGCTGGTAGTGCAAGTAACAGCCTGCCCATTAAGGTTTCTCCGCCGCCAATGCAATGTTCTTCACACCTGCCGCCTTTGCAGCGTCCATCACTTTCACGACAGTGCCATTGTAAGCATGCTCGTCAGCTTGGATAACTAACGAAGCATCAGGCTGATCAAGTAACAGGTGCTCAATAGAGGCCTCAACACGCTCAATATCAACCACTCGTTTGTCGATGTACACATCATTCGCTGCCGTTACTGCGATAAAAATGCCCGCGTCTTTTTGGCTTACTACATTAGAAGCCTGAGGGCGATTCACTTCTACACCGGATTCACGTACAAACGAACTGGTCACAATGAAGAAGATCAACATGATGAAGACGATATCAAGCATCGAGGTTAAATCGACTTGAGCTTCATCTTGTTGGTTAGGTCTGCGTCCGAGTCTCACTTTTGACTCCTTAAAGATTGTTCTAACTGGATAGCTTTTCGTTCACACACTTTGCTAAGGCGAGCATGAATAAACATGCCCGCAAGCGCTGCTACCATACCCGCCATGGTTGGCAGCGTAGCAAGTGAGATACCAGAAGCCATCAATTTCGGATTGCTGCTGCCTTGCGATGCCATTACGTCAAACACCGTAATCATGCCTGTCACCGTCCCTAACAACCCTAGCATTGGGCAAACCGCCACAAGTAGCTTAATAGTCGATAGGTTTTGGCGCAGTTCGATTTGCGCTTTTGCAATCCATCCTTCACGAATTTGATGCGCGTACCAAGAGTGGTGCTCTGATCTTGCTTGCCACTGCTCACAAAGCTGTTTTTTTACCCCAGGGAAAACCGTTGTGAGATAAATAACTCGCTCCATAACCAACAGCCAGCACACCGCCACGACGGCGGCCAACCACCATAGGATTTGACCACCTTGCTGCATAAAGCTCATCAAGGTTGTGGCCCAATCCTCACTGATCAAACCCAATGTGCTGAGTAGGATCTGCTCCATTACGCTGCGTTCTCCGCTAAGGTGTTAGAATGGCTTTTGTTACTCGGCATATCACGCTCAGCTTGTTCTGCAACTAAACCGATGCCTTGTTTTTCTAAGATACTGCGAATATTTTCTGCTTGAGAGCTCAATACGTTGTGCGCTAATAGCAAAGGCATGGCTGAAACAAGGCCAAGTACGGTAGTCACAAGTGCCATTGAAATACCACCCGCCATTACTTTCGGATCACCATTACCAAATTGAGTGATGACCTGGAAGGTTTCGATCATACCCGTTACCGTGCCTAGTAGGCCAAGCATAGGAGCTAGAGCTGCAAGAAGCTTAAGCATCGACAACCCTTTTTCTAGGTGGGTTTGCTCATCAACAACAGCTTCCAAAAGACGTAGTTCTAACGCTTCTACGCTGCGATGCTTGTCTTTCTGGTATACCGCTAGCACGCGACCCAAAGGGTTGTCTCCTGGCTGCGCTGGGGTTTTCAGTTGCTTCATGATTTTCTGGCGCGAAATCATCAGTGATGCACCACGTACGAGCGCAATCAATAGGCCGATAGCCAATAAACCAAGGATGATTTTACCGACAACGCCACCCGCATTTAGGCGATCAGCCAAAGTCGGTGAGTTTGCAAGCTGTTCAAGAAGAATGCCACGTGACGGATCAATGACAAGTGCATCAATGTCACCAGAGGAAATAGTATTCGCTGTTGGACCGTTCTCAGGCTGACGAAGATAGTTTACCGCGTCTCCGCGTTGACCATTCCACTTAACGTAGCCAGTCTTATCCAGCAGCGCCATAGAACCAAGACGAACACCATTAACCGTTTGTTCACGACCTTCGCCATTTAGCAGTGTGAAAGAGACGTTTGCCATTTCACCGCTTGCTTTGATTTGTTCTTCCATGCTGCGCCACATCGCCTGAAGTTGGGTCAACGTTGGCAGTGATTTAGCCGCAACAATAGCATCGATATCTTTCTGATATGAGTTTGCATCAACACCGGTTACTGAGCTTTTTAGCTCAGACTCTAGCTCTTTTGCGTTCTGGCGAACGACGCCAAATAACTCACCTAGGCTCCCGGTTTCTAGACGCAACTTTTCTTCTAGCTGTGCCAGTTCTGCTTCATTTTCACCGAAGGTAACACTTAATGAGTCCGCTTCTGCTTGAAGAGCAGCCCGCTCTGCCACCAATTTATTCTTTATAGTCTGTAGCTCTTGCTCTGTTTGCTTAAAACCTGATTCACGCGCGACATTGTGCGATTGCTGTTGACGATTTTCTTGCTGCGCCTTTTGTAACAACGCATCACTAGCAAAAGTTGTATGAGGCATTAATGCGGCTGTCGAGATTAATGCAACCGATAACCATTTTTTCATCATTTATTTGCCCTCCGCAGCGGTTAACGACACTGGCAGAGTTAACATGCTCGGCGCGATCTGTTTATTCGCCATAGCGAACGCTTTGTCTAGCTCTGATTTTTGCTCAGAACCCACTTGTTGCCATGCGTGTTGTTGCTGCGACCAGCTCCAAAATGTGTCACCAGATAAGCTACGCGCTACCAAAGACAAACGGCCTAAATAGAGAATGTCCGCCTCCACAACTTCATTGTCACCCAGGTTAATCTTGCCTTGGTAAACGCCAAGCTTGGTGCCGTAATCCATTTCAATTTGGTACGCTTCTAAAATACGACGAAACTTCTCTGCATCCGCAACGTCTGCACGCGTCATCATGGAATCCAGCTTTGCAATTCGCTCCTCACGTTGCGCTTTGCGTATAGGCTTGTCGTTAGCGACGAGCACTTTTAAGCCCTCAAGCATGTGATACATCAAAGGCACGACACCTTGACGAGTTTGAGCAATCTGCTCAATTTGCTCGTTCAAGCTATCAACTTCTTGATTTTGACTTTCAACAAGGCTTGCAAGATGATCGCGATAAATCTTCAAGTTACCGACTTCCTCTTGCAGCTGCTCAATTTCAGCTTCTAGAGTAAGTGATTTTTCTGCGCTTGCATCAATACGTTTTTGGCTTACCGCCGACGACTGGTTTGTTTTACTCTGCACAGCTTGTGCATCGTTTAAGTTCGCCGCGTGAGCGGGAATCAAAACCGATGATATCAACAGAGCGATACTTGATTTCATTAGATTCATACGAGTTATATTTCTGTGTTCCAAAAACGACCAAAGGGGAAGACTACCCTTCCCCTTTAATAATCAAATTGTTATCAGTACTTGAACTGGATTGTTGCCATGTAGTTGCGGCTTTCTCCAACCACAACCCCACTCGCACCTTTTTGCTCGCCATTCGTGCTACCACCACCTGCGAAGTAGTCAGTATCGAATAAGTTTTCGACATTGAATCGAGCAATAATATCCAAGTTCTCATCGTACTTATGTTTGTATGACACGCCCATATCAACGCGAGCGTAGCCATCTTTCTTGAAGGTGTTCTTTGCATCACCGTAGCGATCACCTTCATAAATCAAACCAAGGTTTAAGTTAGTGTTGTCTTGAACCTTGTAGCTAGACCATAGACTTGCCGAGAACTCTGGCACGTCTACAGGGCGGTTACCTTCATATCTTTCTGCCTTCTTAAGCTCTGCATCCAAATACATTGCAGAAGCGGTTAGCGACAACTCTGGGGTCACAAAACCTTGAGCCATTAACTCAGCGCCTTTGTGAACTTGCTCACCACCTTGCGTTTTCTTGTGTAGGAGATTGCCGCCCGCATCTTTGCCGCTTTCAACATCCAGCGAGATGTTCTCTAACGTGATATCAAACACAGCACCAGATACAAATAAACGCTGATCAAACAGTTCCCACTTCGTACCGATTTCATAAGAGATACCACGCTCAGCGTCGAGTTTCTCACCTTCATTGATGTAGGTACGACTACCGTTGCTGACTTCACCTTGAGGCATGAAGCTTTCAGAATACTGAACGTAAACCGAGCCATTCGTCGATGGGTGGAATATCACACCTAACTTTGGAGAAACTTGGTTTTCGGTCAGTTCATCATCACGCTTTTCGTCATAACGAACACCTGCAAGCACTTGCCAGTAATCATTAATCGTCATCATATTTTGCGCGTAGATACCCCAAGTATCGTACTCAGCTGTTGGTGATTTCCTCGAACTACTATAGCTAGGCTTAGGCACCGTTTCTCCTGGCGCAATACTCGCCTCATTATGAAATGCCATAAAGCGATCATAACTGTAATCTAAGTAGTTAGCGCCCACTAACAACGTGTTTTCCGTACCGAACAAAGTAAAGTCCGTCGTCACATCTATATATGCAGTATCAAATACCCAATTATCGGAGCGATCGTTGCCTCGATGCTTAATCGTATTTAACTCTTCATACTGATCAAACTTAGGGTAAGACTCTACATCAAAACGCTTAAAGTCTTGGCGGTTGTAACCTGCTTTTACGTTCACGTTATCCGTGACTTGCGCATTAATATCGACACCGTAGTTTTCTACTTCGTTATCAATTTCAGACCACTGCGCATCCCAAATGTACTTATCACCGCGAACCGCTTTGCCATCAACAATGTATGCGCCAGAGTCCACGCTACCGTCGTCTTTCGTGCGATCGTAATGAGCCGATACCATAAAGTTGTCTGTGATATCGTACTCAACCACTAGGCCAGCTACCGTACGATCTGTTTTAGGCTCAGTGCCATCACCGTACCTGCGCCAAGAGCCGTAGCTTTCTTTGGCAAAAATTGCGCGCGCTCGCAGTGTCTCTGCATCATTTAGCGCGCCACTCACATCAAGCACAGTGCGTGAGTGATCATTCGAACCTAGATCTTGACTCAAACTTGCTTGTGTTTGAGTTGTTGGTTTTTTCGAAACCATGTTTACCAAACCACCCGGCTCAGATTTACCGTATAGCAGACCTGATGGACCTTTAAGCACTTCAACACGCTCTAAAAGCTCAATTGGCTGACGGTAGTGTGACCAGTGTTGACGACCATCACGAAGAAAACCGTCTGAACTGCTAAGTTCAAAACCACGTAGAGAGAAACGTTCGCGGTTACGGCTTGTACCACCCGCGCTAACACTTGCATCGTTACGTAGCACTTCACCAAGTGTACTTGCACGCTGCTCATCAATTACCGTTTCATCGATAACCGCTACTTGTCCCGGCGTTTCCAGCTGCGTCATTTCCATGCGCATTGCTGTACTGTTTGTATCTGCCTTGTAGCCGAACTCTCGACCTTCTACAACTACATGTTCGTCTGTTTGAACTTCCGCCACTGCAGGTGTTGCTAACACTGCACCGATCACTAACGCCAAATGGCTCTTAGTAAACATATCCTTTCACTCCGATTATTATTTTTCGGGTCACATACTTGTTGAATGCGATTCCCTCTTAATTATTTCGCGGGTGAATATAAGTGATAAGTATTACCATTTGCATTAAATTTACATTCTTTGCATTTGCAAACTTTTGTAAAGTACTCTCTGATGATGCGCCATGACAATGTGACATTAATCACAAAAATTACGACTTAATCATACTTATTGCTTGAACACTAAAGTAACCCTCAAACCGCCTTGCTCACGGTTTTTCGCCGTGACTGCTCCACCCATAATACGCATGGATTCTTTGACAATCGCAAGACCTAAACCGTAGCCACCAAGCTTTTTATCTCTAGAAGCATCTAAGCGTGTAAACGGATCAAAAATATCGACCAGCTTGTTCTCTGGAATACCAGGCCCATCATCAGATACTGACATGGTGGTGAACTGCTGCCCTTCTTTGACATAATTTTCCAGAGAAACTTCTATCTGAGATGCTGGTCCTGAATATTTAATGGCATTACCAATAAGATTGTTCAAACAACGAATGACCAGCGTTTCTTCACAAATGGCTTTAGCACATACAGCTTCTGAGCGGAAAGACAACGTCTGTTCTGACTTCAAATCTATTTTGCAACGTTCTACTTGCGGGGAGAGCAAAACTTCTAAATCACAGCGTTTCGTGGCTTTGTCGAAGCGCGCATTTTCCAAGCGACTGAACTCCAATATATCGCTGATCAAATGGTTTAGCTCTTTTGCTTCATCTTCTAGCCTTGCCACTAGGCTTTGCTCACTTTCTCCAACACGCTTTCGCAAAAGATGCAGAACCAAGTTCTGCCTCGCTAACGGCGTTCTCAATTCGTGAGAGACATCTCTTATAAGCAGTCGCTGCTTTTCAGCGAGAGAATGAATCTGTTGCGTCATGTGATCGAAATCTTGCGCTAACTCGTTAAACTCACGCGTGCTCGACTTCAGCTCTTTCACGACACTGACATTAAAATCGCCATTAGATAGCTTTTTGCTTGCTTCTCTCAATCGATCCAATGGTTGCTGTAAGTTACGTGCCATTAGCAGCGAAAAGAGCGCCAAAATAACCACTGCAATCACGACTTTGAGAATAGAGAAATACAGAATGAAGTCATTTGCAGGGTGCAGTCGATGTGGCAATTGAATCACTAAAGTATTGCCATGAACTAAAGGAATATTGATGATGGGGCGATTCACTTTCCCCTCAAGTTGATCATCAATGCTTCTCTTAAATTGAAGTTTGAACTCGAAGTGCGGATGCATCAGACGGTGCGTAACTGGTTGCTGATGTTCATTCAACACAAATAAATAAAAGTTTTGCGCATTTGCCCAGTCAGCAAGTTCGTCCATGTCTCCGTGCTCAATCAATACATTGGCTTGATGTGCAAGGTCTAGCATTTCTTCTCGCACACTATCGGGCACTTTCAACATGGCTTTCACCAGAGCTTGTTCCGCTAAGGATTGCACGACCAAAATACTAATGACAATTGCGGTCATGCAACTAAATAACTTGAACGCTAAGCTGTCTTTACGTTTTGCAATAAAAGGTGGACACCGGAGCTTCATTAACGGTTTACAGCCTCTAAATAACTGTAACCTTTGCCACGGAAGGTTTTGATATGTTGCTTGGAAAGCCCCGCTTCAACTAACTTGCGACGTATGTTACTGATGTGCATATCAAGGTTGCGATCAAAAGGACTCAGCTCTTTCTTTAACACTTCAGTTTGAAGCTCTGCTTTTGAAATCACGACTCCTTGGTTTTTTACCAAGTAGCTCAATAGTTCAGCTTCCGTACTTGTGAGGGGTAAGCTATTAAGCTGGTCGCTGATCGTTTGAACGGTACTACACATCGTCTGACGTTGACGTTCCAAGCCAACACGACGAAGAATCGCTTTGATGCGCATTAGAAGCTCAGCGACATTAAAGGGCTTTCCGATATACTGATCGGCCCCCGCTTGGTAACCATCAAGCATCGAGTTTTCATCGTTGAGAGCGGTAAGCATTAGAATAGGTGTCGCGAAGCGCTGACAGATCCTACGAGCAACTTGCATGCCGTTAAGGTTTGGTAACATGACATCAAGCAATACAAGATCTACAGGCGTTTTTTCCATATATTGCAGCGCACTTTCACCGCAATGCACAGAAGATACGATGTAGCCCTCCTCTTGCAAAACCGCTTCTAACAGCTCACACAAAGGAACGTCATCATCGACTATCAAAACTCGTGACATTACCACTCACCATTCAAATAAAAATGGTTCGCATTTTATTACTCATTTACCAATTAAACAACTACACACTCTAAGGCTTTAAGTCCACAGGACTCAGTCCAAGAAGCAGCAACGTACTATTAGAGTTTAATGTTCACTTGTACTAAAGGTTCCTAACAATATGCACCTAGATATATCTTCATAGAAAAAACGAGTACAATCAGGCAACCGCAAAGCAAAAGATAAAGCGAATGGAAACGTTATTAATTGGTCACCGTGGCGTGGCAGGTTCATACCCTGAGAATACAAAAATAAGCATTCAGGCAGCCATTGACCTGGGGTTGAAGTGGGTGGAAGTGGATATACAGCCTACCAAAGATAATGTTTTAGTGGTTTGCCATGATCATACCGTCAATCGATGCAGCAATGGACAAGGGCGTGTTGATGAGCTCACCCTGGAAGACTTAAAAGCATTAGATTTCGGTAGTTGGTTTAGCACAGACTTTTCAGGCGAGAAGATCGTGACACTAGATGAACTGCTCACTTTAGCTACTGAGAATAAGCTTAACTTGAATATCGAAGTTAAAGTAGACAACCATCCAGCGGAAGAAGTGGCGCAGACTCTCGCCAATGCGTTAACAAAAAGTCCAATGCCGCAAGAGAATGTACTCCTATCGAGCTTTAGTCATGACGTCATTAGAGCGATGCACAAATACTGCAGTGGCTACCGATTGGGTGTGTTAAGTGAATTCTTTACGAGAAAAGATAAACGCCTTTTGGAAGAAGTTAGTGCCTATAGCTGCAACCTAAATATTAACTGGGTTCGTACTCGCCAGATAAACAAACTCCAACAAGCCGGTTACAAAGTGATGTGCTATACGGTGAACAATCCAAATAAACTGAAATACCTGCCTCAGTTAGACGGTATTTTTAGTGATCATCCACAGCGCTTTATGCCATAGCCTATAAGAGCCAGAACATTAAAGGGGACCTTTTGTTACCACTCAATCTGAATTGGTGTCCCCATCTCGACAAGCTGGATAAATTCGTCCATCTCCTCGTTGGTAATCGCAATACACCCATTAGTCCAATCAAAACTTTGGATGTAAATCGGCAACTGACTCTCACCGTTTTTTAAGCCATGAATTTTGATGTTCCCTCCAGGGGACACACCTCGGCGCTTCGCTTCCAACGTATCAATCGCATCAGGGTAACTGATATGCACAGAACGATAAAAAGCAGAGTCCTCTATAACATAATCTAGAGTGTATTCGCCCTCCGGCGTGCGATTGTCTCCCTCTTCTTGTTTATGTCCTTGCGGGTTCGCTCCTAAAGCAATTCGGTATTCTTTTAGCACTGCTCCTTGTTCCATCAAATACATTCGACGCTTAGACTTGTCGACTTTAACGAGGTCAACAGCTGCGTGAGTGCCCGAAGCAAACACACAACACAAGAACATAGAGAACCATTTTACTGACATTGTCGTAACGCCTAAGCTAATAAAGTGAACAAGAAAAGAGCGATAATGCTAGTCAGTTAATGCTCGTAAAGCAAACAGTATCTAATGCGGAACCGTAAGATAGCACTCGCTGAAAGGCGTTCTTCTTATCGTTATTTGATACAACAAAGTCAAAAAGAAGATTTCTCTATTCATTGCGGCTAAGTTGCATTACTTTATAAGCATATTTATTTATAAAGTCCGTACTTTTTGAGAGGGAACCATGATTAACATTGCTTTTTTTAGTGCAAAATCCTACGACGAAGCCTCTTTTAATAAAATTAAAAATAACCGCGATTTTGAATTTCACTATCACGACTTCCGACTAACCGAAAAAACAGCCAAGATGGCGCACGGCAGTGATGTTGTATGTGCGTTCGTTAATGATGATCTTTCAGCTCCTGTCCTTAAACAGCTTTCTCTGGGCGGGACCAAACTTATTGCTATGCGCTGCGCGGGATTTGATAAAGTTGATCAACAAGCAGCCAAAGAACTAGGTTTACAAGTGGTTCGAGTTCCTGCTTACTCACCAGAAGCAGTGGCAGAGCACACGGTTGGTTTAATGATGTGCCTAAACCGCCGTCTTCACAAGGCCTACCAACGCACACGTGACGCCAACTTCTCGCTAGAGGGTCTTGTTGGCTTTAACTTTTACGGAAAAACTGTTGGTGTTATTGGTACGGGTAAGATTGGTATCGCGACGATGCGTATCTTCAAAGGGCTTGGCATGGAGCTGCTTTGCTACGACCCCTACGAAAACCCATTAGCGCTAGAAATGGGAGCCCGTTACTGTTCGCTTGAAGAAATCTACGCTAATGCGGATGTTATCTCTCTCCATTGTCCAATGAGTGAAGAAAACTATCACTTATTGAACGAAAAAGCCTTCGCGCAAATGAAAGATGGTGTAATGATCATTAACACCAGTCGAGGCGAGTTGCTAGATTCACTAGCGGCGATAGAAGCGTTGAAACAAGGTAAGATTGGTGCGCTTGGCCTAGACGTGTATGACAATGAAAAAGACTTATTCTTCCAAGATAAATCTAACGATGTCATTGTAGATGATGTTTTCCGCCGTTTATCGGCTTGTCATAACGTGCTGTTTACTGGCCACCAAGCATTCTTGACTCACGAAGCACTTAATAATATTGCCTCTGTGACGCTTGATAACGTCGAAGCCTTTTTCTCTGGTAACGTATCGGGCAATGAACTGATTAACTAAAGCCAGACAATCGAGAAGTATAGTAGAGCGTGTGATCTCAGCTATGCTATACTTCTCGACTATTTAAAATTTGAGCCAAATTACCATGAGCATAAAAACTGATATTCAAAAGCTGCACAACCGTTTAGATACATGCCAACGTAAACTTGATGCGGCACGTTCTCGTGGTGATCACGAAATGATTACAAAGTTCACGGATGAAGTAGAACAGCTTACCAAAAAGCTTAACCAGTTAAAGCACAAGCAAAACTATGAGCTGAACAAAGAACGTAAAAGCTTACTTGATATGCCTTTCTCTCGTGAAATCACCAAAGCAGAACAAGCGGACATCGGCAAACTGAAAAAACGCGTACGCGGCTTAGTAATCGTTCACCCATTAACAAAAGTTGGTAAAGAACTTCGCCTTGATGTGATGACAGGCTTTGCGCCAAAAGAGTTTTAAAACTCGCATTAACATTTATGGAGCCCAAGCATTTGCTTGGGCTTTTTATTTTGTACTGCTTCATTAAATTTCATCGAAATATCAACCCATAAGCTCTTAAAAAGGCCAGCGACAAAAGCCACTGACCAAATTCAAAATGCCAGTCTGCATTACTCGCCTACGACAGTTGCTGCAACTTGTGCTCCACAACGGGGTCATTCGGAACTAACTGCTGAGCCACTTCCAAAAGTTGTACTGCATCTTGCGGATTGTCATGCTCATGCTTCATCGCAATATCAACAAGTGGCTGAATATCGATTTGCGCTTGATGCTCCTTCACATGTTCTTTCTTTTCTTCAATTAACACATTATGAGCGGTACTCAGTAAGTTCAAACGATGCTGTGAACTCGCATTCGCCTTGTTAAGGCACTGATAGTAATCTTCTTTTAATCGCAGCGTTTTGGTCTGATGACGAAACTGCGCTATATCTATCTTCTGATAACGTATAAAGTCTACAGCCACTTGCTTATAAAAACCGAATTTATTCAAATACGTCGCGTGGGTACCATGTCCCATCCCGAAGACTCTTAAGTGAGTGAGCTCTGGGTAGCGTTTGGCGTGAAGGCGGTCGATTTCATTAGTTGGATCATAAATGATGTAGCCTTTTGCATCGCCAAGGTCAAGGTCGTGATACTTTCCTTCCCAATCAAATTGTTGGGCTAGTTCAGTACTTGGCCTATCATCCCATGGCACCAAAACTTTGTTTTTTGTGCTGACCGGGTGAAACATCAATACTTGATCCAACTTTAATAGATTGGAAAAGGCACCAATAGCAAAACCACCGCGGCTAAGCCCATAACCTAAACGACATTCAAAAGGCTCAAGTAAAGTTGATAGCTGCTCTAGAAAGAAAATCAAATTACGGCTGCGAAACCAGTTACTTTTCCCAAGATGCTGAAATGAAATAATATTTACTTTTTGTTTCTGGGCTAAGCGATAGCCCCAAGGCGCAAAGTCTGAGTGTAAGTCCTGTACTTGTAGATTCGTACCAGCAGGGGAAAAGGTGAACAACAACGGTTTATTGCGGTCGACAAACTCATACTTAACAAATACATCATCAAGTAAGTCCTCCCCGGACATCGGTAGCCTGGTTTGCTGTTCTTCACGAGAAAGAGCCAGCCATTCATCCAACCAGTACAGTAACTTCATTAATCCTCCATCTAAATTGCGCCTAGCAATTGTGTTAAAAATCTAGTTTTTAGTGTGTGATCATCTCCCCCTGGTTACAGGGGACTCTGATATCAGTCCTCTTTTAAAACAAAGCGTGAATTTGCTTATTAAATTGGTCAATATCTAAGGTTTGATGGCGAACAAACTCCTGCGCCACCAGATTAAAAAATTCTAATTTATCTAATTGTGTGGATTGAGTGCCGTGTCCCATACCGACGACTTTTAAATGGGTAAGCTCTGGATAACGTTCAGCATGAAGACGATCAATGCGATTGGATGGGTCATAAATAATATAACCTTTGGCATTGCCCAAATCTCGATCATGGTAGCCGCTTTCCCAAGCAAACTGCTGAGCAAGCTCAGTACTCGGCCGATCATCCCAAGGCACTAACGCTTTATTTTTAGTGCTAACAGGATAAAACAACAAAAGATGTTCTAGTTTCAGCAAGTTAGCGAACGCGCCAATTGCAAAGCCACCTCGACTTTGCCCATAACCCAAACGACATTTGAAGGGATGAAGCAACTCAGATAGCTGATCCAGAAAGAAAATCAAATTCCGACTACGGAACCAATTACTTTGTCCTAAATGTTGAAAGGCAATAATGTTTACTTGTTGTTGTATTCCGAGCTCGTAGCCCCAAGGAGAAAAATCCGGAGTTAAATCTTGTACCTGCACATCAGTACCGGAAGGAGAAAATGTAAACAACAATGGCTTGTTAAGATCGACGAGTTCATACTTCACAAACACATCATCAAGTAAATCGTAGCCAGAGATAGGTAAAGCCATCTCTTGTTCTTGTTGAGTAAGAGCTTGCCATTCATCTAACCAGTAAAGTAGCTTCATTTTTTCTCCAAGTGCATCCGCAGTATTTAGACTGGAACTCTATCAAAATGCGTTTAAGCATCCCACGTTGAGACTTAAGAAAGCTCTATTTGAAGCCCAAATGAGACGTATGGAAATGTCTTCGATTGAAGGTATTACTGCGTAAACTAAACCCAAAGTAGGTACGCAAAAACTTGGAGAAAGAGCTAGAGAAAAATCAATTAGAAGTTTCGATAACAGCGGTTAAAAAACAGCAGATACAAAAAAACCGCTGTAAGAACAGCGGTTTTTTTAAAAGTGGCGGAGAGATAGGGATTTGAACCCTAGATACGCTATTAACGTATGCCGGTTTTCAAGACCGGTGCTTTC